>NZ_CP012678.1:311372-622745 GCF_001298525.1 Psychrobacter urativorans
TATAATCTCATTGGCTTGCTTGAGTTCTCTATTCTCTCGTTCAAGTTCTTTGATACGCTCTTTGTCACTTTGAGCCTGCACTAAGGCGGGAATGGTTTGGTCTATGTGCTTTTTATGCCAAGATCGCAGTGTCTCAGGCGTACAGCCAATCTTTGACGCTATGGCTTGAATGGCTGACCATGTAGAAGGATAGTCGCTCGACGCTTCAATCAGCATGCGAACGGCGCGTTCTTTAATCTCAGGAGTGTAGGTTTGTCTTTTCATTGTCGTATTCTCTCAGAATGTTGAGTCTCCGACAATACCGGGGCGGTTCACAGCCTCAAAGCCGCTCTCATCCATATAAACGATGGGATAGCCTTGAGCCATATAATTATATAAATGATTGAGATACTTAGCTCTTTTCATCAAACAGGCTTTTGGATGCTCTAAGGTCTTTTTTTTGACTGATACTAAGACGTTTTAATGCAGCTTCAATACCTGATTTACTACAGCCTAAACGCTGTGCTCTCTCGTACATATAATCGTCTGGATGCTGCTCAACATCTTTTAATAGTGCTTCATTTAATATTTTAGTCGGTGCTTTATTTCTGGTTGTCTTAGGCGCTAAGCTCTGCTGCCAGCTGTGAATCGAGCTTGTGCTAATCTGATAAAAGTTAGCAGCTTCTCGAATGGTCATGCCGTCTTTAATGCTACGCAGTACTTGTTTGCGAAAGTCGATTGAATAGGTCATCGTTTATTTCACTAAATGAATTGGTTATAAATATTGTATCGGTTTTATCTAAGATTGACTATAGACAGAATGAAGGACAAGGATAAGCTTAAACTACTTAATCAAATAAAAAATGAGCTTGGTTTCGATCTAATTACTGCTTATGCAAAGGAAGGAAGGTATCCAACCAAACAGATTTACGTGAACTTGATTCCTATCTATATTTCGGCAGTATGTAAAGTGTTCAAAGTACTAAGCGACCAAGGTATTGAATTTATAGGTTTTGATGCAAATGCCTACAAAGAACCTTTCACAAACGAGCTTGAGGTAGATTTCTCTTCTATTAATTACACTCCTATTCGTATTTTTTAAAGAACTAATAGTGTGCTTTGACTATGAAACATGATTCATCTATTGTTATTTGTTCGAACGTATTTAAGAACTGCAATTAAACGGTAGAATGCCAAACGTACAGAAATAGAGCCAGTACATTTTGCAAAGAAGCACCAGTCTAATAACAGTTACTTATTGATGTTATGTTCCCGCCAAAGTGCATTCTCACAAACCGTACAAGACCAACTTATTTTCGAACGCATATGAAGTATATCTGCTGGCACTTCAACAGGACAAGCAGTTCCGCAGTATTCACAGAGAACATCATCCAGACAAGCATAACATCCGGCTATAGTCTCAAATAATATATAAGAACTAAGCTTGTATTGTTTACAAAGTGATTTTATATGTCCAATAAACCCACTTTTATTATCATACGCCCAATAGTCTTCGCAGATTTTTCTATCTCTTTCATTCTGCGTCATACCTAACTCAAGCCTTATACCCATTATAATTCTCCTGATTAGTAGCTATATGGCTGCGGTAAGAGTGTATAAAGCTCGCTTTGAAGCTTATTATGCATCTCGACTATAATATAGTCATCCTGAGCGTTTAGTCGTCTTTGCACCCATACTCTTAATGCCATGTAGTTATCAAAGAAGGGCTCTATTTTCAAAAACTGGGCTAGATTATTTCCCTGTTGGAGACAATGTTCACGAATTAGCATATTAGCTATTATATTAGCGTCTACACTGATAGCCCCTTTAGGCTTAAACTTACTACATAGTTGATCATAATCGATAAACTTCACGGTCAATCTCCTTAGTATTATTAATATTTTTTTAGCTTACTCTTTACTCGCTACATTACTAAAGCCAACTCTTGAGTGGATAGAGAAGTCTGTGACATAATAGCTTCCTAGTCAGAATTAAATGGTTTTCTATAAATACTTTGTTATTGCCAACGAGTACTATATTAGCACAAAAGTAGTCGTTGGCAATAATTTAGTTATTGCCAATAAGGAGTTTATTGTGATTTTGTGTAACTTGCCTGTTCTTTTAGCAGAGAGAAGACTACGAGTAGCGGATTTAGTTAGAACAACAGACATTAGTAAATCGACATTACATAGAATCTATAATGATCAAACCACTCGGATAGAGTTCGATACCTTAAGTAAACTATGTGAAGTGTTAGATGTGACGCCAGGTGATATTTTGAAGTATGTACCAGAAGAGCATAACGAGGAATTATAGTTGACAGTATGTAAAATGCATTGAGCGCGGTTATATAAGTGACGTCTACCTAATACAACATTGAGTTTGAGCTAATCATTTGTTTATAAATAAAGAAAATAAAATCGATACTATGTTGTTCTTAGCGAAGGTAAATAAGCTTTAATAGGAGACAGCGCAATTAGAATATCTTTAACAGATAAATTTTAATAACAAAAAGGTACCATTAACAATGATTGTGACTACTTTAACTTATAAAAAGCCTCTATCCGAAGTGCAAAAGTATTTAAATGAGCATATTGTGTTCTTAGAGAAATTTTACGCTAAGAATGTTTTTTTAGCATCTGGCCGTAGAGATAACCGTGTTGGTGGCGTTATTATCGTGTTATCTAACGATCTGCAAGAAGTCAAAGAAATAATGGCACTAGACCCATTTTATAAGCATGAAATAGCGGATTATGGTTTTATGAGATTTGAGCCTTCAAAGTATTTGGATGAAATTAAAAAATTCGTTGAATAGGCGTCATGACACCTGCTATTAAATCTGTAGAAACAAACTTAGGAGGTTTTAGTTACGCAGCCTGACGATAATAATCAAACCACATGTGTCTTGGCGTTTTATAGCCTAAACCCTTTCTAATTCTAGTCTGGTTGTAATCTAGTTCAATATATTTAGTGTTATCGCTGACAGTTTCGAATCTTGTTTTATAGTCTTGATGATACACCAGCTTATTCTTCCTTGCGGAGCAGTGCTCCTTACCCGAGAAGTTTTATATTGGGGTATTTTCAAAGCAATTACTACGCCTAGACATTGAGCCTTTTAACTTATGCTGCTTAACGATCTGATGATAATCATTGTTACAGTACTGACTTCCTATATCAGAATGAATAATCTGCCTCCGATAAAATAGAAACGGCTCAAACTATATTCCTGCCAGCAGTTTAGTTGGAGTAGAAAAATCCATATGATCTAGGAGTAATATAAATACAATTCATTTCTTATATTTATAAACATAAGTTAAATTATCGTTGATAGAGGTGGTTTGCAGTGCTATGGTCGAACCTCCTTTACTTGATTATTAAGGTAGCAGCCTATGAAAAATTGGTCAGTACTTCTTATTGCTATATTTATGATGGCGCCAGTCGTACAGGCGAATGCTCAGAATTATCCTTGCTCTAAAAGCATGGGTGGTGTATCACATTGCAAAAATGGCAAGTTTGTTTGTAATAACGGCAAGATTAGCCAGTCTAAGAAAGTCTGTACTGGCTAAGGAGGATATTTATATCATGTTGGAAAAAATATGTTGGTTCATACTGCACGGCATTCGTGGTGGTATATATGCAGTACCATTTATGGGTTTATTTGCTTTTTTGGTTAGTGGTATTATTCAACCAAGTATTGGAACTAGCTCATTTGCAATGATATCTGCCTACGTATCAAACAGCATTACATTGCTTGGATGGGGTGTGTTTGTTACCGGTCTCGTCGTCTGGATAGATACTTGGATAAGTGATTATCGGTCTGACTATCTACCCAATTGGATTCGAAAGGATTTGTATTAAGCATTCGATAATAAAAAACCCACATTAAAGTGGGTTTTTTATTAGGAATAGTGGATAGTCATTGAAGTTAGCCATGATTTATCAGCTAATTAACGTCAGACTAAGTATTGAATTAAGCCATGAAAAATATACCTGTTCCATTACTTTGGTCTACTGTAGTAGTAAAACCGAAATGCTTTGCAATTCTCTTTGAAAGATGACCAATTTCTAGGATTTCATCAAACTCTAGTTGCTCATTTGATAGTTTAGATAGAATATTCTCATAAATTTTATCTAATTCTAAAAAGTAACTTAAAAACCAGTTATCTTCAAGACTCTCATATAGTTTTGTTTTTTCAGGTTTGAGTTTGCTATTAAACATCCAGCCTAAATAATAGCTAGAATATTTGATCAAGTTTCCTATATTTTTATAAACACTTATGAGCAATTCTAAAGGCTCAAGTGTCATGAGCTTCAAACTTTCAAGCTCATTTACAATATTCTCTACCTTGCTCTCGACTATACCTCTGAAATCTTCTTCTGGACATAAACCTATATGAGCACTAAAAAAGCATGCGGAAAACTCTGACCAACCTACCGTAGATATATCATAAATAAATGCTGCATAATGGCTTTCATAGTCTTCAATTTTAGGCACATCTCCCATAATTTCATAAAACAAATCATCGCCGTGTATATGACCGCACTCATGCGCAATAACTTGTAGCATAAAAGCTACTTGTTCTTCATCTTTAGCAGCCTTTTCAACTAATAGAGGGACTATTGAAACATCTTTAAGAACAATGTAACTCTCTAAAACACCTTCTATGATATTAGATATTGTTAAAGCACATCCAATCACCTCGCCATTAGATACTTGTCTAGTGCTATCAATTAGATCAATAGCTTTTCGATAGCCTTCATCACCAAGTGCAATAGAAATACCTTTTAAACTTTTAATATTAAGACTTTTACCAATTTCTTCAAATATATTTCGTAGTATTAAACAAATCTCATTGCTTTCATCATCGTCAATATTCACGCAGGTTATTGGAATATGACTATTAAAGGTAGAGGGATAATCATCTATATACGAATTATTTGACAAAGAAACTCTCCAATTTATATTTGCATTAGTTATCAAAACAACTAATTAACTTGTATTAGTCCTAATCTAGTGCTTCACACACCCTTAATCTTATCCATCTGCTCATCACATAGCTGTAACCCAATCTCTCTAGCATCACTCAAGTCAGCACCTTTCTTAATACTATAGGGCACGTTTGGAACCATGCCAGCTTGCTTTAGAGACTCTGCAGCAGCCTTATTAAGCGGAGTGCCAATGGAGGACTCGTGAATATAGCCTGCAGGTTCAAAATACACCTCAATACCAAACGTTGGATAATAGACACAGGATATTTCACCTGATGTCGTAAATGGGTAGGGCGTATCATGATCAGCGGACCAGAACATTTCATGTACCGCAACATAGCCAGAAACAAATTGGCTAGCGTAGCTATCATCTTGAGGGGTGCATGCAGCTAACGATAAGACAGCGATGCTAATTAGCCACCTGGGCATATCGATTCGCATGGGACTCCGTCCTTATCGCCATCAATCTGCGTATTGCCGCAGGCAAGTTGCTGCTGTGCTTCTACGCATGTTGTTATCTGACTACAGGTTTTCTTAATAAAATTACTGCAGATAGAGCCGGTAGGTGGCAATGGTATAATAGTGCCAGAACCATTAGAGGAACCTACGCTAGGTTTGCTATAACATTTACTAGCACCTTTTGATGGCAAACGATCATTATTAAAGTTAAGGTCAGAGCTATTTTTACCGCTTCGATAATCGGATGGCTTTATAGGATATCGATTTGCCCACAAGCCCCTACCATTTGAACGCGCCACAATCTCAGCGTTGGCATACTCAATGCGATCGTAAGGTGTCTGACTACTTTGATATTCCTTGTAATGCCAAGCAGCACCCTTTTGCAGTTGATTCAAATTGCAGTCAACATTATTGGCAATGACCTTACCAAGCAGTCGATCATATCTATCTCTTTCAGTCCACTGGATAGTAACAATCGCATTATTTATACACTGAGATAAGGCAGTAGTGCTTTCTGTTCCGTACTCTTGTGCCGATTCTGGTGCATCAATGCCTAGTAAACGTACACGTTCGCTTTGTCCTGATGCTTGAGTAACCTCTATCGTATCACCATCAATAACACGGACACCGCTTGCATTCAGCACATTAGGTTCATAGCATTTTGTTGTATTACCACTGTTAGAGCCAGTGTTACCACCGACGACGCCGGTAGAGCCCATAGTGGCGTCTCTCATGGCGTCAATATCATCGTAACCACCACACCCAGCAAGAGCTAAGAGCAAACCAACAATCAATAAGTTTCTCATGAACAATCACCAGCGTAATATTTACCCAACTGTAAACAATTGGTAAATTTTCGGCAACTGTTTAGAGTTGATATTTAAGGTTTTTGTACATGAGAAAAAATACTGAGCATCTATTTATGTGCTAGCTCCTGTCTGGTCGAAGATGTTCATCTCAATTCACACTTTTTTCATTCACTATCAAGACGAGAGTTTGATTGCGATTAAACTTACCTCAGTACTTATCAATCAAGTAGGTAAAAATATCAATTTTAGTTTATCATTATTCATATATTACACGCTATTTGAACAAGGATAGACAATGAATTTTGTGGCTATTGATGTAGAAACTGCTAACTCAGACGTCGGCTCTATTTGCCAAGTAGGTATGGCAAAGTATATTAAAGGTAAATTGATAGATACCTAATGTATCCTTATCAGACCACAGTCTAGCTTTAGTCGAATAAATATAGATATTCATGGAATCGATACTAAGCAAGTGAAAGATGCTCCTTCTATATTTGATATTTATGGTCATATCATTCAATTTATCGGTAACAATGTTGTGGTTAGTTATACCAATTTTGATCAAAGAGCAATAACAAAGTGCTTATCGGATCATAATTTGCCACTGCCGTCTTGGCAGTGGGTTGATGCTTCTGTCATGGTACGTGACACTTGCCAGCGATTTAGTACATCAGGATATAATCTTGCTAATGTATGTAAAGAATGGCGGTATGCTTTTGATCATCATGATGCACTAGAAGATGCTAAAGCGTGTGGGTTTGTGACAACCACTATTCTTAGAGAAAATAATGCTTCAATCATAGAATGGTTAAAAGATCAGCCATCTCATCCAAAAAATAGTAGTCGTACGCAGCGCTTTACTCAAAACCGCTCTATAGAAGGTAATGAGGAAGGGCGGTTTTTTGGGTTAAATATTTGTTTTACAGGAGAGCTATCTATAAAACGCGTAGAAATTACCGATATCGCAGCAAAGCAAGGTTTTCATGTTAAGGCTGGTGTGTCTAAAAAGCTCAACTATTTAGTTGTAGGTACACCAGACTTAACATTATTAAATGGACATGATAAAAGTAGTAAACAGCGTAAATCAGAGACGCTGATTGCAGAAGGTATCGACATCAATATTATTACAGAGCGTGATTTTCTTAAAATGCTTAAACTCTAGTCGTTCTGTCCGCCTCTTTTATCTAACTTTCTTAGAATGGGTTTTATAGGTAATGAAAAATTTTATCGAAAATGTCGTGGCGCTATTCAAAGAGAAGTATGATACCAAAAGTAATGAGGTGAGAACTCATCTTATAGATTTGCCACCTAATATAAAGCCATCTGCAGGGGCGCAAGTTAGTCATAATAATCAAAACCGTACAAATAGGCACCATGACAATGGTATTGATAAAAATAGTTTTGATGACAATCATGTTGACAGCGATGACTTGGATAATGTAGATAGTCTTGCTACTTTTATTCTCTCATCGGAGAGATCAAAGGAATGCAGTACCTCCTCCAATCACACAAAGGGTCGCTGGGTAACCAAGTATGAGTCTATAACCATTCATAATCGCACTATTGAACGAGGCTTTTTTTATTTTGGCGGGCAGCTTGAGACTTTAGTGGGTTATGGTACTGAGCCCTCATTAATAGATGAGCGTTTATCAGTAGGTCCACCATCAGCTATCCATAGTACGACAGCTATTTATAGTGATGAGTCGTTAGGTTACTGGCCAACTTATGGACAGCTTTCAGCTTTATGTCGTGGTATTTATCTAGACTGGTTAGCGTCTGATCGTACAAATCCCCATACGCCCATCGGCTATGTTTTTATCTACTTTAATGGGCTTGAGCGCAGAGTCATTGAAAGTATTAGTCTAGACAATGTGTCTGATGATGAGTTTATTGCTATTTATAACGAAGCTTTTCGTCTGCATAATATTTATGGCAAGCAGTCATCATTTCACAACTATTCTGTCCATTTTTTAGAATTTATGGCACTTGTGCGCTCGCCACTGTTTGAAGAACGATTACAAGCACACCAGGTTTCCCCGCCGCCTGCCAGTAGTCGCAACCTAACCTTTAAAATGCAATTAGCAAAAACGGTAACCTTAAAGTTGCCCATTCCTGCCACTTTAGCATGGGAGTGGCTCATTTTTTCTAATGAATATAATTTTAGGACGCCTGCAAGGCGCTGTGAGTCAGAATTCAAAGATCTGTTCGATATTTTATATCAAGAAGCTTATCCCAATGGATTCACCGTTTCTCCCAATAAAACCAAGCTAACGTTAAATTATAACGCTGCCAGCCGCTCAATTGGTTATGTTGATCTTACGCTTGATGATCTACAAGATCCTAGTATATTAAAAGCGCCCATCAAAAAGCTGATTACTGTTGCCGAACAATGTAATGATGCTTTAGACGCCTATAGTCGCTATTTAGGTCGTGATAGTAATGATAAAACAGATATAGGCGCTATTTTATTACTACCAAAAGTGCTTATTCAGCAACAAGCCTATCAAGAAAAATACCCAGCAATACAAAAATTTAAAGCATGGGCAAAATCTGTTATTCAAAATGATGAAGGTCTGACGACGGCTAAAGAATTATTTGGGTATTTGGATGAGGAGTTGTCGCACTCAGTACCTAAAACATTTACCAAAAAGCATAATGAAATTATTACAAGTTTAGCTGAGTTAGCAGGCTTTGGTATTGTGCCAGACCAGCGGTACCATCAGACCAGTTTTAAACCAGATGGATATGTGGTTCTATTTGATAGCGGTCATGGACAAGACTTTGAGCCGAGCACCTCATTTCATCAAATCAGTTTAGCACTTAGATTGGGTGCCATGGTTGCAACTATTAATGGCTATGTTGATAAAAAAGAGGTAGATACGCTACTGACGATTATTGAGCAAGACACGCAGCTTACTACTATTGAAAAAGCGTCACTAAAGGCTTATTTGTTATGGCGCTTGAATAGCCCTGCTAATATGTCAGGCCTAAAGGCAAAGCTAGCGGTACTTGATGACAAGCACATTGACTTTATCAGTCGTTTTATCATTTCAGTTGCCTTAGCTAAAGGTAATGTTGAACCCAGTCAAATTAAACAAATTGAAAAGTTGTATCAGGCTCTAGGTCTTGATAAAAATTCAGTAGTTAGCGATATTCATCACTTAACTAGCGCTAAAAAGATAACGCCAGCGTTCAGTAATGAGGCACAGCTTAAGAATAGTAATGAGCAAGGTATAGGTGCTAACGCTGATATTTCCGATCATAATAGTAAGACGTATATTTTTAACGCTGAATTATTAGCCTTGTATGAAAGCGAGACAGGCGACGCTAAAGCAATGCTGGCGAGTATATTTTCGGCAGATGATGACGATATGGAAAGCGATAGTGAGTCACTGCCAAATGAACAAGTAGATAACTGTAGTGAAACGGATGTGATTAACGAGTCTGTTGTTAAAGGTTTAGATACTATTCATAGTCAGCTTTATCAGCAACTGATTAGTAAAGAGATATGGCAACGAGAAGAAGCTGAGGTTCTGTGTGGGTCACTAAATTTGATGATAAATGGTGCTATCGAGACCATCAATGATTGGGCGTATGATAATGTCGATGCACCAGTATTAGAAGAAAATGATGAAGTAATAATTGACTTTGAGATTGTCGAAGAATTAAAGGCATTGTACTAAAAATAAGAACCAATAATAGAGTTATCAAGGATAAATAATGACCGGTAAAAAAATTAGAGCAAAAGAGCGCGATGCTATTATTCAGTCGCTTAAGGCAGGAGTCACACCAAAGGTTGGTATTCAGCACATCCAAGTGGGACGTATGAATGAGCTTAGAGCGCTAATAAGTGATATTGAGCGTATTGCTGATGGTGGCTCGGCGTTTCGTCTTATTATTGGCGAGTATGGTTCAGGCAAGACCTTTTTTTTGAGTGTGGTAAGAGCGATTGCGCTTGAGCGTAAGCTGGTCACTGTTAATGCTGATTTATCACCTGATAGGCGTATTCAAGCATCGTCAGGACAAGCAAGAAACTTATATTCCGAGCTTATGCGTAATCTATCCACTCGTAATAAACCGGATGGTAATGGTTTGGCCAGTGTAGTCGAACGTTTTATTACTGAAGCCCGCAAACAAGCGGATAGTACAGGTGAGGCAATTAGCGATGTTATCCAAGACAAGTTAGCTGAATTGACAGAATTGGTTGGCGGTTACGACTTTGCTAAAGTTATTGAAGCTTATTGGCGAGGTCACGAAGAAGATAATGATGAGTTAAAGGTCAATGCGATTCGATGGCTGCGTGCAGAGTACTCAGCTAAGACTGATGCAAGGCGCGATTTAGGTGTGCGTACTATCATATCTGACGCGTCTTTTTATGATGCACTCAAAATCATGAGTCTATTCGTACGGCAGGCCGGCTACCAAGGTTTGTTAGTTAATCTCGATGAGATGGTCAACTTATATAAACTCAATAGCACACAAGCACGACAAGCGAATTATGAGCAGATACTGCGTATTCTAAATGACTGTTTGCAAGGTACCGCTGAGCATCTAGGGTTTTTGTTAGGCGGTACGCCTGAGTTCTTACTTGATCCGCGTAAAGGGTTGTATAGCTATGATGCCTTGCAAACGCGCTTAGCAGATAATAGTTTTGCTAAGCAGGCAGGCGTGATTGACTATTCGTCGCCTGCATTGCATTTAGCAAGTCTCACACCAGAAGAGCTATATATTTTACTGAAAAACCTGCGCCATGTTTATGCAGGTGGTGACGAAGCCGAATATCTAGTACCTGATGAATCCTTACAAGCTTTTTTACAGCATTGCAGTCAAACGATAGGTGATGCTTACTTTAGAACACCTCGCAATACCATTAAAGCATTTTTGGATATGTTGGCTGTCATTGATCAAAATCCAGCTATTTCGTGGGATCAACTTATTAACTCAGTATCTATTGACCCTGAAATGCCCTCTGATATGGACATTGATATGAGTGGTATGAATGAAGAAGACGAACTTGCCGATTTTAGGTTATAAGGCACTAAATATGAGAAACTACCTTTGAGAGACGCTCATCTTCAGCTTGATTATCAAATACAGCGTTGGATATTTAACCAAGGTTGGAATGGATTACGCGAGGTACAAGCCAAAGCAATTGCACCTATTTTATCTGGGAAAACCGACGTACTGATTAGTGCGGCGACTGCTGCCGGCAAAACAGAAGCGTTCTTTTTGCCGGCGTGTAGCGCTCTCGTCAAGTCAGACAATGGCCAAAATATAGGACTATATGAAAAAGAAGGGCAGGGTAACGGAGTAGGTATTTTGTATATCAGCCCACTGAAAGCGCTAATTAATGATCAATATCGGAGGCTTGAGAGTCTAGCAGAGTTGCTTGATATGCAAGTGACGCCATGGCATGGCGATAGCCCACGAAGTAAAAAGAATAAACAAAAAAAGTCGCCATCAGGAATTATTTTGATTACGCCTGAGTCGCTTGAATCTTTATTGATTCGGGATTCAGGTTGGGTAAAACAAGCTTTTAGTAGCCTAAAATATATTGTGATTGATGAGTTTCATGCTTTTTTGGGTAGCGAGCGTGGTCAGCATTTATTATCTCTTTTGACGCGGCTTGAGCATGTCACTGAACGTTTAAATTCACCTATTCCGAGAGTAGCGCTGAGTGCAACGTTGGGAGATCTGAAAAGCGTACCGCAGTCATTAAGGCCTAATCAGTCACTACCTTGCGTCATTATTGAAGATGATGAGGCGAAGGCTAGTATTAAAGTACAAGTAAAAGGTTACATAGAGCCTAGTCAATTAGCGCTTGAATCAGATTCTAAAAAGAATAATTTTGAAAGTTCTGACTCTCAATATATTGGTATTCAGCATCCTTATACTGCCGAGGCGCAAGTTTGTTCGGACTTGTACCGATTATGCCGTGGCGGTAGCCATCTAATATTTGCTAATAGCCGTAAGCGCACAGAGATGATAGCGACAGAGCTGAGTGATTTATGTGAGCATAATATTGTGCCTAATGAGTTCTTCCCTCATCACGGCTCACTGTCAAAAGAGCTTAGAGAAAGCTTAGAAACACGCCTGCAAAAAGAGGCGTTGCCAACCACCGCCGTATGTACTATGACTTTAGAGCTTGGAATCGATATTGGTAAGGTTGATACGGTGGTGCAAGTGACGGCTCCACATTCTGTAGCCAGTCTTAGGCAACGGCTTGGGCGCTCAGGTAGGCGTGGTGGTTCGGCGGTGCTCAGAATGCTGATTATTGAAAAAGAGATTGATAAAGATACCAGTCTCACTGACAAGCTACGTCTTGAGTTAATCCAGTCATTCGCAATGATAAGATTACTGATTATCGATAAGTGGTTTGAGCCGGCGGATACTGAGTTATATCACTTCTCAACGCTATTGCATCAGGTACTAGCGACTATCGGTCAATGGGGCGGTATTCGTGCTGACCAGCTTTATATACTGCTATGTAAACAAGGACCCTTTCAACAAATACAACCAGCGCACTTTAAGTCTTTACTAAGCCAAATGGGAGAGTTGCAACTACTTACCCAACTTGGTAATAATCAATTGGTTTTAGGTATTGTCGGTGAGCGTATTGTTGGTCATTACACTTTTTATGCAGTCTTTAAGACACCAGAAGAATACCGTATCGTGACTGGTAATAGAACGCTTGGCACCTTACCAATTGAAACTATGTTGTTACCTGAGCAATATATTATTTTTGGTGGTAAACGCTGGCAAGTCAAAAATATTGATATGGATAAAAAAGTAGTTGATGTCATCTCTGTCAAAGGCGGTGGCAAGCCTCCAACTTTTGGTGGCGGTAGTATGTCCATACATGACCGAGTACGCCAAGAAATGTATGAAATATTGAACAACGGTGATTATCGTATTCGAGTTGGTGAGCAACATTTAGATTTTGCTGACAAAACGGCAAGACAATTATTTTCAGAAAGTATTGATACTTTTAATAGGTATGATTTAAGCAATCAGCCTGTTGTAGACAAAGATGGAAATAGTTATATATTTATGTGGCGTGGAGATAAAATTGTAAATACCTTAACGGCGTTGCTCATACGAGATGACTTCACTGTTGAAGCCTATGCAGGTGTTATTTGTATTAGTAAAATTGATTCGTTTCAGGTTTGTCAATTTTTACAAAAGCTTGCCAGTCAGATATTACCTACAGCAACTGAGCTTGCTGAAACTGTACCTTTCAAGATGACTGAAAAGTTTGATGAGTACTTACCTGATGATTTGCTCAATATTGGTTACGGGGCACAAGCGTTTGATATTATTGGATTGAAAAAATGGTTGGAGGACTTCAAAAAAACAGACTTAGGATTATGATGTGAGTTTGATAGTAAGTTTTTTAGCTACCCCTTTTAATAAAACAGACTTCGATGAAACTAAGCTATGCTGATAATCCTGTAGAAGCTAACTTGGGAGAGTTTAGTCAAAAAACTCGATGATAATGACCAATGCTGTTTATCTCATAGTCATTAACTTTACATAAAATACTAGCAGTTCGATACCTGTATAGGGAAGTGATCCCAACTAAGGCGCCTTAACAAGTACTACCTCATTCAGTGATTTAGGTTTCTTATTTAAGACTTGAATCTTTGGCTATTAGCTATATAGAATAATGAACTAACTTGAACCATTGAAACAATGACAGTGTACCTCGCTTTGTACATGAAGCTGGCTTTTCGAATATAAATATTAAATAAGGGCTTTCTGCTAATAAATTATGATAAATGCTGTATTTACATCAAAGATTGATTTATGGTTAGCGTTTTTAATATTGGGTTCTAGCTTACTACTCATTTTGGTACCTGTATGGGAATGGATTTACAACGATAGCTCTATTAGAAGAATACTGTTTATTAGTCTTTTGACGATACCAGGTGCGATATTACTCTTGTTGATATTTTTCAACATAAAGTACAGTTTGTCAGATGACGAACTGTTTGTGAAAAACGGTTTTTCTACTCAGAGCATACCATTGAAAGACATTACACATATCATTCGTACCAACAGTATGTTATCTGCTCCAGCCCTGTCTTTAGATCGGATTGAGATAAGATATGAAGGGGGGAGTATAGTGATATCACCAAAAGACAAAGATGGGTTCTATCGTGCGATACAAGAACGTGTTGCTGCATTAAAAACCGATGGTGATGATGGCTTGGTAAAGAGTTAGCCAATAGTTCGATGCGTTTGAAAAATATCGAACAGCAAGAGTTAGAGATAACCTTGATAAAAAATGAGCAGCATAGGTGAGGGTTTACTATTTATAACAGGCCGCTATACATAGTATGCAATTCAATAGCGCTTAGCTTTTCGCGTAGTGCGCTCATTTGCAGTTCGCAGTTCTTGTAATACTCTACTTTATGTTTCTCTGTTTCCTCTAAGCTTTTTTGATAAGTAAAATCATTCCATAGGGTTAGACAGTTTGTAATTAACTTGAGATCATTTAGTGACAGATCCTCATACTTACCCAAATCATGTGTCTTGATTTTTGAACGTAATTCAAAGAGTCCTAAATTACTGTCTTGATGATATTTTTTAATGAGTTCATCCGTGGATCCCACGCTACTCTTATCGTTTTCTTTCATCGCAATCCTTACACCATTATCAATCAGACTCCGTTCATACACTGTCAAATCAAGATGGTCGTTCATTCATTCTCCTCGCTCTTAGATTTAAGGAGTTTTTTCATTACAAAATGAGAAAACCCGTCATACTGATAAAGTAGCGATATTAGCACAATTCTTGCTGATTGCTTCTTGGTTAGAGTGAATAAATCATCATTTATATCAATAGATTATAGTTCTGATTCTCCAGTAGACACTTGAAGTGAGTATTTGAGTTTTTATACATGGCAAAACACTTTAACTGCCTAGCTTGTGTACAGCACTCTCTCTTTATAATTGACCTCTTAAGCTGATTTGACTGCTAGTCAAATTTAGTACCGAACAATATTGAATGACGTTTGAGGCACGAGGGCTTCGCTTTTGATATGAAGATATCTTATACTTTTTGGAAATGACTGTCTAAAGCAACACCATTTGAACGAATAATATTGCCTATTAAAAATCCTCTGTCATAAATATAGACAATACCTTTGTTTTTATCCCAATAGCTCACCCCTTCAGGCAATATAGGCGTAGAAAACACGCCATCACTTGACTCTATTAACAAACAACCCTCTATTACAACCAATCGTCCACCGACCCCCATATCTAACTGGGGTTCCTCAGGATCAAAAGGGTATGTAAATATATCCGCATATTTAGCTGTTGATGTATTCGAGATATCCTCTATTTCAGTCTTCAGGACTTTATTCTCACTAGCGGTCTGATTCATCGTGTTTTTTGAAGGTGTCATACAACCTGATATTAAGATTCCTAAAAATACGATTAAGTATTTTTTAAGCTTATGGCTTTCCTTATATAATACCGTATTAATCTGAAATCTTATCCTTAAATTTATTAGCATATGTTTACTAAATCAGCCTAAACCCTTGTATATCATCAGGACATCATTCGAATTATAAGAGGGTGCAACGCCGTGAAAAATCATAACCAATACATTTATAAAAAGCCAATAATGAAGCTCAGCATGGGTACGCTTGCTTTAGGCAGTTTACTGGCAATCGCTGGTTGTAATAATAGCTTGGTTAATAATCAACTCATAAAAGCGACAGCTGACAAACCCATAGTCAGCAAGATTGAGACCACTTCAACCACAAAGGCTGATAAGAGTTATACGGCTGCTGACGACTCTGCTTCAACGCCTGAAGGTGTCAAACAAGTCGTCGATGCCAACAATCAATTTGCCATTGATATGTATCAGCAGATAAATGGGCAGACTGAGCAAGCTCATGACAACGTGTTTTTCTCACCCTATAGCTTATCTACTGCGATGGCCATGCTCTATGCCGCAGCGGAAGGAAAAACGAAAGCGCAAATCCAAAAGACCTTTCACTATCCCTCACTGAGCGTTCTGAATCCGAACAGTGCTGCACTACATGAGCAGTTCAACAAACCAAATCCTAACTACCAACTTGCTACAGCCAACGATTTATGGATACAACAAGGGTTGCGCCCCAACCAGAACTACTTGGGTACTGTACAACGTTATTACGGTGGTAATGTCACCAACCTTGATTTTAAAAACAGTCCTGAACCTTCCCGTCAGACCATCAATAAGACCATTGCCAAACACACCAAGCAGATGATTCCTGAGCTGCTAGCAAAGGACAGTATCAAGCCTTCTACAGCTGCTGTATTAACGAATGCCGTTCATTTTAAAAGCGAATGGGCACAGCCACTTGCATTAAGAAACTGGGAGCAGCCTTTTTATAACCTTGATGGCACGACGACTGATGTGAACTTGATGTATGGCATAAATCACTTTGATTATATGGAAGATGAAAAAGTACAAGTGGTAGAACTGCCTTATAAAGGCGACGACCTATCAATGCTAATTGTCTTACCAAAATCAAAAGAGCCAGTTGCTATACAGAAACTAGTAGCTAATTTAAGTACTACTCAGATTAATCAATGGACTGAGCAGTTGGAGAATAGAAAGGTTTTTCTGATTATTCCTAAGTTCAAATTACAAGAAAGCTATCAGATGGAGTCGCTACTGACAAAGATGGGCATGCCAAGCGTGTTTGGGAATCAAGCTAAGTTTAATGTGTTTGCAGATAGCTCACCCATCGCCATTGACGATATTCATCATCAAGCAGTGATCGACGTTAATGAAAAAGGAACGGTTGCAGCAGCTGCAACTAGCATCGTTATAAAGCCTATTTCAGCTTCTTATAACGCTGAGTTTACAGCCGATCACCCCTCTATGTTTATGATTAAAGACAATAAAACCGATGTCATATTGTTCTTAGGACAAGTGAATAAGCTATAGCAATATGTATTTTGGAGTAATTTAATATGCAAAGATTCAAACAGTATTTAATCAAGAATATAACAATCTCGGTATTATCATTTGGACTGGCTGTATCCGCTATAGCAGCTGATTATATAGCAGAAGAAGCAACTGAACAGCTAGAAGACAACGATAATCAGCAACAGCTTGCCAAGCTATATTTAGAGAACTTAGACTTGCCCGAAGATAGCAGGAAACCGTATGAATGGTTTGCCATTCGAGGATATAGTCCTGCTCAATTCATGCTTGGTCTTCAAGCTTATGATTCTATAAACAAAATTAAATGGTATCAGATAGCTGCTGATAACGGACATACCTCTGCAATAGCCAACCTTGCCTATATCTATTATGCGGGTAAGTATGGCGTACCTCAGGATTACGCCAAGGCTTTTAAATTATATAAAAAATTAGCCGATACTGATGACATGCAGGCTCAGTATCAACTTGCAGAGATGTACTATCATGGTGCAGGTACGCCTCAAAGCTACAGTCAAGCTTTTACCTATTATCAGAAGGCCGCTGTTAATGAAAAAACGGATGCTCAATACACAAAAATGTATGCTGAATATAGCTTGGGGCTGATGTATTATGGCGGTTTAGGTATTGCCCAAGATTATAAAAAGGCCTTTCATATCTTTGAAAAGCTTGCTGCTCAAGGTGATACTAATGCTGAGTATAACTTGGGAGTCATGTACGATTGCGGCTTAGGGGTTACTCAGGATAAGATCAAAGCAAAAGAATGGTTTGAGATAGCGGCTAGTCGGGAGAGTTATACTGGTCTTGGAAAGACACATGCCGAATACCGTCTAGGGAAAATGTACTTTGAGGGAATAGGTGTTGTACAAGACTATGATGCAGCCTTAAGCTGGTTCAAAAAAGCGGCGAGTAATAGTTACTTCTTGGGTCGTGGAGAGATGAGTAAAGGAAATTTACTGACACAATATCAGTTGGGTGATATGTATTATGATGGGATTGGCGTCACTCAGGATTATACTCAAGCCTTTAGGTGGTATGAACAAGCGGCCAGAAATAGATACCGTAATACGGTTGATGGGTCATGGAGCAAAGGTAGTGAACGCGCTCAGTATCTTATAGCGCTGATGTATTATAAGGGTTTGGGTGTTAATAAAGACAAATCTATGGCAAAAGAGTGGTTAGAGGTATCTTGCGATAACGACTACCAAGCAAGCTGTGATTATCTTCAGAAAATATTCAAATAAGGGGTTTAGTTTTTAAAGGTGATGGGTTTTAGATTATTGAGATAACAGCGGTGTATCTATCAATCCTATTAAGCGCTTTTTAACTCAATGCCTAACATCCATTACCAGTCTTGTTGAAGCTATCTCATCCTGATGTATAGACCATTTTTATCTTATAGTAAATGTATATCGTTCTTTATCGTATGAAGCGGCATAGGGCACTGCATCTCTAGAATAGGTCTTCTTATCCTGATCAGTATAGTCAATAGATATTGAATCTTCATAGCTTGTATATTGGATAGCGTAGCGATAAGAGGAGTTAGGCGGCAAATCTCCGATTAAGTCCACTCTTTTGGAGCTGGTATACTTGACGCGTACGTCAGATATGAGATAAGGGCTTTCGTTATTTATGATAATTTTGCCTTTATCCTTCTCAAAATATGAGCACGATATTAAAAGTATACTCATCAATCCTATTAGAAAATTCTTATTAAAAACCATATTTCTCTCACTTTTACGATTGACCAATACCACTGCTACTTCATTAGAAATCATGCAAAATCAATAATATAGTTATCCGCTAATTATTTTTAGGCACTCTTAAGTTCAGTACAGCTTGCTTACCAAAATACACTAAACGATTGTATAGAGATGATACTAGAATGGCATCATCTTAACTCTACATTATTAGTGAAGCAGATATGAAGAATAATCAGTATTGTTATCTTAAAAAAGCACATGGTAACCGTATCATAAGTGCATTGGCTATCAGTAGTCTATTATTATTGGTTACTGGCTGTGACAGTACTATGAAAGATTCTAAGTCTAATGACAGTGTAGCCAATACCGCATCAATCTCAGAACAGTCATCCTTGCCAGATAAGACTAAAAATAATTCTGATTATAAGGCTGTTAGCAAAGATGGCTTTGTAGCTGCTGATGATTCCGCGTCAACCTCAAATGGCGTTATGGAAGTCATTAATGCCAACAACCAGTTTGCCATTGCTATGTATCAGCAGATAAATGGTCAACCTGACCAAGCAGATAAAAACGTATTTTTCTCGCCATATAGCCTGTCTACGGCGATGGCCATGCTGTATGCCGCAGCGGAAGGGGAAACAAAAGCGCAAATTCAGAAGACCTTTTATTATCCCTCAATGGATATTCTCAATCCCAATAGCGCCGCGCTCTATAATCAATTTAATAAACCAAACCCCGATTATAAGCTCGCCACAGTCAATGACTTATGGATGCAGCAAGGGCTAACACCTACTAAGTCCTATGTCGATGCCGTACAACGTTATTATGGCGGTCAAGTGACCACCCTTAATTTTAAAGGTAGTCCTGATCCTTCGCGGCTCATCATTAATAAAAAAATTGCTCAGCATACCAATCAGATGATTCCTGAGTTACTACCAAAGGGAAGCATTCCATCTAGTGTTGTTGCAGTATTAACCAACGCGGTTTACTTTAAGGGCGACTGGAAAATGCCTTTTGAGGCAAATAGCACCTATGAGCAGCCTTTTTATCCCCTCACAGGCGAACCCTCTGATGTCAAAATGATGAATATGCAGGCTGATTTCGGCTATAGCGAGGACAAGCAAGTGCAGGTTGTGCAACTACCTTATAAGGGCGACCACTTGTCTATGCTGGTGGTATTACCGAAATCAAAAGACAAAGCCGCGATGCAGCAGCTAGTGCATGATTTGAGCGCTGATAAGATTAAAGAATGGAATAAAGATTTAGTCACTCAAGAAGTAAATATTTCCTTGCCAAAGTTTAAGCTTGCAGAGCGCTACGATATGAAAGGTTTGCTATCAAACATGGGTATGCCAAGCGCTTTTAAAGACAAAGCCAAATTCAAACTATTTGATGAGCCTCTAGCGATAAAAATTGATGATATTTATCATCAAGCAGTGGTCATTGTCGATGAAAAAGGGACCGAAGCGGCAGCAGCGACAGCCATTGTAGCAGTAGAAGCTTCTGCTCCTATAAATCAGCCAGTTAAGTTTACAGCCGATCATCCGTTTATCTTTATGATTAAAGACAATAAAACCGATGCGATATTGTTTTTGGGGCAAGTGAATAAGCCTTAAAAAAGCGAATTATGGCAATAAGAATTAAACGACTGTTGATGAGACATTATGAAAAAAATGCTTAAATTATTATCGTGTTCACTGTTAGTGATTTCCGTCGCCAGTGGATGTAATACGAAGACCACTGAAGAAGATGTGTTTCAATACAAGAATGCCTATGTTGGTGATAATAGTGCAGTCATCAATATTGTAAATCGCTCTATGCAATCAGATAACTTCAGGGGGCTCGAGCTTAAAACAAAAGAGACACCCTATGGGATCATCTTAAATTATGATGGGTCAGAGTCAGAAAAAAATGATAAAAGGACCGTGATATATAATGCCACTTACTTATTTGCGTTGATTCAAAATGCAGAGTGGATAACGTTTAATTTTGATCATCAAGAATATAAGATAACAAAGGACGCTCTAATAGAGTGGTACGGGGAAGATTTCAGCACATTCCAAAGTGAAGAGGAGCTAAAAACGTTAATACAAAACAACTGGGATGATGAATACAAAGTAAATCAGTTGTTCTAAAACTACCAAATATACAGCTGCGTAGCTCCCTATACAGCAGCCGAAATAGAGCCATTCTTTTAATTATAATTTATTGTTGAGCCTGATATGCAAAATGACCCACTTCGCTATTTTAAATACACAGCCCATAATCGTATTATCAGCGCCTTAGCTGTTACTACCCTAGTATTAATGACCACTGGCTGTGACAGTAATATAAGAAATAATAGAACTGGTGCTGTAACAGATACCATTCCTCATAATCAGCCAACTATTAACCATCAAGCGCTTCCGATTGAGGTAAAGGCTTTGACCCCAACACCAGAGGGTATTGCTGAAGTCGTCACTGCCAACAATCAATTGGCCATTGACATGTATCAGCAGATAAACGGCAAGTCTGAGCAAGTAGATGAGAACGTATTTTTCTCACCGTATAGCTTGTCTACTGCGATGGCCATGCTATATGCCGCAGCCGAAGGGGAAACGAAAGCGCAAATTCAGAAGACGTTTCATTATCCAGCACCAGCTATCCTAAACCCTAATAGTGCAGCACTCTATAACCAATTTAATACACCCAATCCCGACTACAAGCTTGCCACGGTCAATGATTTATGGATGCAACAAGGGTTAACACCCACTAAATCTTACATAGACACCGTGCAACGTTATTACAGCGGACAAGTGACCGCTCTTGATTTTGAAGGCAGTCCTGATCCTGCGCGTCAGACCATTAATAAAAAGATCGCTGAGAAAACCAAGCAAATGATTCCTGAACTACTACCTAAGGGTAGCATTAAATCTGATACTGCCGTGGTACTAACCAACGCCGTCTATTTTAAGGGGGATTGGACCATGCCTTTTGCAGCTGAAAGAACCAGTGCCCAGCCTTTTTATAATGCTATCGGTAGAGCCTCTACCGTCCAGATGATGCGGCAACAGTCTTATTTTGACTATTATAAGGACAAACATATACAGGTCGTGCAATTACCTTATAAAGGCGATGACCTATCTATGCTCGTAGTATTACCCAAACTCAATCATAAACTTGCTATGCAGCAATTAGCTAAGAGTTTAAGTGCAACTAAGATTAAGCAATGGCGTTCAGGCTTAGTAAGACAAGAGGTGAACCTTCAACTGCCAAAGTTTAAGTTAGATGCGCGTTATCAGATGAAAAAATTGCTCGCTGATATGGGTATGCCAAAAGCGTTTAATAATGGGGCTGAATTTAACTTATATGCTGATGGCCCACCGATAAAGCTCGATGAGGTTTATCATCAAGCAGTAGTCACCGTCGATGAAAAAGGCACGGAAGCGGCGGCAGCAGCGGGTGCTGTAGGTATGTACGTTGGTATGTCTTATCCCGTCGAATTTAAAGCCGATCATCCATTTATGTTTGTAATTAAAGACAATAAAACCGATGCGATATTGTTTTTAGGGCAAGTGAATAAGCCTTAGTGATATTTATTTTGGAGTGATTAAAGATGCAGCGTTTTCACTTGAATACCTTAAGTTGCTCGGCTGTTGTGATGACTTTATTGTTTTCAGGCTGTGCCGCTAAAAACGAGCCTGCAGATAAATCACTTCAGGAAAAAGAAAAAATGTTGACTAAAGCTATTGAGGAGAAAATAGAGATCTTAGAATACAATCCTCCACTCTATGAAAACTCAATAGATGGCGGTACTCACATTACGGACGGTACGCTTCTGATTAAGGATAACTGTCTGGTCGTCCAACATGATATAGATTTCTTCGGCGAAAGGAGTCGAGAAAGTGCACTGGTATTTCCAAAGAACACCACTCGCTTTTCTGACAATACTGTTTTGCGCCAAAATAGTTCATACGGTGTCCTTTTGTACCAAAGCAGCCCATTTATAGAATATAAAATAGGTGAAGGCTATAGGTTTCCCGGCCTCGCCAGTACCATTGACGATGAACGTATTAAACCTCAACCTAAATGCCAATTAGATAACGTATGGTTTGTGACCTAAAAGTGGAATGTTATGGATAAGGAAAAACATTAAATGCGTTTTTTATATCGCATACCTATTTTGATCATACTATTTTTCTCCATGCAAACCATATGGGCTTGTATGCCGCATTCACCAAATGATGTATTTATTGCTCGTCTGCAATCATCGCAGCCCACATTAATGGATAATCAGCAAAAAGGTTTTGACTTGCAATTTAGTAATTCACGCTTCGTTTTTCGCACCCTTAAAATGTGGTTTTTTTATTCTACTCCTGAGCACTGGCAAAGTGATTTTGAGTTGAAAGGTATCCAGCCAAACGACTTAGTTATTGGCCTAGCATATGCGGCCAGTGGTAATGAGCCAGCAAACTATACGGTGGCTTCGCTCGCGACACTGAGCTGTAAAAATGATAAGTTAATAGTTGGTAAACCATTGGTGTCTTTTTTAGCCTGGAACCGAGTAGAGGGTAAATGTGGTCATGACAGTAGCTATAAAGTTGGCATATTAGATGGCTTTATAGATGAAGATCAAGCTTATTATTTACAGCAGCTACAAGATAAATACCCTACTTGTAATAAACTGAACGCTGCGTACCCTAGCAGCACTGATAAAAGCGGATTAAGTAATAGTACCGATTCAGTTAATACCCATAGTACATTGGAACAAGAAAGCCACCCTCAAACATCATTTTGGGAAAAGGTTAAGTTTTGGTTTGGGCAGTGGATATAACGCCCCTGTATTTAATGAAAAACTACGGGAATATAAAATAAGGAGTTGCAATTAATGCTTTATATAAAGTGACAGGCTTAATGATACTTGGGTTAAGTTTGATGTCTTGTGATGCGCTGTATAGTACGAGTACGACTAAGAGCACAGCAGCGGACAATCATTTTAAGAAAGCCACAAGCGCATTAGACAAATCACTTGCTGCAACAGATATGAGCGACAGTGATTTCAATAAGTTGACCCAGGCCATACAACCAAACTTTTCAAATAAGCCGCTGCCACAATCTGACTTAACCTTGGCAGATAAGAAAAAACGCTCTGATTGTGGTTTTAATATGCGCGTGACTGATAAAGCAAAGCAACTGACTTAAAGGGATCTGTTAATCTAATACCATTGCTGATATCAAAACTCATTTTTTATATGTTACTTACTTACTGATCTGCTCAAACGGGTGCGCCTCCCAAGTAGGGAATTGGAATTTAGCTGTAGGCTAATTAAATAAATGATTAAGATTGTTGAGACAGTCTCAGCATACCTCGTTAAGTACCTACCTTAAACGATTATAGAGAGATGATAACTATGATTATCCAAAATGAATGGGGCACTGAAGAAAAAAGTATCGCTCAAATTATTGAGGAGTTGAATACTTTTGAAGACCAAGAATTGATGGTTATGGTTTCAAGCGACGGAGGAAAAACGTTGAGGCCTGTTAAATTACTGGGCAAAGAATTTGATAAAGACAATAAAGCTTATTGCACCCTATTTATTTAAGTGTTTTAACCCTCATTAGGCCAATCTTTTATGAGACGCTCAATAAGCGGTAGAGATTCATCTTGATGCCTATAATAAATATTAAGTACCTCAACACTGCCTGACTCTTCATCGCCAAAGCTACTGAGCCAGTAATCTATAAGGCTCTTCTTACTTGGATCATAAGTAAGTTTGATGGCTTTATCATTAGTTGGATTAATGAAGCTGACATTGTCATCAGTATCTAGCAATGTACCGTCTGCCCCATGTTTATTAAAGTAGCTCTCCCAGCTGTCGGTTCCGACTGTCTTTTTTATAGATTCCCACATTGCTAATGAATTAAGAGGTTTCATGACCTGCTCTGATTTGAAGGGTTAATGCTGGTTTTCTAACTATAAAAAGATGAGCGCGTTTAAAACAAATACTCTAGTAAAAAAGAATTGCGAAAACTACTGTTGAATATGCCGTACAGAAATACAAAGGTTGAGAACACCCACATAATCGACAGGTAAAGCTTGTTTTGATCTGAAGTCCAGCCCCAAGAGCCAAATCTCTCTGTAATATCAGAGAAAATAAGCCATCTGAAGAGTAAGCAAAGAAAAATATAAAGCACAATCCATTTAAGCATTCTACTGTTACCAGAGTTCATATTAAAATATAGAGTGAGTTAATTAGGTTCGTTTGCACCGTCGAAAATAAATACTATTAGTCATAGCTATGCTTGTCTTCAGAGGTCTCATCTTCTACTGCTTCTACGCTTTCGTCTAATTCACGATTAACGTTTTCCAGCTTATCAAGTTTTTCATAGAATATTTCCTTTTCATTCCCTTGATTGCTAAAGATCGTGAGGAAGCTGGAAATTTTATCGGCCGCAGGGCTATTGAGAATATCACCATCACTGCTACTAAATGACTTGGTCTCTTTCACGCTTACGATATCTAGAAATATCCAAACTGCGGAAGCCATTACCACTAGTATAACCAGCCATTTCAACAAATTTTTTTTCATAAATACCTCATACGCTTATTGCTGATTCATATATTATCTCAAAATTTGTTAGCATATGTTTACTAAAACAGTTTATCTCCCTGTATATAATCAAGATATTATTGATATCAAAAGTATAAAATACCATGAATAACCACAACCCAATCAAAACTATGACGAACAAGCATATCGTCAGTAGTCTTGCCCTTAGCGGCTTATTGTTGGCCATTACTGGCTGTAATAATAGCTTCGTAAACACCAAAGCTGCCCAAACAGTGACCAATATACCTTCCTTGCCAGACAAGACTAAAGAGCAAGTGGACTCTAAAGCTGATAGCAAAGATGTCCCTAATACTGCGGATGACTCTGCCTCAACATCTGAAGGTATAGACGCCGTTGTCAATGCCAACAACCAATTCGCAGTGGCTATGTATCAACAGCTAAATGGTCAATCAAATCAAGTGGACGCTAACGTATTCTTCTCACCTTATAGCCTAACCAGTGCCGTAGCCATGCTGTATGCCACAGCAGAAGGCAATACCAAAGCGCAAATTCAAAAAACCTTCTACTATCCGTCTTTACCCATTCTGAATCCAAACAGTGCCGCCCTCTATAATCAATTTAACAAACCCAGCCCGAACTATAAATTGAACACCATTAATGACTTATGGCTGCAACAGGGTCGTACTCCCAACCAAGCCTATGTCGACACAGTAAAACGCTACTATGGTGGACAGATCAACACGCTTGATTTCAAAAACAACACCGCAGCTGCTCGACAAGTGATTAATGACAAGATAGCCAAACATACCAATCAGATGATTCCTGAACTGCTCTCAAAAGAGAGTGTTCAGCCGAATACCTCGGCGATATTGACCAATGTAGTTTACTTTAAAGCGGATTGGTTCAGTCGTTTCACGGTCAGTGGTGATATGCCTTTTCATTATTTCGATGGTACAACTAGTGATGTAGATATGATGTTCCAGAATACTGACTTTAAGTATAGCGAAGATGAGCAAGTACAAGTCGTGGAGCTATCTTATAAGGGCAATGAACTATCGATGCTAGTGGTTTTACCAAAGTCAAAAGAGCCGTCAGGCATGCAGACGCTTGTTAAGAATTTGTCGACGACACAAATTAATGATTGGACCAAACGTCTAAAGCAGCACGATATCAAACTCAATCTACCAAAGTTTAAGATAGACGAAGGCTACCCGATGAAAGCAGTACTGACGGATATGGGCATGCCAAGCGCGTTTGGGAATCAAGCTAATTTTAACGTGTTTAAAGATAGCTCGCCCATCGCTATTGACGATATTTATCATCAAGCAGTGATCGACGTTAATGAAATAGGAACAGAGGCGGCGGCATCGACAGGTGCTGTTTCAGTAGACATATCTGGTTCTATGCATCCACCGGTAAAGTTTAAAGCCGATCACCCGTTTATGTTTGTGATTAAAGACAATAAAACCGATGCAATATTATTTTTAGGTCAGGTGAATAAGCCGTAGCAAGATTGATTGGTAGTGGCAGGATAATAGAATTGGATAGTGAGTAATAGTGAGTAATAGTGAGTAGGGGTATATCGCATTATACAAAAGTCACTCACATTTTATTTAGTTAGATTTCAGGCTGTTTTATACAGGGTATGATTATGCTTAAAGTACGCGCTCTTATGAATATCAACGCTCTGATACTTCCTCTTATCATAAGCCTTGGTGGGGTAGTCGTTGGCTGTGCGAGTACGTCAACTTCACCGTTAAAACCTGGAAGCAGTAACGTTAGCCCTATTAGTAAAAACACTTTAAGCGATGCAGGTAAGCCAATTATTATTGATAATAGTCCAACAGGAGTCATATGGCAGCTTATGCCTGAAGCGCCTGGAAGTCTCATAGCACAGGGTAATGGGGTGTTTGTATCTCTAGTAGCACCTATAACTTCTCCCAAAGTGATTGCTGAAGTTGGCTATCAGCCCTATATTTCTGTTAACGGTCGTGATTGGACACCTGCTCCTTCTAGGATACCTGTGTCAGGAAGAAGCTTAATCTTTGCTAATGGATGGTTTTATGATGCAGGTGAGGGCGTACCACCACATAATAATACTGGCGTTATTGTACGTAGTAGAGATGGCGTGAATTGGGAGGAAGTTTATTCTCAAGGCCGCAATCCTTTTACTAGCATTCGTTATCTAAATGGGGGATTTATCGCTACTGGTCAATACGGATTAGTAGCTAGCAGTCGTGACGGTGAGCGCTGGAGACAACAGCAAATAAAAAATGTGCCTGCTTTTTATGACGCCGACTATTTCGCTGGTGAGTATTTACTAACGGGCGACGCTATGGCTCTTTATGCTTCTAATAATCTGACTAATTGGCGCAATTTATCCACTGAAAATCTATTAAGTGCAGGTCCACGCAATCTACAAAATAATTCAGATATCCTATTATTACAAACTGATGGTTATCTTTATATTTACCATGATAAAAAATGGACATTTAATAAGCTACCAAAGGATGACAGTAGATTTAATTACTACATCAGTAAGCTATCGCCCTCATCAGAGGATTTTGTTGTTACCAATAAAGATAAGCAAGTACTTCGATCAAAGGACGGGAAGAATTGGCAGACGTTGAGTCAGCTCCAACCCGCTGATCGTAATACTAGTTGTGAGTCACGCTGTATTATCTATGATTATCAGATTGTGAAATTACCGAAGATGGCTGTATCCTTCCCTTAAAAACAACAACACTTATAATTCGAAATTGAATGTGTCTATCTGTAGTACACCTGATGAGATCGGCTGATAAATTATAGGGTTATCTTGATTAACGAACAGGACAAGCAGCTATGAAAAAAAGGCTAGCAACATTTTTATTGACTGGCTTGATGCTGACAGGATGTCATAAAGTCATTGATACTCAGATGAGTAGGCCTCAAAACGTAGTTTCAGCCGTAAAATCAGCTGTTGAAAAAGAATTTGAAGACCTTACAGTACAAGCCAATGAAGGCAATGCTGAGGCTCAATATAGCCTTGCAGTCATGTACGACGATGGCGAAGGTACACGCGAGGATAACGCTAAGGCCGTTGAGTGGTATACAAAATCTGCTAACCAAGGATATGATCTTGCTCAATATAACCTTGCAATAATGTACAACGATGGCGAAGGGGTAGATCAGGATCGCTCTAAAGCTATTGAATGGTTCACAAAATCCGCTAACCAAAACTACGCTAAAGCCCAATTCGAACTTAGTAGAACTTTCTACAATTACGATGGCAAAGGTACAGATGAGGATTACGATAAACATCTCGAGTGGCGTGCAAAAGCTATTAACCAAGGGATTGGTCCCATGAAATTCATCCATGGCGTACCACATCGAAAGAGCGGTCGTGTGCGTCAAAATGATGCCAAAGTCGTTGAGCAGTGGCAGAAATTAGCCAACCAAGGCGATGCTGAGGCTCAATTCAACATTGGTAACGCTTACTACGAGGGTAAAGGGGTACGTCAGGATTACCCTAAAGCTATCGAGTGGTATACAAAAGCCGCTGACCAAGGATATGTTCCTGCCCAATACCAACTTGGAACAATTTATAGCTATGGCGAAGGTGCGCCTCAGGATTATGCTAAAGCCGGTAAGTGGTATCTAAAAGCCGCCAATCAAGGTGATGCTAGATCTCAATATAACCTTGGTATGATGTACTTATTTAGCCACGGTGTACGTCAAAATACAGTTATAGCGAAAAAGTATTTTATCAAAGCTTGTGAAAATGGATATCAATTGGGCTGTAAAAACTCAAATATATCAGACTAAGTATCTAGAAGCCTGTTTGATTCATAGTGTAGGAAATAAACAGATGGCTGTGCGTCCAGTTTTTTAGGGCTTTCTTGATTATAAATATTCTCTATACCAACAATCGATTTCTAAAGTGGGTGAATTAACAACTTTACTCATTAAGTTTTTGATAATCATCGCAACCATCTTGATAGCCTTTATCACAAGACTTACCAAGCCACTCTTTTGCAGAAACGATATTCTGTTTTACTCCTTCTCCTTTGACGTACATTACCCCAAGATTGCGTTGAGCTATAGCATGCCCTTGATTGGCTGATTTTTGAGTCCATTCAAATGCTTTAGTATCATCTTGAGGAACGCCTTTGCCTTCGGCATATATCACCCCAAGGCTATATTGAGCTGCAGCATCACCCTGATTAGCTGCCTTATTAAACCACTCAAAAGCCTTAGCGTCACTTTGGGTTGTGCCTTTACCCTTAAGATACATATCTCCAATTTTTGATTGGTATAAATCAATACCGTCATCGGCTAAGTTTTTATATAACTTAAATGCTTTAGTATCGTTTTGACCCACGCCTTGACCCTTCTCATACATCAATGCCAGCATTCCCTGCATTTCTTTGTCTCCATGGTTAGCTGCTTGTTGTAACCAATAAAATGCTTTTGAATAATCTTGAGGAACGCCTTTACCATAGTAATATATAAGCCCTAATTGTCCTTGGCTTGAAGCGTCTCCTAGATTAGCTTGTACTGTGAGATCTTCAAAATCCTTCTCAACATCCGATTTCACGGTTGGAACATTGTTTTGAATGCTATTCATCTGAGTATCAATGGCTTTATTACACCCTGTCAGCATGATGCAAGTAAGCAAAAATGCTGCTAGTCTCTTTCTCATAACTGCTTATCCTATTATTTAATGAAGTTAACACTATAATTTATTATTTTAATATGCATTGTGATATTCAAATATATATTCTTAGATGGCCTCATTTGGTATGCTCTAAAAGAACCTGAAAATTTAATCAGCAGATTATACGTCAGTAAGAAGCCATTATTTGCTAGACTCATATGCTTCGGTTTTAAGGGATATTAAAAGTCTTGATCTATAAAATTATCTCAAACAAGCATTTGCGTATAGCATTAGTATTTTTGCTAATACAGCAAATTATTGTGGCGTCATCAACGTATTTTATTGCTCGCCTTGCACAAAGTCTGACCGAGGACACTATTTCAATTTTATATATGGTGCTATTTGCCGTATCTTTAGTAGCGGTTTATATACCTGCATACTTTTGTGTCACCAATACAGAACGCGCTAAATGCGATGCTCATAAGCTGTACAATGATAATTTTCATACTGTTTTTTTAGGTAAGACCCATTTATTATCCAGCGATGAATTGCAGAGTACAGCAACGACAACACTCGCTCAGGAAAGTAATTACACCCTTGAGACGGTCATTGATAGTATTTTTGATATTTCAGCTTTGGTACTCAATGTCTTATTTAATGTGTTGGTCATAGCTTGGTTTTTAGATGGCACCTTACTGCTTGGTTATGCAGTAGGTATTATTTTTGCCTCAATGTTTGTGCATTTCAGACGACACACCCTAAAAATGGCTGCTAAAACAGACCAGCAATCACGGCTGAGTTTAACCGCTAAACTTTTTGACAGTTGGGATAACGTCGTTATTTTCAATAAGCATAATTACACGCTCTATAACAATATTGTTCAGAAAAGCTTTGCAACAGCCAAGAATAATAGCGTTAAATCTACCTCGATCCAGCACATCAATTCAAGCTTAGGCATGATCATATTGATGCTGCCTGTCTTTGTGGTCACTGCTTTTATTTTTAATAAAAATTGGCATGATGCTGCGACGATGGCTGTGCTAATCGCCACTCTGCCAAGACAAATTCAGCTATTGCAAATGTGCTATGCCTTGATTGGCTACCATACCAGTATTGGCGTTATTAAAACGATGCTAGATGGCATCTTAGAGGTTTTAAAACCTACTACTGTGGATTTAGATACCTACATTCAGGCAAACCAAATACATGTGAAGCAAACAGGGGAAATTTTTAATTCAACACAATTACCCAAGCAAGGTAGAGTAACGTTGGTTGGTAATAATGGCGTTGGTAAATCCTGTATGTTACTTAAGCTCAAAGACCACTACCAAGAACAGGCTTACTATTTACCTGCCAAGCACAATTTGTATTTCAATTACAAAACTGACAAAGCCCATAGAGGTTCAACAGGACAACAACTCATCAAGCAAATTCAAGAAATTAGAGAGGACGACCAAAGTACGATTGTCATGCTTGATGAATGGGATGCCCATTTGGATAAGGATAATACCCAAATGATAGATCAATATCTTGATGAGCTTGCCCAAGCAAGACTGGTAATAGATGTTAGGCATTGAGTTAAAAAACTCTTAATCTCCTCCCTTATAGCTTGCTGAACATATATTTTTAGTCATGGTGAAAATTGTTAAGACATAAATCGTTTCATTAAAATCTCATCAGTATATTGCCCATTAACTTTCATTGCCTGTGTTTCTATACCATAAGTTTCAAAACCAAATTTTTTGTAAAGATGAATCGCAGGCTTATTATCATCGGCAACAGTAAGTAAAATTTGCTCTACATGTTTTTCACTATATTCTATGATTGCACTAAGTAAGATGCTTGCCACGCCTTTTTTTTGAAACTCAGTTTCAATAAATACACTTGATAAAGAGGCTTTATGAGAAAATTTTATTCCATTCTCTTGTGTTAAGGTTGCTAAACCTATAATTTTATTTTTATAATAGGCGCCAAATACAGTTGAACTTGATAAACAGCTTTTGAAAAAAACCAACGGTTTCTCTACTTCTGCTATATAGGTGGATCCAAACATTTCGGGAGATTTTTCCAAGGCTGAAAGTCTGATAGTTCTGAAATCGTTAGACTCATCCACGCTCAAAATTTTAATCTTAACATTTAACATATGATCCCCTTTAACGTTGGCTTTAACGAGTTATTTTTCGCTTTGACTAAAAGATTTATTAACTTTAAAGCAGAATTTTTAATTCTTAATATCAACTTTACCATCAAAACTCTTTACTAAAACAGCGAACATTCTAGATCACTTCTTGATTAGACAAGCCAGATGTAGATTAGGAATTAATTTTTATATACTAAGGTATATACAAGGCGATATCCTGAATCACCTGCGGTAGAAACATAGTCTACTTTCTCTTCTGCTATCAATTTTATCTCATAATACTCAGCATAGTATTGCTCAAGTTGAGATTGTGTCACTAAGAAAGGGGGCAAGTTTTTATTATTATCACTGCGCTGCTTTTCGCCATCATAAGCAAAAGATAACAGAAGTTGGCTTGCTTTATTACTAAGCACCATAATTTTCTGTGTATAGCGTGTACGTAGATTATCAGGGTTCATATCTGGAAGAGCAACTAATGCACCACGATCATAGACAGCATCTATTATTCCAATATCAATGGGACTTAAATCAAATATATCAGCCACCCAAATTTTGAGAGTTTGTCCTTCGTGTTCAGCTTGATAATAAGTGAGGCTAGGGGTAGTTGGATGTAGCGATACTGTCGCTTGCAAATTGTTTTCGGCAAAAAACTGTATAACTGCTATCTCTGACAGCTCAACACCAATAACGTCAAAACCCTGACTGGTAAACCATAGCATATCCACGCTCTTACCGCATAAAGGTACAAAAACGCGTCCATTTTTAAATGTATTAAGTGCTTTGAAATGATGCGTTAACATAGAGTTTGGTTTTTTCTGAGTAAAATTAGTTTGGCTCTTTTGCCATGCATTTTTCCAAAATTCAGAAGTCATAAAATCAACCTTTGTCGTATATAGTTCATTTCAAATAAAAATATTGTGTTTTGTGCATAAGAGGAGGTAAGTATTCAACCACCTGAGTTTGTTTATCAAGCAGTTCTCGATTCAATTTATTAATAATATTCTATTTCACCCCAATTGAGCTAACCACAAGCTCGCTGCAAAGCCAATAAATAGCAAGCCTACCAATCCCATACTCAAGACCACTAACTATGGATACTGACGAAAGCGCATTGCTAAACGTTTACCTGATAATACCATCAGACTCTGATAGCACAGGCTTAATACTTGCAAAATAATAGCCAGCACTAAAAATGAGACCAGTGGTTTAGAGTAGGTAGGGTCGACAAATTGTACAAAAAAAGATAAAAAAAACAGAACTCCCTTTGGATTGGTTAAACTTAATAACATACCTTTTCTTAAGAAGCTTCGATTAGTTGATTTATCAGGCACAGCTAAAACGGTTGTTCTAGACATCTCTTTAGATAAAGATGCTAAAGCTCGATTTTGATACGTCTCATAAGCTTTCATCAACAGTTTTAGTCCGAGGTACACTAAATATAAGCCGCCAATCATTTTCATAGCGATAAACAATGCAGGATATATTTTTAATAAAGTACCTGCTCCTAGTACTGTTAGCAATATCAAAATACTATCACCCACAAAAATACCAGCGACAGCGTAATAGCCTCGGCGTACACCATAAGAGGCTGAAACCGACAAACTATATAAGCTGTTTGGCCCTGGCAACACGATTACAATAATAGAGCCAATCACATATGCAACTAAATCAGTAATTCCAAACATAAAAACCTTCATTAATTTTCTTTAAAAAACTGAGTTTTAAACCTAAATTACGAGCAATAAAAAAGAGCCGAAATTACTCGACTCTACTATGTATGCTAAATAGATAGGAGTTGTTATAAGTTATGTCGATATTGAACCATGTCAGTAAGCGTTGCGAGTTTATCGTAAAGTTTGCGTGCAGTTGTATTTTCTTCCTGTGTCACCCAATAGACCCGATTGCAGTTTTTAGATTTAGCGAAAGTATACACCTGCTTAATTAAAGTTTGTCCTATTCCAGAATTTCGTATAGATTCCGCCACGTATAAATCCTCTAGATAACAAACGTCCGTATTGTTCCACGTGTTCGGATGCAATACAGTATGAACAATGCCCACAAGCAGGCCATTTTTATGGGCACCAAAGCCAAAAATAGGCACGCTATTGTCTAACAGTTTCTGCCAAGTATACTGACTAGTTTCCAGTGGTAATGACGTTTTATAAAACGTTAAATATGCATCCCATAATACAAGCCAATTATCATAATCGGCAGAGTTAAGAGGTTGTATTACAATCTGGTCAGACTGGGGTATTGAAGATTTTTTATTCATTACGCTTTCCAAAATAGGTTCCATTCCCTACCTAAAAATAGGTTGATAAACTGAATTAATAACAAAGGTGTTTTGGTATGGTTTGTCCCAATTGCTATAAATTATCATAGCGTAATTAAGCTTACTTCAAGCATCAAAAAAGACGGCATTACATACAAATAGGATGTTTTTTGAAGATATATTTTACTATCAACTCGAATGTGCCAAATGACGTTTGCGGCACTCACTTGGTGTTTGATTAAATCGTTTTTTAAAATTACGCACTAAAGAGAGGGTATTATTGTATCCACATTGCTCAGCAACTATTCCAACAGGTATATCGGTGTTTAGCATAAGGCCCAAAGCTGACTGCATTCTAATCTCTGTTAGATATGCTAAAGGCGTACATGTAAACTGTTTCTTAAACGTCATTTTAAACTGGCTTTCACTCAAACACGCTATCTGCGCTAGTGATGAAATAGTATGTGCACCTGCTAAGTCATTCTTCATAGTCTCTATAACTAATAGTAAACGCGGGTTTGTCTTACCTACAGGTGTCATCGATCCTAACAATGTTTTTAGCAGAGCAAACATTTGCGCTTCTGCCTGCTGATCGCAAGCGGACTGTAATTGCTTTTCCATAAATGTTAAAAACAGCAAAGTCTTTTCATCTAGCGAAAAATGCATACTTGCCTCTGATGTCCATAAGCTATCAATATTCTCATGCAAGTTCACAGTCAGAAATTTGAAGTTATTATCTGATAAACACTTATGAAAAATACCTTTGCTGACTAATAGCGCCTCTCCGTAATGAATGCGTACGGTCTTATCACGCACACCTGTATCGAGGTAGGTCGTTAATGGAATAATCAGTTGATTGAAATCATGGAAATGCCCCTCACTCGCTGTATTCAAATAGCTTCGGATATATAACAGATTTTTAAAACTACTTTCTTTAATCATAAGGTATTCAACTACTGTCTTTATATTGATGAATATTGTTTATTAAGAATTATTTATGCTGTGAGCTTATGTACACATCCAACCATCTCAGAAACTCATGACTCGTCGTCGCCACATTTAATCTTAAATACGTTGAAGGCTGAGCACTTGGATTAAATAACTGACCAGGGGCAACAAGCCAGCCCTCTTTATAAGCCTCTAAGGCTAGCTTTCCAGAATCCACGCCAGTATCTATCCACACAAAAATACCCGGATTGGTATGTTCAGGGTAAGTGATACCTATTTTAAATAGCGCATCTCGCATATCTTGATGGGCAATATAGAGTTTCTGATGTACTTTCTTGAGCTGACGACGATATTCTCCTTGCGTCCACAGCCGATGAACCACGCGCTCGCCAAACTCAGGTGAGGTCATATTGCTAAGGGTTTTAAGCTTAAGTATCTGCTTGATAAATCTATCAGGACTGGCCAGCATGCCCACGCGCCAGCCGGACGCCATCGACTTTGAAAAACCAGTGGCATAAAATACTCGCTCAAACTGGTCTATATTGGCATACCTAAGCGGCTTTTCATCAGGTAAAAATGCGGCGTATAAATCATCCTCAAAAATACAAACATCGTATTCATGCATTAAGTTTAAAACTTGATGGGCGCGGGCAGGGTGTAAATTATAGGATGTTGGATTATGAAGTACGCTGTTAGTAATGTATAACTTGGGACGATACTCTTCTAAAATCTGTCTCATTCGTTCAATGTTTGGGCCTTGGTGGTCGCGTTCAACTGATACCACCTGATAGCCTTGTTGTTGTAAGGTACTCGACGTCCAATACCAGCCAGGACTATCCACTAAGACCGTATCGTCTACGTTTAGTAGGAGCTGAATAACCGTCAAAATAGCCTGCGAAACTCCTGTTGTAGTAATAATATTATCGGCACTAGTATGAATGCCTAGCAAGTCTAAGTACTGTACTAATTGCTCACGTAAAGGTAAATAACCTTGAGTTTCACCGTAGTTATATATAAAGCTATCGATATCTTGATTAACCTGTCTAACCGCCCATTGCATCCTATCATTCTTAATCCACTCAACAGGCAGCTCACCTGATCCTGGTGCTCGGTGATTAGGAATATCGTTCAACATCTGCTGTACTAGCCAGCTGGTATCAACCATAGCCTCCTTTTCCACAAGCTCTGGATTTCTATCATAATTCACTTGAGGTAAAACATAATAGCCGGAATTTGGCTTAGCCATTAACACATTCGTAGCGACTAGTTGCTCATAAGCTTGGGTCACGGTAAAGCTCGAAACATCCAAAATCATGGCTAGTTTACGTACGGAAGGCACTCTCTGGTAGGGTTTGTAGATTTGACTATCCATTCGCTGCTGAACCCATTCGATCACAGCTGCTGTTTTACTGATATTAGGATTAAGAGTGAGAGTGTCGTTCATAAAGTAGTTGGCTTATTATTAGAATTCAGAAAGTGTGCCCATAACTGTCAAGGGCTATCTAACTATACACTTTGTTGGTAATTTTAAAAAATGCATCGGTATTCTTAAGTGGTGAAGTCGTACTATTACTCCATATATACAATACAACGATTTGGAGCCATGATGTTTACCCCTAAAGCTTTTAAAGAAGACAGTTTTGAGACCATACAAGCGTTTATTAAAGAAAAGCCGTTAGTGACGGTCATTGCACAAACGGGCAACGGACTGGAAGCTTGTCATATTCCCATGTACTGGCAAGATGATGGTAGTGAGTTTGGTTGCCTATATGGTCATATTGCTAAGGTAAATGCGCTAAGTAACAGTGCCAATCTTGCTGCGCCGTGGCTGATCATCTTTCAAGATGCTGGACATTATATAAGTCCTAATTGGTATCCTAGTAAAGCAGTAACTCATAAAGAAGTACCGACATGGAATTATCGTAGTGTCCATATTATGGGCAATGTCAGCTTATTAACCGCGCCTGAAACGCTTATTGAAATCTTATCAAAGCAAACGGCTAATTTTGAAGCCAGCCAGCCTAATCCTTGGTCACTTTATGATGCGCCTGTAGAGTACATTCAGGCGATGTGTCGCGCCATCGTTGGTATTCGTGTCGATATAACCGATGTTCAAGCGCAGTTTAAGCTGAGTCAAAATAAAACGGTTGAGAATAGAGTAGGGGTTATCGCAGGATTGAAAGGGCTTGGAACGTTTGAAGCTGACAAGATGGTAATGTTAGTTGAAAAGGTAAATGAAGATTAAGCTTGATTATAAGGGTATAAATGAGCGATATTTAATTTAATAATATTAACCCAAGGACACCCTATGACAACTATGCGAACCGTTGGCATATTACTTTTTAACGAAGTAGAAGTATTAGACTTTGCAGGGCCTTTTGAGGTTTTTTCGTTGGCTGAGGCTGCTAATACCAGTGATAAGTACTTCAAGGTCATTACCATTGCTGAACATCAAGCATCGATATCTGCTAGAAATGGGCTAAAAGTAATCCCTGATTATAGCTTCGACAATCATCCCACTATAGACATTTTAGTTATTCCTGGCGGTTATGGTGCTGAGAAGGTTGAGATAAACAATCCAGTAGTTATAGATTGGATTATCTCTCAAGCAAAGCTTACCAAGTTAACGCTTTCAGTTTGTACGGGCGCTTTGCTATTAGCTAAAGCTGGATTGCTGGCTGGCAAGTCTGCAACCACCCATTGGATGGATTTGGATAATTTAGCATCCTATCCCAATATTGAAGTTATCGCTAACACTCGTTTTGTCGATGCTAGCGATAAGACGACTAATATTGTCACCTCAGCAGGAATAAGTGCAGGTATTCACGCTAGCCTGTACTGTGTGGAGAAGTTAATAGATAGTCAGACTATGCAAACAACTGCAAGACGTATGGAGTTTGATATAGGTTAAAAAGCTAAAAGTGAGATAAAGTCTCTCTATTTGATATCACTTAATACTACTAATGAAAATGGAAAATAATATGCTTGAGCTGCGACCCAATTGTGAGCGCTGTGATAAAAACCTACCGCCTAATGCTACTGATGCGATGATTTGTAGTTTCGAATGTACGTTTTGCGCCTCTTGTGCGACTAGTGCTTTAAACCAGCATTGCCCTAATTGTGATGGTAATTTAACCCACCGTCCTGTACGTCCTGCATCATTGTTAGAGCAGTATCAGTATCCGACATCGTTAAAACTTATTGTAAAAAAAGACAGTTAAAATATAGCGTTTAGATGTCTACTTATTGCTATTAACTAACGTAGGTTTTTTGGATAAATTAGTAATTGTTATAACACCTAAAATAACCAAACATGCTCCTACCCAAAACCTCATAGTCGCCGCTTCATGCAATATTAACCACACAAAAAACATAGCAAATAGAGGCTCTGATAACTCAAGAACTTGTACCTTAGACGCAGGCAAATACTTTAAAGCGCTGGTCGTGCAATAGAATCCCAAGATCGTTGGGAAAGTAGCCAAGCCCAGTAAGCCTAAAACGGATGGATAACCTATGTTGATAGGCTCAAAGGTCACAATAAAAGGGATGAATAAGAACACAGAGCCAAATAGTAATAAGTATTTGGTTAAATAAATTCCACCTTGTAAACCAAAACGTTGCATCAATACTGAAAACAGTCCGTAACCACTACCCGCCAGCGATGCAAAGAAGATTAAGTTCAAATTGACACTGCTAGTCCAAGAAATAACAAATATCCCAGTAACGGCCAATAATATTCCGAGAATAGTACTTAGTAATAATTTTTCTTTAAGTAGTAGTGCACTAAATAGGGTTGCTGATATAGTTGCCGCTGCCATCAATACCACTACGACATTAGCAGGGTTGCCATACTCATAAGCCTTAGTCTCAAATACAAACAAAGTAAAAATGCCGAGAAAGGCGCAAATAGCAACTGTCCACATAACTCGCTTATTACTAGAACCGACAAATTCAGTAGTGATAAGATGCTGATACTGCATGCGCTTTGGCGTTTTGCTTAACAGCGCTGATAGCAAGACAAAAGCAATAATAGTTTTTAAAAATGCAATATCATTACTTTTGAGTCCGGTATTCATTAGTAGCACACTAAATATACCTATCGTGGCGTTAAGTGCGGCTGCTGCTAGGGCAAATGAAACACCCAGTGAATTACTTAAGTTATTGTGTGGTTTCATAACTTTCATTGGACAACCTTATGATCGAGTATCTTTTTTCTATCCGCGAAGTTAAAGATTAAAAGTATAAGTCCTAGTAACATGACAACTAAACCTACTAATTCATTTGCTGCTATTTGAAAGCAGACTTTCTACCTAGCCCTATCTTCACATTCGCTAATACCAGTCCTGATAGGATAAACAGCATAGCCAGCATCTTCCATCACGTCACAATTTCCCCCATAAGCAGCACTGAGGTCGCCATACCGAATACGGGCACCAACAAGGAAAATGGTACAACTTTAGATGCTGTATTTTGAGCCAATGAATACGTTCAAAGCCCAAACTCTATTAAGGTTGCGAACCGCTCCTAAAATACCGAAGGCAGTTTGTTTAAGTTAGACTATTACATATAACGGATTAAGATTATCTAATTGTAATGGCTGCTTATGTAGGACAACGAAAGACTAAAAGCAGTGCAGAAGTAAGCGAAATTGGAGATATCAGGATAATTGTATTCATCTTTAGCTTATTAGGTTAGTGAGTACGATACCAGTTCTCTTGATTAATGAAATACTCCAGTTCCTTATAGTCTTTGCAGGCGGGAATATTGGGTCGCAACGCTGAAATGTGTTCTGGTGCATGAATAAAGGCACTGCAATTTGCAGCATCTAGCATACCGATATCATTAAAACTATCACCTGCTGCAAAAATCTCAAAACCCAGATTTTGGAAAGCTTGTACACATTTCGGTTTTTGGTCAATTAGTCTGGGCTTCCAACCTTGTACTGTTCCATCCTCTGCACGAATTAGATTATGACAATATATTGCAGGCATAGTTAGTTTTAAACCTAGTGGCTGAAGAAACTCATAATAAGAATCAGAGACTAGCGAGACCTGATAGCGTTGTCGTAATCGTAACAAGAACTCTGCTGCACCAGGTAGGGGGTCAACATGGGTGGCACAAGCAATCAGATCGTCAAATTTTATGCCTTCAATATTTAAAGCAGTAATTCGGCCAGCCATAAGTTTGTTATAATCTGGCTCATCACGAGTAGTAAGCTCTAAAGAAGTAATTCCAGTTTCTGCCGCAATCGCTTGCCATACTTCGGGGAATAAAACACCTTCAACGTCAAGACATACCATTTTCATATAAGTTTCCTTACTTAGTAAACTGAATAGATAGATTTTATTTGAGTGCACCCTAAAACTATCCAGCTGATTTTATGAGTGAGCCAGTTTTTTAGCGCGGCTTAGCTTCACGTTTGCCAATACTAAACCTGATAAAATGAACACCATCGCTAGCATCTTCCACCACGTTACGCTTTCCCCCAGCAGCAGCACCGAGGTGATCATTCCAAATATCGGCACGAGTAAAGCAAATGGCACAACCTTAGACGCTGTATTTTGAGCCAATAAATGCGCCCAAAGTCCAAATCCTATCAAGGTTGAGATATAGACAATAAAGCCAAGTGATAACCAAGATTTAAGCGAGGCTTGCGTAAACGTTTTCAACTGCCAAGCCTCAGTTTCAAAGATAAAAGAAGATAGCGTTAAAATTGCGCAGGCAATCAGTCCGCCCCAAACCACCAAGGCTAGAGCAGATAATGCCGATGCTTTATTTTTATTACCGGCAGATGAAACCGTCGATGTCGATACGCTAGGATTTTTTAGCGACGCCTGTTTATTAGGGGGCGCTGATACCTGCTTTGAGGCAATGTTGCCAAAGCTCCAGCCGATTGCCGCAATCAAGATACAAATAAAACCAATCAAAGGCATATCGCCGCCAAGGTTGAGCGCAATCACGCCCAGTCCCAGCACACCGACTATCATACCGATAATCTGCATGCGACTTACTGCCTCACCTAATAGGACATACGCCAGTAATACCGTGATAAAAATCTGAATTTGTAGCAATAACGCTGTCAGCCCTGCTGATGCGCCTAAGTGCATGGCAGTAAATACAAAAGCATACTGCATCACAAACGTACCGATAGCATAGATAAATAGCGTACGGTTAAACTTGGGTGGCTTGAGGAAAAAAACCAGTGGCACAGCGGTAAAGAAAAAACGTAAAGCCGTGAGCATTAACGGTGGAAAACTTTCGAGCGCCCACGCAATAAAGGTAAAGTTCACACCCCAAATAAAGGTAACCAGTATCGCTAAGGCGATGTGTAAAGGGGTCATAAGATTGGCCTAGGTAATTGTTATTATTGGTTGTTGTTAGTTGTTATTGAAACTTGTACTTTAGTTATGGAAAAATTTTATCTATAGCCAAAATTTATAACCACAGTGTCACTGCGCAATACAGCGTCATAAGTACAATCAAGCCGTGAATAACGCGCATGACTCGCGGTAGATGCACCAGCGTTCGCAGCCAATGACCACCTGCCGCCCAGCAGCTGATGGATAGCAGATTAATAATCGCGCTCATTGCCAGTAGTAGATAGTTATCCAACCAAGGCTTGCCGGCATGGAACATTGCTAGACTTGGTGCAACCACCGTCATTGTCCATGCTTTTGGGTTAAGCCATTGAAACAATAACGCCTGTCCAAAGTTTAGCGGCAATTCACCGAAGCGTTTTTTGACCTCAACGTTCTTTGCCTGAATAAGGACTTCATTCGCTTGCTTATATTGTTGCTCATGCTTTAGGGCGTCATTAACGACCGCGATAAAGTCGGTTTTAGCCATCTGATATGTGAGCCACAACAGATAGAGTGTGCCCAATATTCTTATGCTAAGCATGACAGCGGGGAAGCTGATAATTAAGGCTGCCATGCCCCAATAGCTAAGCCACAGCATAACCGTGACGCCAACAGTAATACCAAGCATATGCCAGCGACACGCCCAAAATCCGCGTTTAATACTACCGTGTAACAGCATTAAATTATTGGGTCCTGGCGTGACAGAATTGATCAGCATAAAAAGTGCCAGTGCTGTGATACTGCCTTCGAAGCTCATTTTGCCCACCACTTTTATAGGTTTACTCACTCTTAAGAAGACTCACTATAATTTAAAAAACCATAACAGACCCGATACAGTTATACTCACGATGAACAAAGTGTATAGTCATACTCAACGTAACAATTTATCGTTATAGCAAAAATCTATAAAAGCAGGCGTATCTTATTATGGTCGAAACTTATACCTTAAACTCCAATCTCACCAAGACAGCCGCCGTCGCTGAATGGCTACAGCAGCGTATTGACTGGCAAATTTACTTGCCTAATCAGCGCGTGCCTTCAGTGCGAAAATTAGCGAAACTATTAGATATATCGAGCTTTACCGTAGTGCAAGCTTATGAGCAACTGGTCGCTACTAACGTATTAATCGCTAAGCCCAGCTCAGGCTATTATGTCAATACACAAGCAAAATTAGCTCAGCCGAATGATGATAAAAGAGCGGTCATTAAGTCCCCGGTTATAGACACACGTTGGTTATTACAAGTCTTTAATAGCACCCCGCATCACCGCTCACCAGGATCAGGAACCTTGCCAAATAGCTGGGTACGCAATGATAAAATGGAATGGGCGATACGGCAGGTTACTCAGCAAGCGGATGACTTCATTTATAACTATGGGAGTATTCAAGGTTATTTGCCATTACGTCAGCAATTTGTGCAGCATTTGAATACATTAGGGATGCAAACTCATGCTGAGAATGTCATCACTACAGCAGGTGTGTCGCAAGCTGTGACCATGATCGGGCGGCTGCTGACCCAAATTGGCGATACTGTATTAGTCGACGCACCTGGCTGGTACTGGCTAACCAGTTGCTTACAACAACAAGGCTTAAACGTTGTCTCCGTAAAGCGCGACTATCAAGGGCCTAACATTGAGCAAATGGAAAAGATGTTTGCTACATACCGCCCTAAGTTATATCTAACTAATAGTGTGCTACATAATCCCACCTCTTATAACTTGCATCCTGCTCGCGCGCATCAAGTACTTAATTTGATCCATAAATACGACGCTTACATTTTCGAAGATGATTTATATGCTCCCTTTGTACCCAATGGCCAGGCACTACGTTATGCCAGTCTCGATCAGTTTGAACGGGTGTTTTATGCAGCAGGATTTTCAAAGTCAATGGCATCAGGGTGGCGTGTGGGAATGCTGGTATGTCCTGAAAAATTTATTGATGACGTCATACGAAGCAAAATTTTAAGTAATTCAAATACACCAGAATTTGGTGAACGCGTTGTTCACCGTTTGTGGACTCATGGCGAATATCGTAGGCAAATTAAAAAGGTTCAGCAGCAGTTATATGCCGCTCATGAAAGACTGCGTGAGGCACTACCAAAGATTGGACTTATTTATCCAGAGCATACACAGGCAGGCATGTTTGTCTGGGTAGACACGGGGCAAGATACCGGAGAGTTAGCATTACAAGCTTATAAAGAAGGTTGGCTGGTTGCGCCAGGGCATCTGTTTAATCCAGATGCCATTGCCTCGACGCATCTGCGTTTGAATGTATCAACGACGAGTGATGAGTTCTTGGATTGGTTGGGAGGATATTTAAGTGGTTCAAATTATGAATAGCGTTGAAAGTAGGGTGTACTTTAAGCGTAATAGACACAATTCAACATATATTAGCTAAACATTCTAATGAAAGAATTTAAAATGTCCTCGCAGTTATTAAAATTTAAGAAGTTCTCTGTTTGCCATTTCTTTGTTCGTTTAGCCTGAGCAGCGGTTGGAGTTGTCCAGGGTGCGTATACTCTAATTCCTCGTTTACCACCTTTTGTATTTTTTGAAAAAACATCTTTCTTAGCAAGAAGATTGGCGCTAAAAACAAAGATTCCAAAATTAGTACCATTATTGACAGCTATAATCACCCAGTCCAGTCCATCGTTCAGATCAAAAGGTGAAATCTCACTACTAGGAGTCTCGCGCTTCCATATCGTTACAAAATGACCCGTTTTCTTGGGTGTTGTTTTGGCTTGTCTATATAGTACAGTCTGTCCATTTGATTTAAATTTAAGCGCTGTGTACTCTGCACCTTCTATTTCATGTTCAACATTTTCTACTGTATAACCTGCTGGATTAAACAGCTTTTCTAATATAAGAGTAAACGAAGCCGGAACTACTGCTATAGCAGAATTTTCAGAGTGAGGATAGCAGACCTCTGATTGATCGTATATTCCCATATGTACTGTCCAGAGTCGTATGTCAGTTTATAAGTTTAAAAAATTATCTCAATAGTATGATTATTATGCTCATTTAGATAGAGAAAATACCCAAACCATATATCGATATTAGCTGCTCCTAGCATGACCATTAAAGGGTTATATATATATATCCCGCATCTATCGTAATTACAGTATCACTATCATCTGTCTAAAATCATTCAAAGTTTATAGTACTAAACCGTAATAAACCCTGTTAAATACTGCGTCGCATTACCAGAAACAAATACTCTATCATCTGCCACAACACATCCAAGTATTCCACCTCGACTTGACGCTTGGTAGGCTACTAATTCATTTTTACCCAAACGTTCTGCCCAAAAAGGTGCGAGTCCCGTATGAATGGACCCAGTTACTGGATCTTCATTACCACCGTTTGCTGGGACAAAATATCTAGAGATAAAATCATAGTCTTTAGACTCAGAAAGGCAGGTGATTACTAGCTTTAAAGGTGCAATTTTTTTAAGTATCTCATTGTTACGCTCTACAGACAGAACATCAGATTCAGAGCTATAAATTACAAAATAGGCTTGTGTATTACGATAGACTTCAACAGGAGCAATAGATAAACCAGTTAACAAACTATCAGGAATATCATTAACTCTCTCAGGCTTAGTATTTGGAAAGTCCATTTGTATTTTGCCTACGTCTGTTTGTACGATTGTTAGTACTCCAACCGCTTTGGCCGAGAGTTTAATCGTTTTTAAAGTAGGATTCTTATTAAATATTACAAAAGCTGATGTTAAAGTAGCATGACCACAAAAAGCGATTTCAGTCGTTGGAGAGAACCAACGAATATGATAAGTCCCTTTTTCATCTGACTCATCGGGAACTAAAAAAGCCGTTTCGGGTAAGTTGTTCTCCATTGCAATGGATTGCATTAAGTCTTCGCGTAGCCAATTGTCTGTGATAATAACTGCAGCTGGATTTCCTTTAAAAACGATACTAGTAAAAGCATCGACCACATTGATCTCGAGTTGCATTTCATGTCCTTAGTTATGGGTTATGTAAGTTTCATTTAGCATAATTCAACATTGTTTCAATTAATGCCCACGACTCTGTAATCGCAACATTATCTCCATATACATTTTCATTAACGGTTGCGCCATCTAAAATAATTCTGATTTGCGAAGCCGATAACTCAGTTTTTATATCTTTTAATACAATAGAGATAGTATTCGTCAACCATGTTTTGTGCTCGATAATGATAGGGACTAAAAGTACATCATGAATCAGCTCATCGTTAGCTTTAACAAACATGCAGCCAAAAAAGTCTTTTTGTTTAAACCAATTTTCATACCATTCAAATAAACCTTTCAGCTTAGCTATGCCGTTGTTACAAGAATCTAATGTTTGCATGATACTGGTTCTAATTAGTTTATCTCGTTCTAGTAGACACTCTCTTATCAGATTATCTTTCGATGGAAAATACTTGTAAAAGGTCATTTTGGCCACGTTAGAATCATGAATGATCCTATCTACGCCAACATTCACAAAACCATATTCGTTAAATAATTTTATGGAAGTATTTAAGATATCTTCCTGCTTCTTTGACATAAGTTCGTAATACCTGTTTCAAAAATGAGTTAGAGGACAATTATAAGCCATATAATATTTATATACAGACCTGTATGTATATAATATACTGCCAACCATTATTCTTGTCTAAGGAAATTAAAAGATGGACTACACAACTTGGTTAGCTTTTACCCTGATGGCAACCTTAATAGTTATCTCGCCAGGACCAAATGGTGTCATAGTGCTAAAAACGCTAGGGCAGTATGGTTATAAGCCGACATTAGCCACTATATCAGGTCTATTTTGTGCCACATTTATGCATGGATTATTCGTTCTGTTTGGGCTATCTGCTTTGCTTATTTATATTCCTCAAGCTTTTATAGCGATCAAGATAATGGGCGCACTGTATTTATGCTATCTAGGCATTAAATCTCTCAAGGAGTTTTTTAACTATAATAAATCTAAAAATAACAGCATAGATATGAATGCTCACGTTCAAAGATCTGATGATCAAAAGTCATCTAGATATTTCTGGCAAGTCGGTTTTATTACTCAAATTCTAAACCCTAAAGTATCTGCTCTTTATTTAGCAGTTATTCCAAACTTTGTTGACTTCACCTCTGCAACAGCAACGACTGACACTTTGCTATTAACCTTGACTCACGCCAGCATTGTTGGCAGTTGGTTCATATTAGTAGCAACCGTCAGTATGAAACTTTTGCCTTATTTTAAAAATGCTTCTATCGGTAGGTGGTTAAATGGTTTAGCGGGTATTGTCATGTTGTATTTTTCTGCGATGCTACTGACTTATGAAGCTAAGAAAACATAGCTATATTATTTTAACTAAGTTAAATAGTATTTTATGCTCTCTTACCTAGCATATTTTCCGACAAATTATTGGCAATCAAATTATTGGTAATCAAATTATTGGTAATATATTTGAGATTATAGTAAATGGTTTGGGGTTAACTTTATATAGTTGTAGAGTCACCACCAATACGTTGGATACTGCTTATCCCTACCCAAATTGTTATAAATCAGCGCTACCATGACCAAAACGATTGAACCGAGTAGGGTAGGTGTTATCAAAAAACTCCAATTTACTGCGCCTAGCATAACTATTAAAGGGTTTGACCCAGCAGGTGGATGAGGCATTCTAAATATCAGCATTAGTGCAATGGCAGTGCCAACAGCCATTGCCATACTCCACCAGTGAATACCAAAAAGTGTCATAAAAACCAATCCTGTAAGCGTTGCTATAAAGTGACCGCCTATCACGTTTCTCGGCTGCGCAAAAGGGCTGGCAGGATACGCAAATATCAGTAAACAACTGGCACCAAATGACCCTAAAATCATAATAATCTCTATTGAGCCTTCTAATATAGCAAGCGTTGCTGTTGCGATAGTCCCGCCTAGCCAGGCCACGAATATCATCGATAACGGCAATCTTTTTGGACATTGACTTACTTGGCTATGTAACTTATACCAATTAAAAAATGAATGCATGCTGATTCCTATTGTAAATAAACAATTTAAAACTACTACTGATATACTTATCAGTATATTATGCAAGTATACCGAACGGTATATATAAATAATAATTTTTTTGAATAAAATAATAGGAATGAAAAGAATAGAATAGGAAACCCAGCCAATGCAATTACGAGACACTATTCTACAAAAAAGTTATGAGCTCTTTTATAAGCAAGGCTTTCACGATAGTGGAGTAGAGCTATTAGCAAAGCAAGCAGGGATTACGAAGCGGACTTTATATGCTCATTTTGGTAATAAGGAGGGCTTAATCGAAGAAGTGCTTAAATATCGGCATCAGATGTTTATGACGCAATTAATAGATTACTTGGATGGTTTTGAGATTAAGGAAACAGCAGATGTTGCTAGGTATTACTTAGCCTTCTTAAAAGACTGGACATCATCAGAAGGTTTTTACGGTTGTATGTTTATTAATGCTTGCGCAGAGTATTCAGATGCCCAATCCTCCCCGCATCAAATAGCCAAAAAGCATAAAACTGAGGTTAGGAAGTGGCTATTTGATAAGTTTGAAGAGGTAGGTGCCAAGAATGCTAGGCAGAAATCTGACACTCTGTTCGTATTTGGGGAAGGTATTATTGTTGCCGCACAAACGGGCCAGGAGTCATTGGAGTTAGATACTGAATTTTTTAAGATTTTTGCTTAAAGAGTATGAAATAAAGCTTCAGTAGTAATTACCTTAGCAAACTCCTCATTTAAGCTTGCCAGCGTAGTCTGATGCATAAGCTCTGCTTCATATTTTTCACCGTTGATACCTACTCTATCAAATGTGGCAGTAGCATCAGCTATCAAATAAGTCTCATAGCCATAGTTACCTGACATACGGGTAGTAGTAGAAATACAGTGGTTGGTCGTCAATCCAATAATGACTACCGTTGATATATCTTGATTATCTAATTGTTGTTTTAAGTCGGTACCAATGAAGGCGCTATTCACCTGTTTGGTAATCACGGTCTCATCTTTATTGGGCAAGGCATATTCGCTGAACTCAAATCCTGAATGGGTAGGATATAATCGAGAATTAGAATTAAGTGAGCTATGACGTACATGAAAAACAGGCAATTTATGCTCTCGCCATTTCTGTAGTATCTCTCCGCAAATTTTTTCAGCATTTTTATTATTACGATTACCACCCCAATAGGCTTCATCTTCGAAGCCTTTTTGAACATCAATAACTAGCAAAGCTGGTTTCTTATCTCGTAAGCTCATTATTTTACCCTTATGATAGTTTGTGCTTATAGGTTAAATGGAGTAACCATAATCTTTGTATTTCTTCTAGGTCATACACAGCCTTTAATCGCTGTATAATATCAAAGTTTTCGTCTTCATCAATTTAAATAAACCGTATTAAATAACCAATAAAAGGTGTTTTATGACTCTACGTATTCATGCATTATTTCATGTTGGTTTTGAAGATCTTAGTTTTATTGGACAATGGGCAAATAACCATGGTCATACTATAACCTATACTCGATTTTATAATGAGGACTCATTACCACAGCAAGACACTTTTGATTGGCTCATAATCATGGGTGGACCTATGAGTATTCATGACGAAAAAAAGTTCCCTTGGTTAGCCGATGAAAAGCGTTTTATTAAACAAAGTATTGATAATGGCAAGAACGTCATTGGTATCTGTTTAGGGGCGCAGCTGATTGCTCATTGTTTAGGTGCTATTGTTAAGCCTTCCGGCGTCAAAGAAATAGGCTGGTTACCTATTGAATTGACAGAAGAAGGAAAGAATCATTCTTTACTGCAAAAGCTACCCAAGCAAGCGTTCACTGTATTTCATTGGCATGGTGATGGTTTTGACTGTCCGAAGGGAGCAACTGCTATTGCAACATCAGGTGCGTGGGCTAATCAAGGGTTTATTTACCAAACACGACTGCATAAAGAGCTTGAATCTTTTGTAATCGGCTGGCAGTGTCACTTTGAGGTGACTCAAGATAGTATGGTCAAAATGGTAGAGCATGGGCGTGATGAAATCCAAAAAGAACTTAATAATTATCCTAAATCTGTCCAATCATCTGCTGAGATAATAGAGCATGGTAATAAATATATCGAGGATAATAACGCATGGTTAGCAACAATACTGGATACTCTATCAAATGTCTGAAATTTCCAGATTGAGGTAAATATGGAAAATAATGGGCCCATTCAAATCATTGATTTATCAGGTGTTGATTTCAAATACTAGCGTTAATTACAATCAGGACTAAGAAAATGGTAGGAATTAAAGACTTGAATAAATTTCTCAATTCGATGCAGCCAGCGCTTGTAGATGAAGCGTTCGTCTTTTGCTCAGTAGCTGGTAGGCTAGAGCAATATCTCTACCTAGAACCAATAGTTACTTTTAAGGAACCAGAGGGTCTAACTTTGGTTTTAACAAAAGATAAAGCTGATGAGGCTAGTTTAAATTACGAAGGTATTTTTCGGCAAATTACTTTAACGGTTCATTCAAGCCTACAAGCTGTAGGTTTGACAGCAGTGTCGACAAGACTTGCTTCAAAAGGCATCAGTGCTAATGTCATTGCTGCTTATTATCATGATCATGTATTTGTATCATTAGAGCAAGCAGAACAAGCTTTAGTGGCTTTAAAAGAGTTGAGTCATGAATAGGAATAGATGTTTTACAATAATTTAAAGCGGATAGAGAGAGTGTCAATGATTAAACCAGTAGTGCAGGAAGAGGTAACAGGATGCGGAATAGCGTCTGTAGCTAATATAGTTGGTAAAACCTATCAAGAGATGAAACGGATAGCTAATGATATGGGTATCTATGCTAATGACAATTCACTGTGGTCGGATACTCAGTACGTTCGCAAGATGCTGGCTCATTCAGGGTTTAAGACCTCCGGAAATGAGGTTGCATTTAATTCTTGGTATGCACTACCTGATTTGGCATTACTATCCATCAAGCATCACGAAGAAGATGGAATTAATTTTTGGCACTGGGTAGTATTTAAGCGTATAGAGGGAAAGCCTTTCGTGCTTGATTCAGCTAGCTATTTACCATCAAATATCAGAGTGGATTTTGATGTCCTGCAACCCAAGTGGTACATTGAGGTTAATAAGCTATAGCATAGCATTATGATTACTGGCCATCTCTTACATACATGTTCAATCATCTAAATCTGGGATCAACATTAATAGGTCTGTCTCTCCTATATCTATATGCATTTGAGTAAGCAAAGCTGATACTTGTCCGCGATGATGGGTTTGATGATTAAAAAGGTGTTGCAGTAACATTAAAAAAGACTTATTAAAAGTGTCATTTTTAGTATTTTGATACCTTAAACGTTTTGAGTAGTCGTCTTCATTCGACTCATTAATGAATTGAATTATCATTTGATCTAGATTTTGCCGATTACTACTAAAGCTTTCTTTGTCTTCATATAAAACTTGATTGAGCATGGTAGGCAAGGGTAAGTTCCTTAAAGGTATTAATGATTTAAAGCCTTTCGGATAACTTGGATGTTGGTTAAAGCGATTAAGCCAAATCAAGTCGCCCACCATAAGATGGTTTAGTGTTCCTAATATAGAACCAAAAAACGCTTTTTGGTCTTGCCATAATACTTCGTTAGGGATAGTTGAGATACTGTCACAAATCCTCTGATTCATTAGGGCATTATATTCTGCCATGAGTTCAAAATTAGGCTTTATCATAATACTAATACCATCTTTATAGGTTCACCCAGTATAACAACATTTTTATTGCCGCCATCAAGCACAATCGGACGAGACTAAGCGTTAATATTTAATTCGACTATTACATCAGTTAGTCCAATGACTCTGCCAACACCTCAAATATTTTTGAACTACTCATTTGTGCCACATTAAAACGCATAAAGTTCTCAGCATTTTTTGATTGACTAAAAGCATTGCCTGGAGCTAAGACTACACCTTGTGACAAACAACGATTGGCCAGTTCGGTTGCACTATTATTGTCAGGCAAGCGGCACCAAAGAAACATCCCTGCTTGCGGTAGTAGCCACGGCACAATTCCTAATTTTGCCAAGCGTGGCAGCGTTTGAGAACGTGCGCTTGCAAGTCGTGTATGAATCGTACTCATATGTTTGCGATAACCGCTATCCGTTAACGCTGATAACACAACTGCTGCTGCCAGCTGACCGCCGCCAAAACCAGTCGCTATTTTCAAGTCAAGCAAACTCTCAACCCATTCATTCGGCGCGGCTATATAACCGCAGCGCAAAGATGCCGATAACGTTTTAGAAAAACTGCCAATATAAAATACGCGGGATAAGCCGTCTAATGCCGCAAGCCGTGGCGCAGGTTTGACTTCAAAATCAGCAAAAATATCGTCTTCAATAATATATAAACCAGCGGCCTGTGCCAATTGCAGTATTTGGTACGCCGTAGCATGCGATAAGGTTGCACCGGTAGGGTTATGGATGGCGGCATTGGTAATATATAGGCGCGGTTTGTGTTCTTCCAAAATTTTTGCAAAGGCATCTATATCTGGACCACTCGGCGTATAAGGCACGCCAATGACTTTGACTCTATGAGCACGCAATAGCGCTCGAAAATTAAAATAACAAGGGTCATCGACGACTACCGTATCGCCTGCGGTCAATAAAAAGCGAAGGATTAAATCTATCGCTTGCGTGCCAGACTCTGTCAGCATTACTTGTGAAGGCTGCGCATTGATTCCCAGTCCTGCCATACGCCGTGTCAGTAATTGGCGTAATGCTAATAGCCCTAGGGGCGTTGCATACTCGCTGATAACGGTAACGTCACCTCTTGCTGCATGTCGTAAACCGCGGCGCATACCCTCCACAAACAACCAATCTGGTGGCAACCAACCACAGCCGGGTTTTAGTACATTATCGGATGGCTCAAGCGATTGCCGCGACACCCAGAGTGGATCTATCGCGCGATCAAGATTATGCCCTGTTTCTGTTAATGAGAGCGGCGCTATTGATTCTGCCACATAAAACCCTGCGCCAGGACGTGAGTAAATAATACCTTCTGTTTGCAAGCGCTCGTAAGCTTCAACTACCGTTGAGGGTGAAAACCCGTAACTGTTTGCTGCTGCCCGTACGGAGGGCAGGCGTGTTCCGGGCATGTAGACGACGGTTGCTATCTTTTCTTTAACGTCAGCCATGACGATTTCAATTCGTGTTAATTGATGCTTCATATTTTTCAAGTGAACCCATGAATATATAAATTCGATAGAAGAATTGTATGGGTTTTATATGCCAAACAGTTCTGTCCAATTGTACTGGATTGTATATAGATAACCTAATGCGCTTTTGTTTTAATCATTGAACCTAAAACGATGTGATATGGCTATAAAGCCTGAGTGGTGACAACCATTAATATCAATCAACCCAATGATACTTTTTTAAAAGCAGCTATATATGAGCACTCAAAAATATAATAAATATTTGGCATTTGCATTATGTGTGATAACGACAAGCGTTAATATACAAGGACCACTTTATGCCATTTATGCTAAAAATGACGGATACGGCGTCTTAGCAACCACGGTCGCATTCTCTTTTTATGTGTTGGGGGTGATACCGGTATTATTAGCTTTTGGTGGACTCTCCGATAGGATTGGACGAAAAAAGACGATTTTAATCTCTTTAGGGTTATCGATAGTGGCAACTGCTCTGATGATGTTATACCCTTATACGCGAGCGTTAGCAGTAGCGCGATTGTTGCTTGGTGTGGGCACAGCCTTAATGGCAGCAACAGCGACCGCATATATGATTGAGTTGATTGGCTCGTCCGATACGGCGCGTGCTACCACTTGGGTGACTGCCAGTACAACCATAGGCTTTGGTCTTGGGCCTGCATTAACGACAGTTTCTTTGTTATTTTATGAGACAGAGCAACCTGCTAGTTTTTTGCTGTTGGTAGCCAGCGCACTGTTATCGATATTTTTAGTATGGGGATTACCTGAGACCGCGCAAGGGCGCTCTAACACATTTAAATCAATGCTCAAGCTGCCTTATTTTAATCGTGAGGTAATATGGTATGGGGGCGGAATTCTGATTTGTTGGGCGACTACCGGATTGGTATTATCGATTATTCCATCAGTATTGGCCACGCATGGACTGGCTAAGTATGCTGGAATATCCTCTATGCTTGCCATCAGTTGCGGATTATTGTTTCAGCCTATCGCTCGAAAGCTTGACCCGCAGGTATCATGTAAACTGGGTATTCTAATTTTAATCCCCGCTTATGCTTTGCTTGCTTGGGGTGCGCTGCATGCTAATCTACCAGCAATTCTTTTAGCGGCTTTTTTAGCGAGCAGTAGTTGTTATGGCTTTGTTTATTTAGGTGGGTTGTCAGGGGTGACACGGTCTGCTGGCAATGAGCAAGCGCGCGCCAGTGCTGGTTACTTTTTGATGGCGTATATGGGATTTAGTATTCCGGTAATTTTTACAGGGTTAATTGTTGATCAGTATGGCGCTACTATTGCATTTTATGTTTTTGGATTGTTTTTATTGCTTGGAGCATTGGTATTGTTTGCATGTCAGTCTATTCTAAAACCAGAGTCTGCCACTATTGCAACACCTTAATATAAGATTTGTTTTAGCTAAATAGCTTCAACAAGCTTTTTTAATGGGAAATAAATAGATGTTTGTCATTATAGTCAATCACACCGCACACTAAACCTAACATAAGGCACAATAAGATAATGACTACTCTCCTTACCATGATAACCTGCTTTTTCGTACCAAGAGATATCTTGCTGATAGAATAGGGTAGTCGTAAACCCTATCATAGATAAGTGCCGATTACCTTGGCCTTGAGATGAATACTCTTTAGCAAAAGGAGGTGCAAACTGGGCAATTCGTTGTCCCTTGGTTGAGTAAAAACCATCGCTTTTTTTATCTTGCTGACGGCAGGCGACAAGAAACAGTCCGGTAATATCATAGCGATTTTTCGTCCAGCTATCTTGGCAAAACGTCTGTTCTATAAACTCCCGTCCCGCATTATTAACCAGAGCGCGCGGCGTTAGCATGAGCTCGTCCAAACGCATAAAGCGATGAAAGGTCAGCATGGCAGGCAGATTAACCGCAGGCAAGTCGATTTGCTCACTATGAGTAGGTAGGATATTAGCAAGGGTAGGATGATGCGCTTTATGATGCAGTAGTAATGTCAGGGTTTGCTTCGCCCGCGTTACGTTAGTGCCACATACAGCGGTCTGTCGTGTCTATGATCGCTATAATCAATGGCAGTTGACGACTGCTCATCAATGACATAGACGTGATCAAACTGCATGCCTTTAGCACTATGATAGGTAATTAATATCACTTGTGTATTATCATCTTATAAGGTGGACTCTAGCACCTGTAGTACTTGCTCATAAGTCACATTTACCCTCTCTTGAGTACGACTGATAATTGCATCCCATGCTTTATCTAAAGGGTCTAGCTTTCGTTCTGCACGCTACTGCTCCAAAAATTCAGCCACATTGCCCTCAATAAAATCTAAACGTTTGGCACTTAAATGGTTAAATAACGCTTGTCCTATAAAGCTATTAATAGGCGTTACTTGCTCGCTTTCATTATAACGCTGACTACTGATGCCCAATGCTTCAAAATAATGCTGTATGGCATTAAAATGTGACCATTTGGGGGCGAACACGGCTATGGTTTGTGGTTGCAGCTGAGTCTGAGTGCTTTCTTGTTTAATAAGGGCTAGGCGCTGCTTGACATCAGACGCAATCCAAGATGCCATATCAACGTCTTGAGTTTTCTGGTAGTAGCCATAGCGAATGGGCTATAAGGATAAGGCAGAGTGGCTTTAATACTATGCTCGGTTTGTTTAGGACGCTCATCACTTGGTATTGATAGTTCTACTTGTTATAGCTTCTGATGCCGTTTATCGAAAACTAGGACTGTGTCAGCCCAGGTAGCTAATGTATATTTGCATCTTCATAATTTCAAATATGTTATCTAGCTTCGATTATTACCCTCTTTCAATATCTCAGCATACTTTTTATACACTGCGATCATTGTAGTCTAAATAGACGATAAGCAGTTACATGGAGCTTGGGAAAGATTCAGATTGTGAATGCTTAAGATTGATGATTTGAACATTCGTATACTTCGTTTGAATATGATAACTGACTATATTTTTTTTAATTTAGACTGATTTTTGAGCTCAGATATTAAATAAGGTGATAGTAAATCATCTAACTCTAGATTGGTTCTCAATTTGACCTGATTGATAATTTCTATCAGTATAGCGGTATTTTGATTAAGTTCATTTCCAAGCTCAGTTATTTTCTCCTTTAATCCTTTATTGGTATCAAGGAGAGCTTGACGTGTCTTTTTGTTGACGTATAGCTGCTCTTCTTTTTCATTTAGGTTTAATGGTAACAGCTGCTCTTTGGTGTATTTTTGGATTAGTGCTTTGCGCTCTTTAGTGCTAAGCGTACTCAGGCTACCCTTTACATACCCTTTAGCAACGAGTCTTTGATGCAAGGCAGTGTTTGAAATAGGGGCTTTCTCCATACCTTCTTGCACCATTTCTTTAAGCTCATTCTCGATAGCTTCATTAAGCTCGCTACCTCTTAGCATTTGCCTTCCTCCTCATCATTAGCTTTTGTATTTTCGTATTCTAGTGAAAACAGTTCAGCAAGTGTCTTTGGCTGGGAAAGCTCAGTATCTGACACAGTGTATATATTCAATGGAGTTTTATTACTGTAACTGACTATGATTCTTTGCTCAAAATCCTCAAGGTTCTGAATTTGCCTTTTTACCCTTAGCATAAATTCAGAATTATCAGCTAAGCTTTCAGATTGTTCAATCAGTCTATCTTTAGTGAGCTTTAAGTTTTCAAGCTCGCCCATACGTCCTGTCACCGTAAAATTGACACAGGATGCACCTGACTGGCATGCTAGTCGCTTAGGGCAACCGTGAGCCGCTATATTACGCATACATGAGCCGAAGAGTAGGGGGTGTAAGTAGGCATGGGTATGTATGAGTTCTTTTGCCTTGTCTGGCTCTGTGGGAGCTAATTCATTGAAAGCTTTGGCAATATCTTCAAAGTAATCATCTCCCATAGATTGTTCGATAAAGTTTGATATCTCATTAGTATTATCAAAAGTATGCAGATTATTTTTTAGATTATTTTCTAGGTCTTGATCGTTGCTGAAGAGCATCAAGCCACATTCTAAGATGTCATCGATTGGGCTTTTTATATGATCCTTTACAGGCTGCACAGGCTCTGAAGCTAACATTAACTCATTAGAGGTCTGAAATTGACTACTATTACTAGTTAAACTGGCATTTTGGCTAATTTGCTTAATACTCAAATGTTGATAATGTTTATTTTGCTCAATATCGACCCGTCCCATCAACATTGCTTGTAAGTGGTCCGAAATTTCAGCAATAGCTAAGAACGTATTAATATTATGCCGAGGAATATGACTACTTATTTTAGAAATTTGACTGTCATTATCTTTAAGGCCATATTTTTCAAATACTGACTTATTCATTCCTGAACCTAAAAAATTATTTATAACGTGTATATCCAGTGGAGTGATATTTGTCTTATTTATAAGATTGCGAGATAAAGTAGTACTACCACTCTGTACAATAAACAAGATATCCTCATAGGGAACATTGACTATTTTACCTTCAAACGCAAACTTTTTATTTATAGGTTCTTCAGCATCGTAATTCGCTGTTGATTTAATAAATTCGTTTAAGGTTTTTTTACTATATAATTTTAGCTCACTTTTTTTATCAGGTCTTACTTGGGCGCTTTTAAATGTCTTTAGTATTGAATCTCTTCGGCCAGCACGTCCTCTTGCCCGTTTTTTTGAGATAAACAGATGGTCGATTAAATCATCTAGCTCGATTAAATCATCAGGCATTTCATCAATACCTTTAGGAAGAAAGTTTTTTAAATTTTTCTGTCTCAAATAAATTAGGTGCTCTCGATACTCCTCGGTAAGCTCCAAGGTGTTTTGTATAATACTTTTAACAAGCGTAATAGAAGACGGCTCAACCCAGTGAATTCTCTCGCCAGCCCCTTTTGCGCCATAGTAGCGTATACCGATCATGTATTGTAACTTACCGTTAATACTTATAGGCTCATTGGACTGCGGGTCTAATATAGGTCTTTCAATTAGGCAATCTTTCTTCAATATTATTGTTTCAGCCGAACGGAACCCTGTTACGATAGATAAAAATAGCGAGTTTAAAAGTATTTTTTCGCCTTCACTCTGACAAAGATTTTTAAGAGAAGCAATGTTTATAAAAGTCTGAATTGAAATTAATTTTTCTGCATCTATTTTGCTTTCGTCAATATTCAGACCTTCAAGAAGCTCTTTAGTTACCCTTGCTTTCTGTGTTCTATTCTGTTTATTGATATATTTAAGATCAACCTCGAACTCTAGCTTCTTAGAAGTGAACCCACTCTTGTTTACTATGTCTTGTAGTCTTTTGAATGTTCCTACATGATCGGGCAGATTAATAGGACTGCTATTATCTTTCAACAAAGAGTATGCGTGATTAAGAATTTCTGTCGATAGCCTGGTAGGATGAGTATCGGATGTAAGATCTCCTAGATAATAGAACCAACGCTTTAACACTAAGAGTTCAGCAACAAGTTTTTGTGGTGAAACCTTACCATTAGCTTGACGATAGCTGTACACAAGCATGGCTTTGCAAAATTGTTGATAATCTGCAGATATATTTATATTTGGCAGCCCTTTTACTCTGTTTATCGCATCAAAGCTGATGCTTGACTTTCCTCTCGACAATAGCCAGCTTGAGCCCACACCAGTCTTTAACCAAAAGCTATCAGTCCATAAAGCGTCATTAGGTTTATATAAGCTATTTTCAAAATACTCTTTTTGCTCATCAATAAACTTATTATAATTATTCAGCTGCATTTTTCACCTCACTGTTTAGCTTACAGCGCCTAATGACCGATTCTATTTCAAATTTAGTGGCTTCATGAATAGCAATAATTGGATTCGATGAGTTATAAACGGCATCAGAGATGTGTACGATAGATTCTAGTTCATCTTGAACACACTCTAAAACGTCTTCGTGATAACCATGTTCATAAGGGTAAAAATAGACGCACCCATAACAACTACGGACGGGTTCAAGGAAACAGTCAGCTTTGTAGCCACATTTTCCTATATTGCTGTGAATCTTATTATTAATAAATCCTATTATATTATCTCCATGGTCTTGCTCATGAGTAATAATATCGCCAGTCATTAGCATGGCTATCATTTGCTGGTAAACAGGGTTCCTACCAAGTGCTATAGCTCGAACTTGAGCAAGATTAGGTGATGAAAAAATATAATGCCTAGCTGTGACTAATGACGAATGGCCTAAAATATACGCAATATCTTCAGCACTTGATCCCGATAGTGCCATTGAATAAGCTACATGATGGCGGAATTGAGAGCTTGTATATCTAATTCGGATCAGTTCACCATTTGAAACTTGGCTTTTATATTCCTGCGGTGAGAAATCAAAGAGTTGCTCATTAATGGCAGTAGTACAATAAGTTGCTGCATAACTACCTAAATCAAAAAGCTGATGGTTCATAGATAGTTTAAACTGTTTAATATATTGCAGGATTACGGTAGCAACTTCTTCAGGTAATTTTACAGAAATCTTAGCGTGATTGAATCGTCCTTGTTTGGCATAAGGTACAAGTATGCTGTAACGCATATGTTCGCCTTCTTCCGTATATGTATCTATCTTTATATCTTCAACAGAAAGCTTAGATAATTGGACGGGCCTCATACCAGTTACGTAGACAAGACCAAGGATAGAGGCGTTTTTAATGACATTGTCTGCTATTGATTGTCCCTCCAAAATTTCTGAATTCAATTTTGCAAAGCCATTTTGTATCATTGTGACCGTAGGTTTATCAACAGCATCTTCAGTTTCTTGGTAAAAAAGTTGCGAGTTGAAACTCGAGGGTCTTTCTAAAATCTCTAACTTATCTTCATTTGACTCTTCAAATAACTCAAAAGCCTCAGAAAACATTAATTTTACGAAGAACTTGACTCTATAATATTCACGTGAGGAACTTGTATTTTTTGCTAATTCCAGAAGAATAGTTTCAAAAGATGCATAAGAAAAACTCATGTTTCTTTCTGCAAACTCATTAAATACGCTCTTTAGTTTATTAAAAGACATATACAAGCTAGACGGACTATTAACTTGGATATAGTAGGCTAGGAAGTATTTCAACAGTTTAACTTCATGACAATCTAAACCGTCAAATTTGATTGTGTTCTTAAGTCCAGAGTAAATAAATTCCCAAGTATCATATGTACTATTGATGAACTTAGTATCATATCTATCAGCAAGCATAAATCGAATTAAAGTAGGAATATGTAGACTTTCAATTTTACTTATTTGAGCATCAGAAAATAAACGATGACTCGAATAATCAAGAAACTCTAGTGCTAAATTATTATTGGTCATAGTGTGCACCCACTTTTGTAATTCTTTGAATATTAGCTAAATTGGCATTTTCTGAGATAAATCGGCTGGCATATAAGTATGGCATAGTACTATTGAGCGACCAGCCCGCCATCTTTCTTAAACTTTCAATAGAGTTCTCCATTGCCTGCGCCTTGTTGTAACTGCCCAAATATGATTGATAACTATGTTTAAGCATCATATACGCCCATGTATGCCGAAGAATATGAGCTGAAATTTTATCAATTGAATCTACATAATTCTTGTCAAAGAACTGAGGATACTTACTTTTTATCTTCTCGTTTATCGTAGCTATGAGCTTTTTAAGACCTGATTTACTAAGAGGCGCGTAGGGTGCTTGTAAGGACAGAAATAGCATGTGGCTTTTAGAATCTCGAGATCTGATATTATTGATATACATGTGAATAAATTGAGCATCACGTTTTTCTAATAATATGGTTCGAACGGATTGAGCGTTTTTAATCTGCGGCTTTGATATACGGGTATCTGTTCTATCTTGTGTATCAGTTATTAGCAGATAGGTGTTATGTGTTTTTAAATCAGTCTTAATTGAGTTAAGAGTTAAGAGTAGTAGCTCGCCAGTCCTTAAGCCATAGTTCAAAAGCAGATGTACAATGAGAAAATTTCTTAACTGCGCATCTTTATTCTTAAACAAGGTTTCTAGTGCTTTTGGCGAAATAATAGAATATAGAGCTTCTTTCATTTCCTCTGTAAGACTTTTAAAGTTTGTCCCGTTTTTATGGGCTTTATGGTGATTAGAGGATAAGTTTTTGACAACATCAGCCTTTCGGGAAAGTGTAGATTTATATCTAGCTATTTCAGGGCTTATAGATTTACCGTGTACTTGACTAAAGGTATCTAATAAATAGTTCAAATAGCTAAGAATAGCGCGCAAACGATGTGCAAGCGTATTGTAATTAAATGAAGGATTGTTTCCCAATCGAATTAGCTTCTGATCAATTTCCTGTATATTTTCTAAATATAGTATAAAGCTGTCTATTTCTTTAATCATCAATTCTGGATTTGATTTATATTCACGAAAATAATCGCAGAATGACTGATCATGCTTTTCTCGCCAAAATTCATACCATTGCTTGATGCCTTGTAAATAAGCTTGTTGTGTTGATTCACTTTTAAATCTTAATGAGCTATTGATATAGAGCATAGGATATAGACACGGAAGTGTAGTAGTACTGTCAAACAATAAGCTAAGCTGATTTGAGTTGTTTAGTGTAATAGATTTTATTTTCAACATTTGAATCAAAACCTGCGAATATATGAAATTTTATATAGGTGTCTCTTACATTTTAATATTATATTAATACTCTCTATAAAGCAATGATATTTGCTCAAGTTCATAGGTAATAGTAATTATTTATTGATCATATTAGGGCGTGTTGAATATTGGGAGTAAACTGCTGACAAAAAATAGCGAACGGTTAATCTTTAAGTTCTCACACCAAAAGATCGCGTTCGCTATGCCTCGCACCATGCTCAAAGATGAACACTGGACTAGACTAAGACCTATCTTACTAGAACTGAATGTTTATGATAAAAGAAATCTGAGATAAACAGTTGAAGGTATTCTGTATAGGATGCGGGTTGGTTGCCCTTGGCGTGACTTACCCGAAAATTTTGGTAAGCCTAATACCATCTACAAAGCTTACCAACGCTGGTTTCTCTGGGTTTTTATTGATGGTACTCATATTAAAGCATATCAGTGGTGGTAATGAGAACCTGCAAGGTATTATTAGCAAAAGTGTGGCAGGACGTGCTACTAAGATCCATTTAGCAGTTGATGCTCATGGTAACCCAATCACTTTTATCTTATCAGATGGCACCACTCATGATGTGAAGGTAGCACCAGACTTAATTGATAACATAGATTTGAGCGCAACAGTGACTGTATGCGCCGATAAGGATGATGATTCTGAGGCACTGCGGGCGCATATTAAACAAGCAGGGACACGTGATAACATCCCTCGAAAACGAAATACGAAGTCCTTTAACGACCATATGAATTGGGACTTGTACAAAGTCCGCCACTTAGTAGAAAACGCTTTCGCTAAACTAAAAAACTATAGAGCCGTTGCCACCAGATTTGATAAGCTCAAGCAAAGTTGTGAGAATACGGTGGCTTTAGCTTGTGCGTATCTCTGGTTGAAATTATGAATGTTCAACACGCCCTAATAAAGCTTGTGATAGACACTACAGTCAAAAGACTATTATCGCTGAGCGCTAATCCTAAAATAAAGTAATAGTTATGTTGAATTTCGGAGCTTATCTATATAGTCAGCCCAGTCTTGCATCATTTGTACTCTAGTATCAATTTCATCAAGTCTGTTATAGGCGCCACCATGCGTATCCTTTATTCGATGTCCCAACTGCAGCTCAGTCACAATATCTGAGTAGCGTAGCTCAGACTGTTCCATAAGTAATGTTTTAGCCGATGCTCGAAATCCATGAGCACACTGAACATCTTTGTATCCAAGCCTATGGAATATCTGTACTAGAGTCGCTTTACTAATATAGCTATTGCTTGAGGCACGCATCGATGCAAATACATATTCTTTATGACCTGTAATTGCTTGTATTCTTCGTAAGCGTCCAATAGCTTGAGTGGCTAGAGGTACAACTAAGTGCGATACCATATCCTCACGACCTTCGCCTTTAGTAGGAGAAAACTCCCATAGCTTGTTATCCCAATCTATATCTTGCCATCGCATAGACCGCAAATCGATACTACGCACAAAGACATACGGTAATAAGTTCATTGCTTCCAATGTAATCTTACTTGCACCTTCAAAATTAGACATATCGTTTAGGAGAGTGGCAAACTGATCAGGCTTGGTGATGGCTGGTAAATGGTTACCTGAGCTGGCAGGTGCGAGTTCGCCACGCGTATCAATAGCTACGTTTCTATCGCATAATCCTCTTGCGACAGCGAATGAGAAGACTTTTTCAGTATAAAGCCGAGTGCTTGCACCAACAAAGGTTGCTTGATTTTCATTATTCTGAATTGCCTCACATACACTTAATATCATCTCGCTGGTGATATCGTTCATTCTTAAGTCACCAATCTCACGACACATATACCCTAGACATAAATCCCAAAATTTGAGCGTTGACTCACTAAATATACGCTTATTAGATTTGCTACGATTACGACTTGATGTTTTGTGATCTCGCCAAGCTTGTGTAATATCAAAAAATGTAGCATTTTTTAAATGAGCATACTTATTGACTTGTTCTTTTTGGTGAATGGCCTTAGGGTCAGAGCCTTGTGCGACTAAGCTAAGTATAGTTTCTGCTTTATGCTTAGCTTTATATAGACTTATATCTTCGACCTTACCTAGCATCATTCTAGGACGCTTACCATCGATATGCGGATGAGCGTACCTCAAGTAATATTCTTTTTTACCATTTGGATAAATACGAATACTTAAACCCGCGATACCTGAGACACTAACCGAGTAATCTTTATCTCGGCATTCAAGTTTATTGATATCATTTAAATTGTCGACAGCCATGATGTACATCCGTAAGCTTTATAAGCAGGGTAAATTGTGAGTGTTAATTTATTATCTCTATACTTAAACTTGGAACAACCTTTGCGTGTGTTTTATAAACCTTAAAAAGTGTCTTCTGAAAATATAGATAACTACTGGACACTAACATGGACACTATTATTCATTACACAATTCAGAAAACCCTTTAATTAAAGGTTTCTGATATTAAATTATCCCCAAGTGAAGGTTGGGGATAATTATAGTATAGTGGAGAAAGAGGGAGTAAGCTATTTTTTTTGTTGATACATATGGCGTTTGAAGGAGTAAACTTCATATAGATTAAAAGTAAGAGTGCTGTTTGCTATTGGAAATAGAGTCCTTCGACATATTTGCACGAAAAATCGTACTCCTGTACTCGCACAGAATACCTTAATCAGGGTGATAGTGCTGTTCTGTGCAAATTTGGAAGGTATCAACTAAATGCTTTAGATTAAGATATCTCAGGAAGAACGAGAGATGTTAGAAAAGACCAATGAATGCTTCACTAATCAGGAAGACCCTTTTGGTGACTCTAAATAAAAGCGTATTACAATGTAGTTAGCTATGAGGTGTATCTAGACTTTGACTTACTGAGATGCCAAGTAGGCGCATTGTCAGAGTTTGTATACTTTCTTATCAATGATATAGAGTAATAGGCACTCAAAAGGGTTATTGCTTTTACTTTAAGCTGATTGTCAGTTAGTGGCGAATATTTCTGTACCTAACATAGTTCAAGCGCATTCGCATCAATGAGGAAGTCGGCTAAGCTACCAACGATCGATTGATGAGTGATTTGGTTATTAGGTGACGATTAGGAATGACAAATTATGCAAAAGGGGGGGTATCTACATTATGAAGGTAGTAAGCTTAGCAATGATGAGTAGAACAAGTTCATTGAACAGACTAACTTTAAATGAGTATTAAAATTACTGTACCTACAACCTGTCTATAAAAGGTCATTGACAGATTGATTTAATAAGTTAATCGTAGACTACGAGCGCACTAGGACTAATTAAGACTCTGGACATTAAGTCTTCAATGATTATTTAAATAGATAATATATTATGATTGAGTAATCAGGAGCTAGACTAATTAATGACTTACTTTTTAGTTATGGGTTTATTTAGTTATGGGTTTATGAAGTTAATGTCAGGTAGCTCTAGTTTAACATAATATACATTATGCGAAAACACACTTGTGGTTTAGCAATCACTTTGAATAAGTCTTTGTTACTGACAAGCCTCGTTTAAATACTTTTTTAATGACGTACCATTCTTATCTACAATCATATCATGCACTAGGCATTCTTTATCGTCACATGCCAGCTCATAATTTACTATGCTGCCTTGTGCTAAGCTCACCTGTACCAAGCCTTGCTCAGTCACTGAAAACTGCTTTTCTTGTTCGTAATCTGGATCTTGCGAATCCCATAACACATCGTAACCAATATTACAGGATGTCTGTTCTCTCTTAAAGTAATCTTGCTCACGCTGCATTGCTGCTTGCAAATCCTTACTGGCGTACTGTTGTAGTACAACAGGATAATCTTGCCCTTCATTGTCTATATCTTGCTGGTACATCTTTTTAATGGTTGCTATTTTTTGAGTTTGGCTGTCTGCTACAGACACAGCTTGTTTGGTCGCGACGTTATCCGCTATAGCAACTCTAGTGGTTAATCCTAAGACCAATAGTACGATGAATAAGGGAATTGGTTTCATGGTATTCTCTACAACTAATCAAATAATCAAATAACAACTTAAGTCTATTTTGTATTTATGTTCATAATCCATTACAGCATATCTGTCCTATTATTTGGCGATATAATCGTATCGTTCTGGTTGAGTATGTGACTAGCGCAATAGCACCAACAACTCATTACAGCGTATCCGTTTAGCTTTATCTAAGGCATTGTTATAATAGGATTTAATTTAGCAAAATGTATTATGATTCCGTGATTCCGCACGGTAAGGATATGATTATGAAACTGCCTATATATCCCCTTGCTATCAGTGGTGGTTTGGCTTTATTACTGTCTGTCGTTGGTTGTCAATCAGTAACTATACCTCCAGTTATCTCCAACCCTCCGACCCAACCAACTACACCAGATAGTCAGCAAACTATTACCCAACAAGCTATGCATATCCAACGCGCATTGGCGAATAATGACTATGCCGGCATCATTAATGATATCCATCCCACCAAAGGCGTTCGCTTTTCGATGTATGCCTATGTGCACCTTAATAAAGATAAAGTGTTTAGTCGCGCACAGTTTGCGCAGTATTTAAGAGAGTCAAAAATTCGCTTTACGTGGGGTGAAATTGATGGCGCTGGTGAGACTTATATTGAGCCTTTGCCGGTGTATTTAGACAACTGGATTGATGCTAAAAAGTTCGATAATGCGCGTGTTACCGTAAATAAGTTTGAAACGCGCGGTAATATGATTAATAACGTCCTTGAAGCCTACCCTGGCGCGGATGTAGTTGATTTTGTTTATAGTGGTAGCGATAAGTACGATGGTATGGACTGGCGTGGTATGCGTTTGGTGTTTGAGAACTATCAAGGCAAACGTTATCTGGTCGGTATTGTCAATGATAGATGGACGGTATAATGCTTTAATTGGTATAAAAAACTAAACATAACATTGGGCAGTGCGTCATTTAATTGATGCCCTGCCCTTTTTATTTGCTTGTATCTCTATTTTATAAATAGCTTTATATTCGATTTTTGAGAAAACTAAATCTTATAGTTTGGGCTGAAGTGGTGTTTGCAAAAAGAACTTTACCATCAACTCATAAATCTCAGGATAAGCGTCTATTAACTTCTGCGGTGTCTCAAAAAACACTTCACTCAGTACCGCAAAAAACTCAGCCGGATTGGTTGCGCCATAACGATCGAGCCCTGATTTACGATGGCGCTGAAAGTCCTCAAAATCACGCGTCATTACCTCAGTCCAGCGCTTAGGGTTCATATCTGATTGCAATGGCGGAAAACCATTGGCGCTACCATTTAGCATATCGAGCTTATGCACAAACTCATGAATGACGACATTGTGACCATCTCGCTCGCCTGAATTTTTGGCATCCTTCCATGACAGAATAACAGGACCACGCAGCCACGCTTCGCCACTGCGATGTTGACTGCCCTCATGGACAATACCAAACTCATCTACAGTAGTGATTTCACTTTTATATGAGCCAGGATAAATAATAACAGAAGACCAACCAGCATACCATTCAAGACTTAGATTAAGGATTGGCAAACAGGCTTGCAAGGCAATCGATTGCTTGACCGCATTGGTAATTTCAAAACCTTGTGCGCCCGTGATGGATTTATCCGCCAAAAACAAAGTCGCCAGCTCAAACAGACGCACCAGTTCATCATCATTTAATCTATCCAGTATCACAATACGCTTGGCGGCTTGCATCCAATCATCATGGGTAAACTCACTACTATTCAAAATATGCCGATTGCGCCAGTCTTTTATGATGTCGAACATGCTGTATTTATCCTTGCTTAAAATACAATTTCACTAACCCTTTGGACTCTATGCCTTGCGTCAATATGCCACATGATATCATCCGTCAAAATCAGAATGACAACGTTCTGTAACTTCCTATTCCCTTTATTAAGCAAATTATGCAAACTTTTATCATTTCTGTTAACTTTCTTACCTAACAATTATTGTGTATTGCACTTTGTACGCGTTATAGTTTCTTTTATAAAGGATAACTATTGTCAAGGATGCGTGAGGTTGTTATGAAAAAAAAATCAAGTCAGTCCCAAAGTCAAAATCAATCATTAACCAATAATAAAAATGCTATTGAAGCTGCTGCGCAAAATCAGTCTCAAAGCAAAGATGAGCTCCTAACCGCGTCTACTATTCACGATAAAACGCCTGAGAAACCAAAGGAACAGGTAAAAGAAACGGAGACTCAATCAAGTTTTGATGAGTTGCAAGATAGTAGCGGACATTATCGCCCTATTGCTAAAACCGTTGGCAGCTGGCTAGATAATAATAATATCAATACCTTAAATCACCTTAATGAGCAAGCAGCGGATATTTTCTACCGTAAAGGTGTCACTTTTACCGTCTATAGCGATGCAAAAAATATCGAGCGCATGATACCGTTTGATATTATCCCTCGTATCATTGCTGCTAGTGAATGGCAACAGATAGAGGCTGGTTGTAAGCAGCGTATCACCGCGCTGAACGCCTTTTTGCATGATATTTACCACGACCAAGCGATTATGAAAGCCGGTATCGTGCCAGCAAGCTATGTCTATGCCAGTGGCTGCTACGAGCCGTGGATGATGGGAATTACCCTTGATAAACCCATTTACTCTCATATCAGCGGTATTGATTTAATTCGTGATGAGACAGGGCGTTTTTGCGTGCTAGAGGATAATTTGCGTACTCCTTCAGGCGTCTCATATATGCTGGAGAGTCGTAATATTTCAGAGACGCTACTCGCCGATTTGTTTGCCCACACCCCTATTTTGGGCGTCAGTGATTATCCACAACGTCTTAAAGCCTGTCTTGCCAGCGCTACCAGTAAATATGACCCACAAATTGTTATTTTAACTCCTGGGCGCTTTAATAGTGCATATTATGAGCATGCTTTTTTGGCGCATGAGATGAATGTACCACTGGTGCATGGCTATGATTTGGTGGTTGAGGACAGCAAGGTTTATATGCAAGGGATTCGTGGCAAATTACAAGTCGATATCATTTATCGGCGTATTGATGATCCGTATATTGACCCTTTGGCATTTCGCTCCGATTCTATTTTAGGCGTATCAGGGTTAATGAGCGCCTATCGTGCAGGCAATGTGGTTATCGTTAATGCGCCAGGTACAGGCGTGGCAGACGATAAGAGCTTATATCCTTTTGTCCCGGATATGATTGAGTTTTATTTGGGTGAAAAGCCTATTTTACCCAATATCACAACCTATCAATGCCGCAAGCCTGACGAACTACAATACGTGCTCGATAATTTAGATAAGCTAGTAGTGAAAGAAACGCAAGGCTCTGGCGGCTATGGGATGCTGATTGGTCCTACCTCAAGTAAGCCAGAGATTGAAGCGTATCGTAAGCGCTTATTAGACAATCCGAGCGGCTTTATTGCGCAGCCGACCATTGCCCTATCGACCAATCCTACTGCCATTAGCGATGGTATTGCCCCACGCCATATTGACTTGCGTCCCTTTATCCTAAGTCATGGCGATGGCACCGTGGATATTGTACCGGGCGGCTTAACCCGTGTAGCAATGGTTGAAGGTTCTCTTGTGGTTAATTCTTCTCAAGGTGGCGGTATCAAAGACACCTGGATTATTGATGATAGCCATTTATCTACGGCTTTAAGTAGCCATACACGCGCTGCAAATAAACCGCCTTTAACACTAGACAGCAACGCTACCTACCACGCCAGCTATTATGATCGGGCGCAGCCTATAGAAGCCGGCTATGAAGGTCGCGATGACGCACCAATGATTTTGCTCCTATCAACAGCAAGCCATCTAGTTTGGTTGGGACGCTATAGTGACCGGCTTTATTACTATGACAGCATCATGAAGCAGCTGATTAAAGGCGATTTGAAAAAGTCCCAAGTACAGCACTTGGTTAGTCATTTAGGCTTTATTGCCGATAGCAATGCGTCACTCAAAACGATGAAAGCGCAACTAATATACGACTTAGAACAGCAACGTATTCCTAACGTGATTCAATCGATTGAAACCAATATTCAAGAGGCAAAAGGCGTTATCGGTAAAGATACCGCTGAGTTATATAACTTAATTAAGCGGCTTGCCAGCGCTGGCACATATCGAGCGGCAACGTTACAGTTGCATGCTTGTAATGCCGCCATGGACCAAGAGCATAGTACTGTCACCTGCTTTTGGCAATTAGGACGACACTTTGAGCGGCTTGAGCGCGCGGTGTTGTTAAATAACGAGGAAGCGATGAGCGCCAGTCTTGAATTCAAACATTGGATCAATGAATTGCCAGAGAATACGCGCTGGCGTGAACTGATGCGCCTGACGAATCAGATGATTAAATCAGAAAAATTCAGTGATTTTACGCGTATTAGCCAAGAATTTAACCTCATATTACGCCAAGGTGTTTAAGGGTGTACGTCATTCCCTTTAATAAAAGTAGATAACCGCTATAAAAGAATAATTAAAATAGGATAACGCTATGAAATTACAAATCAGCCATCAAACCAACTATTACTATGGCGAGCTGGCGTATCGGAGCGTGCAGTATATTCGCATGACTCCCATGCAGATGCCGCATCAAATTATTCACCAATGGAGTGTCATGCTGCCTAAAGTAGCCACTAACCAAAAAGACGGCTTTGGTAATGACTGGCTGACCCTCAGCCGCAATGAGGCACATAATAATCTACAGATGCAAGCATCAGGTATCGTCGAAATAAATACCGATACCGAACGCTTAGAAGATATGGCACACGTCCCCTACTTGCTATTTACCGTCCAAAGTCCGTTAACTGAGTGCTCAGCCGCTATGCGTGCTTTTGCTGCGCCTTATCTCAAAGACCCCACTCATGACCATTTAAAAGCAATGGCTGCCGACCTGATTACCAAGATGCCCTTTATCAAGGACATGACTCATGTTGGCACCACGGCTACTGAAGCCTTTGCCATTGGTGCAGGTGTCTGCCAAGACCATACCCATGTGTTTATCGGCTGCTGTCGTGACCAGCATATCCCCGCGCGTTACGTGTCCGGCTATCTGTATGATGATACCGAAAACCATATGGCAAGCCATGCGTGGGCAGAGGTTTGGCTAGATGGTTACTGGTATACTTTTGATGTCTCCAATCAGCTGTTTGCGCCAAGCTCGCATGTGTACGTAGCCATTGGACGTGATTATTTGGATGCCGCGCCAGTACGCGGGGTGCGCATGGGCGGTGGTTACGAAAATCTCTACAGTCAAGTATTGGTGACACGTTTATCTTAACTGATATCACAACGGTACGATTGATGGTTGTTTATAGTTATTATCTATAATTACTGTTATTTATAATTAAGGAAGTTTAATGACCTATTGCGCCGCTATTCGCCTAAAAGACGGCATGATTTTTGCCAGCGACACGCGTACCAATGCTGGCGTGGATCATATCTCAACCTTTAGAAAGCTGTATCAATACGGAGTTGAGGGCGAACGCTTTATTGTGCTGCAAACGGCTGGTAGCTTAGCAACGTCGCAAGCGGTCTTTACCAAGATTCAGCATGATATAGACCAGCGCCAAGAGAGCAATCTACATACAGTCGCCACCTTGTTCGATGCCGCGCAAATGGTTGGCGAATGTATGCGTAACGTCATGAATCATGCCAAAATGATTGCCAATGACCCCAGTAGCAGCACATTTACCAGCTCATTTATGCTGGGTGGTCAGATAAAAGGACAACTGCCTGAATTATATATGATTTACCCTGAAGGCAATTGCATCCGAGCCACCCAAGATACCCCATTTTTTCAGCTCGGCGAAAGTAAATACGGCAAGCCCATTTTGGATCGTGCCGTCACTTATGATACCGATGTTAAGCATGCGATGCGGGCGCTGATGTTGTCCTTTGACTCTACCATTCATTCAAACTTGTCCGTTGGCATGCCCATTGATGTGGTGATTTATCAAAATGACAGCTTAATCTTGCCAAAAGGTCGACGTATTGATGAACATGATGCTTATTTTAATATCCTGCGTTACGAGTGGGCAGAAGCCATACGGCGCAGCTTGATTGAGCTGCCCGCCTGCCCTGATGATTATTGGACTTAACTATTCGACAAACATAGCTAAGGGTTAGTATTTATAAAAATAAAAAAGGAGCAATGCGTCAAAGTTTAACGGCTGCTCCTTTTTATATTATCTATCAATATTAGAAATTAACTGACCGTAGAAACTCATTTACCCTTAACTGACCACCAAGCGCATCAATTGCGTGCTGATATAACCCCCTACCGTGCCCATCGCATAGCCAAGAATCCCTAAAAATACCCCAACTGGCGCAAGTGACGGATGAAAAGCAGTGGCAACAATTGGTGCTGACGACGCCCCGCCAGTATTGGCATTGGAACCAACCGCCAAAAAGAAAAACGGCGCACGAGTGATTCTAGCAACTGCAAAAACAATAATAACGTGGATAACCATCCATACAAAACCGATGAGCAATAATCGCCATTGAGAGACAATACCGGCAAGATTTATTTGCATCCCAATAGCCGCAATTAATACGAAAATGAAAACTGTACCAATTTTCGACGCACCGACGTGATCGAGTCGTCTAATTTTAGTAAAAGAAAAAACGACACCGATTAAGGTAATCATCACCACCATCCAAAAAAACGCGCTAGCAAAGCTATATTGCACTGCCCATGCATATGGTGCAAAAAATGCTGCGATTTGTTCTCCGGCAAAATGTGCTAAGCCAACCATGGCAAAACACAGTCCAAACATCACCATCAAATCATTTAAAGTTGCAGGACGCGCATGATCGCGCTCATAGTTCTCAACAGCGGTAATGACTTTATCAATACTACTGGTATCTGCCTTTAACCAACGGTCAATCTTATCACTGTGCTTTGCCATGACCAATATAGCCAGCAGCCATAACGATGCATTGGTGGTATCAACCAAAATCATCATCCCAAACAAGTTATCACTAACCCCAAACAGCTCTTTCATGGCTGCTTGGTTTGCCGCGCCGCCAATCCAACTGCCCGCAACGGCTGAAAATCCACGCCAAAGCGTGTCATCGGTAAACATATCAGGCGACACCCACTTTGCCAACCCTAAGCTTATTGGACCACTAATGATAATTGCCACGGTTGCCGCCAAAAACATGGCAATAGCTTTCCAGCCTAGCCCTAGTATTTTGGGTACATCCATCGATAAGGTCATCAACAATAAGCTTGCAGGCAATAAATAAGTAGCCGTGAAATTATAAATTTGCGAGCCAATACCATCCGCAAAAACGCCAAGACTGTTTAACGTTGCCGGTATAAAGCAGCATAAGACAATACCTGGAAGAACGGCATAAAAACGTCGCCAGAATTTACCCGGTAAGCCTTGGGTATAAAAGACCAAGCCAATAATAGCCATGATAATACCAAACGCTACAGGCAGGCTTTCTATGGCTAAGTCAGAAATGGCACGCATCGCATCGCTCCAAATTACAGAAAAAATTGTCAGTATATATAAGGCTAAAACGACATAAAAGCAGGCATTTAAATCAGACAGACCTAAGCATTAAGTATTGTCTAGACGTAAACACAGACACAAAAAAGCCAGATAACAAGTATCTGGCTTTTTAATAGAGTATCTAGTAAGCAACTAAATGAATAGGCTTATGAAGAGGTGTTACCACGGTTGCCACCGTTTGGACGACCATTACCACCTGTACGGCTGGCTGGACGACCTTGGCTACCGCTTGGACGACCACGACCCGTTGCAGCACGCTCACCACGTGGAACGCCAGTGCTATCGCCACGGCTAGGAGCACCAGTGCGCTTGCCTTGATACGGCTTGCCACCTGAACGCTCACTTGGTTTGCCAGATGTATCACGTGGCTTACCGGCATAACCGCTGTCATTGCTGGCGCGTTGACCCGTTGCTGCGCTGTCACTTGAGCGACCACGAGCATTAGCAGGATTACCTTGATAGCCACCGCTTGAGCGACCACGACCTTGACCATTACCGCCGCCGTTTGAACGACCACGACCGCGACCACGTGGGCTGCCTTTATTATCGCTAGGTACGTACGTTTTCTTAGCTTCCATACCTTCAATGATACAGACTTCCATTTTACGATCTAAATAACGATTAATCGCGTTAAGCTGTGGACGGTCATCCATGCTGCATAAGCTGATAGCAACACCAGTACGACCGGCACGACCACAACGACCGATACGATGCACGTAATCTTCAGTTTGGCGTGGTAAATCGTAGTTGATAACATGCGATAACGCTGGCACGTCAAGACCACGGGCAGCAACGTCAGTCGCTACTAGGATTTTACATTTACCGTTACGTAGGTCTTGCACAATGCGGTTACGCTTGCTTTGTGGCAAATCACCATGTAAGAAGCTGGCTTTATGACCTTGTTCTTGTAACGATTTTGCTAATTTTTCAGTGCTACGTTTGGTTGCAGCAAAGATAATGATTTGTTCCATATCTTTGGCACAAACGATTTTATCAAGCAAACGGTTTTTGTGATCAAAATCATCACAGTAATATACTTTTTCTTCAATGTGTGCAGATTCAACTTTAATTGAAACGCGCTCAGGGTTTTTGGTGAAGCTTGCTGCGATTTTGCCAACAGGACCATCCCAAGTTGCTGAACACATGATGGTTTGACGGCTGCTCGGTGCAGCTTTTAGGATATCATTGATATCATCAGCAAAACCCATGTCTAACATGCGATCCGCTTCGTCAAGTACCAATACTTCAAGCGTTGATAAATCTACGCGACCAGCATTGATATGGTCAAGTAAACGACCTGGGGTTGCAACAATGACTTGAACGCCTTTTTTCAACGCTGTAATCTGACCGTTGTATGGTGCGCCGCCCACTAATGGTACGCAGAATAGACCGCGCATGTCTTTAGAATAGGTGCGAACGCTATCATGTACTTGCTGAGCAAGTTCACGGGTTGGCGTTAGGATAAGGGCTTTAGTTAATTTATCGAAGCTGGTTGCACGGCTCAAACGATCAAGTACTGGGATAACGAATGCAGCGGTTTTACCACTACCCGTTTGCGCAGATAATAAAAGGTCACGACCAGCTAGAGCAAAAGGAATAGCTTCTGCTTGGATAGGTGTTGGATGAGTATAACCACTGCGATCAAGCGCAATAAGAATTGGCTTGGCAATATTAAGGTCAGTAAAGGTGGTTTTGTTGTCTTCAGCAGCGTCATTAGCAGGCGCTTGAGTATTATTATTGTCTGAAGTAGTTGCGGTGTCAGTGTTTTCGATGATGCCGTTTTCAGCAGCGATTGCAGATAAGATGTCAGTCATGTGTATCCTTGGTGGTATAAGCTGCTGTAAATTCAGCAAACTTGATGCACACCACTGATAACCGTTCATCATGCCAGCTTGTTATCAAAATAATGATAAATAAGTAGGAATGCTGTCTGACGTATTTTGGTGGTAGTGCCGAGTGTCTTACCCTTGTCTGTTATTTACAGTCCATCTATGCTTTGTCCAAAGCAGATAAACGCAAACCACAACCAATCTAGTACATACTAGTAGATAAGATATGAGTCAAAAATAATAGGATTATTTAAGTACACAAAATCATCGGCAACAATTACTCTTGGTCATCCTAGACCCAAAATCGCAGGCGATGTTATCAATCTCATAATTCACGTCAGTCTAAGCTAACGTGGGGACGCAGTATAGCACAGTAAATATTATATGGGCATTTATTTTTGATTTATTTTCATAAGCCTTATGTTGTTAACGCAATGTTTTTACTTCCGTCGTATAAGTGGGCAGTTGCCATGCACCGCCCGCCTCTATCATACGGCATAGACCTGTTGTGCTTTCATGGCTTTTGGTAAAACGCGTTCCTGTCCAAATCCAATAGGTTTTACTTAAACAATCACCGATACCGCGCCCTTTTTGTACCGAACTGATTTTACCACTGTCGTAATCTGTTGCACTGGTGGTGACCAGTACTGGGTTATAAGGTTTGCTATCGTTCATGACCCACATGCCAGCACCCGTATTATATGCCGCCATCCAACAATCATGCTGCACCAATAATTGCGTACCATTCAGGCGACTGACCTGCCACGGTGATTGATCCGCTAAGTTCGGACAGTCACTATCCACGTCTTTTATCGTGCTTTGCATTAAAGCGGATAACTGTGAAGACTTCATGCTGAATTTTTTATTACTCGTCGAGTTAGCCTTAGGATTCGGTGTGACTAAGCGCAGTTGTGGCGCAGGTTTAGGTGGCAGTACACTATTATTCGGTTTACTGGCTTTATTAGCGCTGATAAAAGCGCTGGTTGTGCCTATGCGTCCTTGTGCCTCATCCGCTTTTAGCATCACAGCCGTTGCACCTTTATCAGACAACTGCCAGCGCGAGTTACGCAGTACCAACTCAATCTTGCTCGATTTGGTGAGCGCGTCAAGCAGCGCGGTAACTTGCGCTGAAGTAAAATCTGCGTCACCTGCTGCTGCTGAAAAAGCTTTGGTCTCACCTAAATTTTTATCATTGATAAATAATGAAATACGGTGACGGTTACCCAATTGTAGCAAGGCTTTAGAAGAGCTGTCTTTAGCACCGCCGAGTTTTACTTTTCCAATTACGCCTGCATTAGCACCAGCATGTCGAATCAATAGTACCGATACCGGAAAATCGCTGTTTTCCTCCGCTTGATACCCTGCCAGCCTGCAAGTCCGTGTGTTATCACAGACCACTTGCCAGTCTTGGTAAGTAAAATCAACAGGTGCAGCAGCCATAGTAAGGGGGCTAAATAAAGCGGCACTAACGGCGGTTAATGTGGATAGTAGCATTTTATTTTTTATCATTAATTTTCTTGTCTTAATTATATTATTGGAGTTAGAGATATCGTTATTGGCGCTAACCAGCAAATACGCTTGCGTCAGTTGGTTTGGAGTATTGTTCATAGTTGGTACTCGTCAACAGAGAAAGTAAAAAATGATTTCCTTGCAGCAGCACGCTGTTATCTTAACCTAGCGATGTTTCTATCTGTTGTACTAATGTACCATTGTGTAAATCAATAAGTAAGTTAATTTTATTGAAGAACATAAGTTTATTTAAATTAATAAAAAAATAAGACAAATAAGTTAAAAACCTATCTGTCTTGTTAAATTTTTTACTCATTTTAGATAACAGCACTTATCTACACATTATACGTTAGTTAATGGGTTTTAAAGATAAATCCACACCACGCTTCACCGCAGGGCGTTTGGCAATGTCTTGCGCCCAGCGCTGTACATGTGGGTAGCTATCCACTTGTAAGAATTCAGCTGCATCGTAAAGTTTACCCAGCACCAATTGCCCATACCACGCCCAAATAATGATGTCGGCAATATTATAGTCTGAGTCATTATTGCCGCACATATATTTGTTATTTTTAAGATGCTGATTAAGTACATCAAGCTGACGTTTGGTTTCCATCGTATAACGATTGATGGGATATTCCATCGGCTCGGGAGCATAGGCATAAAAATGTCCAAAGCCGCCCCCTAAAAATGGTGCACTACCTACTTGCCACATAAGCCAAGACAAGCACTCTGCGCGCGCGTGCCCTTGGGTCAGAGGCACAAATTTGCCAAATTTTTCTGCTAAATATAATAAAATGGCACCAGACTCGAAAAGCTTGATAGGCTCATTTTTATTATTTGCCGCATCGACAGCGGAATAATCAACTAACGCTGGAATCTTTGAGTTAGGATTAATCGCGACAAAATCTGAGCCAAACTGATCTCCTGCTGAGATATCAATTTGGTAAGCATCATAGGCTGCTTCTTTGATACCCAGTTCAGCCAACTCTTCTAATAAAATATTTACTTTCACCCCGTTTGGGGTGTTCAGTGAGTACAGCTGTAGTGGCGCATCGCCTACTGGTAGCGTCTGCTCATGGCGCGCGCCAGCCGTTGGACTATTGGTACTTGCGAATTTGCCACCATTTTCTTTATCATTTGTCCATACTTTAGGCAGTTTATAGCTAGTATCTGCTGCCGTAGAAGTCATATCAGTCTCTTTACTATTCTTACTCATGAGATAGTCCTTGTTCTAAATGAATGTTGATTGGGTATTAATTGATAATTGAGTAGTGCCATTACTGCTATTTAGGTTTTTAGATCGTACTGATGGTAAATACAGCATTATTTTACTATAGCGAGAGTATGCCTATTGGTGACAGTCCTCTCATGTAACTAATGTAGCCTTTTTTAAGCTGAATATTTGCCTTTTTAGTATGGAGACGGTTACCTTGCTCATCTTTTATTACTCTAGGCTTATTCTTATAATGTGGGTTATGGTGAGATAAAACTGACCGATAAAATAGTAATAGAAATTGTGATAGGTGTGTTATCAATGCGCTGTCATGAAAAGTTTAAAAAGGTTTAAATTGATGGTGATGGTTATATGGTGACATTAACAGCAGTACAAAGTAAATATCTGCCTTATGTACTGGCAGTGGCGCTATTTATGCAGATTTTAGATGCCACGATATTAAACACCGCGCTACCGCAAATGGCGAAAGCGCTTGGTGAGTCACCGCTAAAAATGCAGTGGGCAGTCATCAGTTATGCCTTAACGTTAGCTATCTTTATTCCCATTAGTGGATTTTTAGCCGATAAATATGGGACACGTCGTGTTTTCTTATCCGCGATAATTATATTTTGTATTGGCTCACTACTCTGTGCAGTCTCGTCTACTTTGAACTTTTTAATTAGTGCAAGAATTTTGCAAGCGCTTGGTGGTGCGATGATGACACCAGTGGCGCGCTTAATTTTAGTGAAGTCTTATCCGCGCAATCAGCTGTTAACGGTGATGAATTTTGCGGTCATTCCAGCACTTATTGCGCCATTAGTTGGACCATTACTGGGTGGTTATTTGGTGCAGTACGCCAGTTGGCACTGGATATTTTTGATAAATATTCCGATGGGCATCGTCGGTTTTATACTAGGGAAAAAATTAGTACCAGCGTTATTTGAAGATACCAAGCGCCTTGATTGGTCAGGCTTTATATTATTTGCGGCGGCGGCATGTGGGTTTACACTAGCTGTTGAGTTTGCATCACAAACGGGTCGTGGTCTTTATAGTCTCCTGTTTGTCTTGATATCCTCCGTTCTGCTGGGTGCGTATGTTTGGCACGCGAAACGTCAACAATTCCCATTATTTTCTTTGAGCTTGTTTAGTATCCGTACCTTTCGAATTGGGATTACGGGTAATTTATTTACGCGTTTAGGTATCAGTGCCGTACCGTTTTTATTACCCCTGTTATTACAGGTGGTGTTTGAATTTTCACCCTCACAAGCAGGTTGGTTACTGGCGCCTATTGCGGTAGGCGCGATTAGTGTGAAACCTTTTGTGAGCAAGCTTATTCAGCGCTATAGTTATCGGACGGTTTTGGTCTATAACACCTTTTTATTAGGCGTTTTAATCATTATGTTGGCACAGTTCAATAATCCTGCCCATTGGCCTTGGTTTATACCTGTATTAACGTTAATGGGCGCTTGTAACTCTATGCAATTCAGCGCCATGAACACTATTACCATTGGTGATTTACAAGGCACACAAACGAGTAGTGGTAACAGCTTGATGGCGGTCAACCAACAGTTAGCCATCAGCTTTGGTATCGCCTTTGGCGCGGCAATGCTGAACTTATTGCGTGAACGCCTACATATAGATACGCTTATTGCTTTTCATATCACTTACTGGATATTGGGCGGGATGACCATTCTCTCAGGGATGTATTTCTTACGCTTAAAACCAGAAGATGGTCGCGGCTTGTATTAAAGACAACCATTTGAGTCGAAGATATATTAGTCAAAAATATAATTGAAAATCAGACACAAAAAAGCCAGCAGTCGCTTTATAAAACGACTGCTGGCAAGTTTGAAGAGCTTATTTAGCTTTAATCTATATCATATTAAGGCGCTTTATCATCACTCATCTGTGATTGAATATAGTTTTGCAGCCCAACCTCTTTCATAAGGTCTTCTTGAGTATCCAGCCAATCCTCATACTCTTCGTTGCCATCTTTCAGTTTTACCAACAGTTGGCGCGATACATAGTCGCGGTGCTGTTCACATAAGGTAATGGCATCAGTAATGATAGCTAGCTTTTGTTTTTCTAAGCGTAAGTTGCACTCAATAATTTCCGGTACGTCTTCACCTATTAGGATTTTTCCTAAATCTTGCAGATTCGGCAGACCTTCTAAGAGCAAAATACGCTCGATTAAATCATCTGACCATTTCATCTCTTGAATAGACTGATGGTAAAACGAATCGTTTAACGCTTCCAGTCCCCAGTGACGCGCCACGCGTGCATGCAAAAAGTACTGGTTAATCGCAATAAGTGACTGCCCGAGTACCTTATTTAACGCCTGAATGACTGCTTTATCACCTTTCATGATCTCTCTCCCTGTTTATTATCATTAAGCTCATAATGCTGACTTGCTACCGCTTTTAGCTAGCCTAGCCAATTAGGCAAGATTAGGCGATACTTCAGCCATTTGGCTTTGTAGATAATTGGGTAGACCTATCATATCAATGAGTCGCAACTGCTGTTCAAGCCAATGGGCATGGTCTTCTTCAGTGTCTTTGAGCTGTATCACCAACATCTCGCGGGTGACATAATCGCGTTCTTCTTCGCATAATACAATGCCGTCTTTCAGATGTTGTTGCACTTCATATTCAAGATTAAGGTCAAACTGCAACATCTCAGGAACGGTACTGCCAATATGAATCTCATTAACCGTCATTTTTGGCGCGCCGCTCAGCATTAAAATACGGCGAATAATAGCTTGGGCATGCAAGGTTTCGTCGTGCATTTCATGGCTGATACGATCATACAGCTTACCAAAATGCCATTCAGCATACATCTCAGAATGAATGAAATACTGGTCACGAGCCGCCAGCTCACCACCAAGTAGAAAATTTAAATAATCAATGACTTTTTGGCTGCCTATCATAACGTGTACTCCCTTATTATTCAGCTTACCCTTGTCCATCAGATTTAACGTAAAAATAGCAACAACAGTATGGATGGTAAACTTATTAGTAAAAACCGATGATTAATTACCAGAAAACAACTACCAAACACTAAATATCAGAAACGACAAAATGTCTGATATGGTCAGACAATCAGTGTAGCATATGGATAACATAGGGCTTGTAACATTAGGAACTAAGAATAAGATACCAATTGAGAATAATAACCAGCTAACGCCAGTGTGGTGTGATGTAGTCTCAATTATATTAGTAGTGAATAAAGAGATGAATGGACGGTAATGAGATTAGGAGTGATAAAAAAGCAGAAAGCCCTACTTTATCCAATATAAAAAGCAAGATAATATAAAAGTAAGGCTATTAATAAGATGAAAAAATTAGGGCATAATCGTTAAACTGCAAAGGCTAACACATCAAGATTGGCATGATGTTCATAAAGATAATCATTCACCATCGGCTCACAACACCCACAGCATGTCGCCACGTCGAGCGTATCTTTTAAACCATCAAGGGTATCAATACCAGAAGCGATTGCCGCTTGGATTTGCTTATCTTTCACGTTATTACAGATACATACGTACATGTGCTGACTCCTACTGTTATGTCTACTATGGCTAGCTGTTATGAGCGCAGTTTTTATTGGCTTAACAATCAAACTCTTAAATAATTTTACTGAGCGGTTATTATAATAACGATAATTATTACCATTTACAATAACTTTTAGAAAATTTTTTTTATGAGTATTATTATAATAATGTAACCATTACTAATTTTTTTGATGAAAGGTGGTAAAATAGCGACAAGCTGGAAATAAAGACCGGTGTTCATAAAGTTTAATATTTGTCTACACTCATCAGCCGTTATGCATTTTTTGGGAAATACTCTATGTCTAATTCTCGGTTTACTATGCAGCCCCTTGAGTTGTTTAAAGTCCTATCTGACCCCACTCGTCTTAGGCTGTTCCAAATTTTATTTCAAAAACAAGCCCGCTGTGTGCAAGAGCTCGTCGATATGCTCGATCAGCCACAGCCAACCGTATCACGACATCTGAATCATTTAAAAAAACTCGGTATTTTAGATTGTGTGCGTGATGGTACATGGATGTGGTATAAGATGGCGAGTAATCTGCCCGTATGGTGTCAGGATATCTTAGACACGACTTATGAGACCCTGCAAGACCAAACCTATAATAATAAAAAATCAGGCTAATACTTGCTGGCTCATAATTATCAGGTGTTAGTTATCAGTGGTCAGAAATAGAAATAATTGCTGTCTACAATAAAAAAAGACCCAGTAAATTACATTACTGGGTCTTTTTTTATTATGAAAATTTTGCAAAAAAACTGGGATATGCGCTACACCAAATCTAAGAAATCACTCACAAAAGCATTGGCGGGATGATGAATGAGCTCCTCGGAAGTACCTACTTGCTCGACAATACCATGATTCATAACCACAATTTCATCAGATACAGCGCGGGCTTCTTCTTGGTCGTGGGTGACCATAATGCTGGTAATACCCAGTTCATGATGGATATTTTTTAGCCACGTGCGCAGCTCTTTTCGTACCTTAGCATCAAGTGCCCCAAAAGGCTCATCCAGTAATAACAGCTTTGGTTTGACCGCGAGCGCACGCGCCAGCGCAATACGTTGCCGTTGCCCACCTGATAACTGATGTGGATAAGCATTGGCGACTTGTGGCAATTGTACCAATTCTAACAACTCGGCAACGCGCTTATTAATATCGGCTTTACTAGGACGCTCCGCTTTTGGCAATAACGTTAATCCAAACGCCACATTATCAGCGATGTTTTTGTGCCGGAATAAAGCATAGTGTTGAAACATAAAGCCAATATGACGCTTTTGTACCGGCGTATTGGTCACATCCAACTCATCAAACAATATCTGCCCTGAGTCTGAATATTCAAGCCCTGCAATAATGCGCAGTAAGGTTGTCTTACCGCAGCCTGATGGACCCAATAAGGTGGTCAGCTTTCCAGTCGGCACAGTGATACTGATATCATTTAAAGCGGTGAAATCACCAAATTTCTTATTAACATTCCGAATCTCGATGCTCATAGCATTATCTCTTATGATGTCTAACGTTTTTATAGTATCTAACGTTTTGTCTGGTTTTATCTCATACTGTATGGCGATTGACTACAATTTTCACCACTATTCAGCGCGGTTAGGAATGGTTGCATTGGCGCTAACGGGCAGTTCAGGCGCACTGACCAACCGCTCAGATTTAGCAAACTTACGATCTTGTAGTTTGGTCATCACCTGTTGTACTAAGAGCGTGACTAAGGCTAAAGCCGCAAGTAAGCTTGATAAGGCAAATGCCGCGGTGAAGTTATAGTCATTATAAGCAATCTCGACGAGCAGCGGCATGGTATTGGTCTCGCCACGAATGTGACCGGAGACAACACTGACCGCGCCAAACTCACCCATCGCCCGCGCATTGGTCAAAATCAAACCATATAATAGTGCCCATTTAATATTCGGTAAGGTCACATGCCAAAACGTCTGCCAACCGGTTGCACCAAGCGTCAATGCTGCTTGTTCTTCAGAATCGCCTTGGGTTTGCATCAAAGGGATTAATTCACGCGCCACAAAAGGGAAAGTGACAAATAACGTTGCCAAAACAATCCCCGGCACCGCATAAATGATTTGGATCCCCATACCCTCAAGCCAGCCACCAATCGTAGAGTTGAGTCCGAATAACAACACGAACATCAAACCTGCAACCACCGGCGACACTGAAAACGGTAAATCAAGTAAGGTCGTGACCAGCTGCTTGCCTTTAAAATGATAACGGGTCACTAGCCATGCAATCGCCACACCCATCACCATATTAATGGGCAAGACAATCGCCGCCGTAATAAGGGTCAGTTTAATCGCTTGCAAGGCTTCAGGCTCTACCAAGGAGGCAAGATAAAGCTCCCAGCCTCCTTTAAAGGCTTCATAAAACACGGCTAACAATGGAAATACCAACATGATGACCATAAAAAGAACCGCAATGGTGATAAAAATGCGTCGGATCCATGGCGTATCTTTGGTCGCAGGATTGCTTTGATAGTCGTAGCTATTGGCTATTTGCATCTTAGCGTGCTCCTACGCGGCGTGACAGTTTCCACTGTACAATGTTGATGGTTAATAAAATCACAAATGAGATGAGCAGCATAAATAATGCGACTGCGGATGCGCCTTGCACATCAAACTGCTCAAGCTTACTGATAATAATCAGCGGTAAAATCTCTGACTCCATCGGAATATTACCCGCAATAAAAATCACCGAGCCATATTCACCCGTTGCGCGCGCAAACATCATACCAGCGCCCATGAGTAAAGCTGGCAACAGCTCCGGTAGAATAACCTTATTAAAAGTCGTTAAACGATTCGCACCCAATACTGCCGCAGCTTCTTCAAATTCAACCGATAATTCAGCTAAAACGGGTTGTACGGCACGGACAATAAACGGAAAGCTCACAACGACCAATGCCAACCAAATACCGATCGGTGTAAACGCCACTTGTATACCAATTTTGTCAAACCACTGCCCGATTAAACCATTCGGTGCATACAAAGTCGCAAGAGAAATACCCGTCACTGCTGTTGGCAAGGCAAAGGGTAAATCAACCAACGCATTAATTAGCGACTTACCCCAAAACTCATAGCGTACCAATACCCACGCGACCAACGTACCAAATACCATGTTAGTGAGCATCGCTAGGAAGGACATCCAAATACTCAATTTAATCGCCGCGGCAACTTGCGGCTGACTGATGGTCGACCAAAATCCGCTCCAACCCATCTGCGTTGTGGTATATGCCATCATCGCAAACGGCAACACCACCAATAACGACAAACTAAAGACCGTAATGCCCATACTCAGACCAAAGCCTGGCAACACATTGCGCTGGCGCAAGCGGGTTAACCAGCCCTTTTTGTGAGTGGCATTGCTGGCTTGAGAAGGGGTAACACTCATAGTAAAGTCCTATAGCCTATCTGCTGGCATCTATCAAAAATCCATGTCATGTGGCATAGCATGGGATTAGTAATGGGTATTATTATTTATTGTAGGAATCGTATGCTTTAGGGTGGTAGCGTTCAATGTTCTTTGATTCGAAGCATTATTACCCAGAGCAGCTCTATGATTAAGAAAAACGATAAAACAAGAAAGAGCGTGACAGCAGCTTGCCAGCGTAAAATAGCGAACAGGGTAACGGCAATAAGGACAGGCAATATACCCTGTCCTTATCCTTTTGTGATGGCTGTTTACTGCGGTGGATTTACGGCTAATTTATCAAACACGCCGCCATCACTAAAGAATTTACTCATGATGTCATCCCATGATCCAAACGCATCATTCGGACGGAAGGTTTCGATAGGTGGCAATTTATCACCATTTTTATCTAGCACGCTTTTCACACTTGGGCGCAAGTAAAGGTTAGCTGCCAATTGCTGCGCAGGCTCGCTCCATAAATAGTCAAGATAGTCTTTTGCCGCTGCTGTCGTGCCTTTTTTATCTGTCACTGTTTTTACAATGGCAACTGGACTTTCAGATTTAATCGAGTATTTAGGATAAACGATATCGACTTTGCCCGCGCCAAACTGAGTGGCAGCAAGATTAGCTTCATTCTCAAAGGTAACAAGAACATCGCCAATACCGCGCTGAACAAAGGTCGTCGTGGCAGCACGTCCACCATTTTCATAGACTTTGACGTTTTTTAGCACGTCTTTTACGTAGCTTTGGGTTTTGGCGTCATCATTATTAAACGCGTGCAAACCATAACCATACGCGCCTAAGAAGGCATAACGCCCATTACCTGTCGATTTTGGATTGGCAAGGACAATCTCAACACCTGGCTTGGTTAAATCTGCCCAATCTTTGATACCTTTAGGGTTGTCTTTACGTACCAAAAATACGATGGTACTGGTAAAGGGTACGGCTTTATCTGGGAACTCCTCTTGCCAATCCTTAGCAACCAAACCTTTTTTCTCAAGCAGCTCAACGTCTGAGCCTTGATTCATGGTGACCACGTCCGCTTGTAAGCCATTAGCAACTGACAAAGCTTGCTTGCTAGAACCGCCATGAGACTGATTGACAGTGATGTTGGCATTCGGATGTTCGGTTTTATAATGCTCAATAAATAGTGGGTTGTAATCTTTATAAAAGTCGCGTGCCACATCATAAGAGACATTCAATAGCTCAATTTTTTGACCTTCAGTCGCAGCTGGCGTGCCATCAGCATTAGGCGCGGTTGCCGCTGTATTATTATTACTACAGCCAGTCAAGCCAATAGCTAAGGCAACCCCAGTTATACCAAGCACCGCACGGCGTTTGCTTTTGGCGGTATGAGTGGATAAGTCAGCAGCGCGATATGATGTCATAATTACCTCAAATAGATAGGTGGTCAATGTCTAGTGGAATGTAAGTATGCTAACAGCGCCATCTTATTATCTTTAATGATGAATATGCGTATATTATTGCCAAAATGGAATAATGAAGGTTATCGTTGCTTTTGAGTGCCCTATTATTTTATATATACTGCTTTAAAAAAACCCAATTGGCTGATGATCAGCCAATTGGGTTTTTTAAGCGCTTATTGTGCTAATCATGGTGTTAGCATATATCTGTCTTACTTTTCAGTTTTACTTTTCAGTTTTTACTGCCAACTTATCAAATAGTGCGCCATCCACAAAAAACTTATTCATAATGCTGTCCCACTCTCCAAAAACAGCGACTGGCTCAAAAGTTTGAATGTCTTTTAACGTGCTAGCATGGGCAGCTAAGACCTCTTTATCGCTAGGACGCAGATACATTTTCGCCATCAGCTCTTGCGCAGGCTTGTCCCACAGCGCTTTAAGATAGGCGGTTGCTGCGGCGGTAGAGCCTTTTTTATCCGTCACTGCGCTGACGATTGCCACTGGGTTATCAATGTTAACGGAGTAGCTCGGATAAACAATCTCAACCTTACCTTTGGCATGCTGCGTTGCTACCAAATGCGCTTCATTTTCTGTAGTAATGAGCACATCACCTAAGCCGCGCTGAGTAAAGCTGGTGGTTGCTGCGCGCGCACCATTGTCATAAGTCACCACGTTTGAAAGTATCTTTTTTATAAAGTCATTGGTCTGGGTTGGCGAATCGACTGACTCTTTAAACTGGTGCAATCCTGCACCATAGGCACCCAAAAAGGCATAGCGCGCCGTGCCACTAGTTTTTGGATTGGGCATGACCACTTCTACATCGGGACGCGCCAAATCATTCCAGTCTTTGATTTTTTTCGGGTTGCCGTTACGCACCAGTAACACCATGGTGGTACGATAAGGGACGGCATTATTCGGAAATGCTTGACGCCAATCGGGTTTAACCAACCCTTTTTCAACCAGCATATTCATATCGCTTTCTTGATTTAAGGTCACGACGTCCGCTTGTAAACCATTAGCCACTGACAAGGCTTGCTTACTAGCGCCGCCATGCGATTGCTTGATATCCACCTTGCTATCGGGATGCTGGGCTTGATAGGTACTGGTAAATAGCGGGTTATATTCTTTATAAAAGTCGCGCGACACATCGTATGACACGTTAAGTAAGCTGACATCTTTGCTCTCAGCTGCTGCGGTATTATCTCCAGACGACTGCTCTTTATTGGCTTCGGTGGGATTACAACCGCTCATCAATAATACGGTTGTGAGCGCGCCACCCATCCATACTGCACGTGATGCCATGCGAGTCTGCGCTGCCCGTAAAACAGGGGTTGTGTGCTGAGATAAAGTATTATTATGAATAGCAGCTTTAGTAATATGTGGCATCGGTGGCTCTCTATAATGTTAACGTTATAATAAAAATGCGATAAAAGTGCGGTTAGCGTATTCTTTTTTTAAAAATTTAGTTTTAAGAGTTGAGGTTTAATACGGTATCTATGTTCATGGTTCATGGTTCATGATTAAAGAGTGAAGCTTAATAATGAGAGTAACCATGAAAGCTATGCTAGCAGTTTGCACAGTCATCGCTTAGTGACAAAAACGCTTATCAAATTATTAACTTGGCATAAGTGCTTTTATTAGGTATTCTTTAATATTCAATATGGCTAAAAGGTTATGCAGTAAGACGATAAGCCTTATGTGACAAAGGTTAAGGGAGAGTCTGTGCCCTAATTTTTGCTAAGATATCGGCTGCGCGTGTTTGCCTTATCGCAATTGCTGTTATTGTTATGCCCAAGTCCGATTTCCTTATTCTTATCGAGGCACTTTTATGACCAGATTTTGTTTATCAGCCCACTTACCGCACCGTAAATTTTTGTTTTCTACAGCTATCACCAGTGCCTTCATGATATTGACAGGGTGTCAGACCGTGACGCATACTAATAATCTAAATGCCAGCAGCCTAAATAGCAGCCAATCAGCGGTGGTTGCAAACACCGCACCCGTACCGTCAGCCTTATCAACACAAAGCAAACTCACGCCAGCGGTGCAAACCGTCATCGGTGATTACGCAACTGACAGCTATGATAAACGTCAGCAAGGTTATGACTGGGTCGGAGTGATGGTACGTCCGTTTGGTGAGGCGGAGATTGACATTAAAGTACGCGCGCGCGGTGATATCAAAAATCCCAGTTGCAGCTATGAGGGCAAGGCAACGTTGATGGGACAAGACCTAGCGCATGGCGTGATTTTTCAGACTGTTGCCAATAATAGCGTGACCTTTTTGCAGTTTAAGGATGGTAAGCTCACCATTGATAGCCAAGATAAAACGGCGCTGAACTATTTTTGTTCAGGCGGTGATACTTTAGCGGGTGATTACCAAAAACTGGCAAGCCAATTAGTATTAAGTTAAAATTCAGCTAATGATGTGAATCACAGTATAAAAATAAAGATATAAAAAAAGGTGCTAACTTTAAAATTAGCACCTTTTTTAATGATTTCTTTAATGATAGAAGCTACGGAATTTTTATACCGCAGACGCACCAACTAACTTCACTTCAGCACGCTCTTCCTTGGCGATATTGGCATAATAACGGCGCAAAATCTCTAATACTTCAGGACGGCTAAAGTTATCTGGCACTTCCTCATCTTCTGATAAGGCTTTACGCAATTTCGTGCCCGATACTTTCACATGCTGTGACGCATCATGCGGGCAAGTTTTACTCGATGCCATCGCGCCACAGGCATTACACCAGAACGTCCAATCAATATTTAATGGCTGAGTAATCAAGTCATCTTTTTCTAACTTCTCAAAGATGGTTTGCGCATCAAACGCACCATAATAATCGCCAACACCAGCATGGTCACGTCCAACAATCAGATGGCTACAGCCATAGTTCTGACGGAATAAGGCGTGTAATAATGCTTCACGCGGACCCGCATAACGCATGTCTAGCGGATAACCGGCTTGAATTACCGTATCTTGTTTAAAGTAATTATCGATTAACGTTTTAATGGCTTCTTGACGGACTTCGGCAGGGATATCACCCGGTTTTAGCGCGCCAAGTAATGAATGCACCAAGACGCCATCACAAATCTCAATTGCGATTTTGGCTAAATATTCATGTGAGCGGTGCATTGGGTTACGGGTTTGGAATGCCGCAACCGTTTTCCAACCTTTATCCGCCAGTATTTGGCGAGTTTGTGCAGGGGTTTTATAAGTTTCAGGATACAGGGTTGGGAATTCGCCTTCGCTGAGCACTTCAACGCTACCGGCAATATTCACCTCATCTTGGCTGAGCACTTGCTGAACGCCCGGATGCTCAGAGTCAGTGGTGGTGAAGACTTGCTGACACTCATGTTCTTTATCAATGGTGTACGTTTCTTCAACGGTCAAGACACCCATAATCTCGCCACTTTCGGCAACTAGTGCTACTTTATCGCCTTTATTCAGGCTATCAGCAGTCGCTTTCGGCGCAGATAAGGTAATCGGGATTGGCCAAAATAAGCCTGCATTCGCGCCTGTTTGCAGACGCATATTATCCACCACACCTTGCCAATCGGCTTGATTCATAAAGCCATCAAGTGGCGTAAAGCCGCCAATACCGAGCATAATCAAATCACCGCGCTCACGTGAGCTTAAGGTGATTTGCGGTAAGGTTGCAGCAAGTTTGAGTGCTTGAGCACGGGCGTCACCGGTTAATAATAACGGCTTTAGTTCGCTGCTACCATGAGGTGGTACAAGTTTTGACGTATTTTTTGAGATGGCGTCTTTTGAGATAGTATCGGCAAGTTGGGTCATGAGAATCCTAAACAGAGGGAAGATGAGGTAAAGTTACTATTCATTCATTTGATGCATTTTTGCTTAATGTTTTTTGCTGATTTTCGCATAAGCAGTCGCTAACTAGCGGATGCCTATAGGCTACCTAACTTTCGTTATGAAAATTTATGCTGTGTTTTACTATGGATATGACTTAAAGGAATTTATCTTTAAAACATTAAGCTTATATGATGTAAAGCTGTTTGGTTGTTGAGCCGTTTTAACCTGTCAGAAACTGACGGCAATACACAAAAATCATTTGTATTTTTTTTTGATACTTCTTATTAGTGCTTTTTTATTGGTACTTTTTATTACTATTACCGTGTTTTATTGCATGGTTTATTGTTTCATTTTTGCTACCCTATCTTTTTGCTATCCGCTTTTATAAATTTGAAATTGAGATTACGTCATGTATCAATATAATTACGCTGATCAAACGTTGGTTGAGGAACGAGTCGCCCAATTTCGCGACCAAACTCAGCGCTTTTTGGACGGCTCGCTACCAGAAGAGCAGTTTTTACCGCTGCGCCTGCAAAATGGGCTTTATATTCAGCGTTACGCGCCCATGTTGCGTATTGCGATTCCCTACGGTTTACTTGCCAGCTATCAATTGCGCAAGTTAGCTGAGATTACCCGCCTGTATGATAAGGGTTATGGTCACTTCACCACCCGTACCAATATTCAGCTGAACTGGCCAAAACTCGAAGATGTGCCGGATATTTTGGCGCATTTGGCATCGGTGCAAATGCACGCGATTCAAACCTCGGGCAACTGTATTCGTAATACCACCACTGACCCGTATGCGGGTATTCATCAAGAAGAAATCGCCGATCCGCGTCCGTATTGTGAAATTATCCGTCAGTGGTCAACTTTTCATCCTGAGTTTGCTTTTTTACCGCGCAAATTTAAAATTGCAGTGATTGGTACGGAAAATGACCGCGCCGCGACCCAAGTCCACGATGTTGGCTTGCATGTGAAGAAAAATGAAGCCGGTGAGATAGGTTTTGAAGTGTTGGTTGGTGGCGGCTTGGGTCGTACGCCAGTGATTGGCAAAACCATTAATGAGTTCCTACCGCGCCAGCATTTGCTCAGCTACCTTGATGCCATTTTGCGCGTGTATAACTTACATGGTCGCCGTGATAATAAATATAAAGCCCGTATCAAAATCTTGGTAGAAAGCATGGGTGCGGCAGCTTTTGCTAAGCTGGTCGATGCCGAATGGGAAGCGCATACTAAAGATGGCGCGCTGACCTTAAATGACGATAATTTTGCCACCGCTGCCAGCTTCTTTACCGCGCCTGATTATCAGTCGTTTGATGCGCTACAGGTGCAGTCTGAACTGCAACAGCAACTGAGTGCGGATAAAGATTTTGCCAATTGGTACACCCAAAATACTGTTGCGCACAAGGTGGCAGGCTACCGCGCTGTGGTGATTTCTCTTAAAGCGGGCTTGGTTGATGGTAAATACATCCCATCCGGTGACGTCAACGCTGATCAAATGGACGCCTTAGCTGACCTATCTGACCGTTATAGCTTTAGCGAGTTGCGCGGTACGTATCAGCAAAACTTGGTCTTTGCTGATGTACAAACCAATCATTTATATGAGCTATGGCAGCAGTTGGCAGCGCTACATTTAGCCCGTGCCAATATCAATACCTTAACCGATATGATTGTTTGCCCCGGTTGGGATTACTGCTCGCTGGCGAATGCCACCACGCATAATATCGCTGAGCAAATCGAAAAGCAGTTTAATGACCTCGATTATCTCTACGACTTGGGCGATATCCGCTTAAATATGTCCGGCTGTATGAATGCCTGTGCCCATCACCACACCGGCGATATCGGTATCTTAGGCGTGGATAAAAAAGGTGAGCATTGGTATCAAATCAGCTTGGGTGGTAACTCAAGTAATGACGCCAAGCTCGGTAAAATATTGGGTCGTGCGGTTGCCGCTGACGATGTTGCCAGCACCCTACAAGTTATTTTAGATACTTATCTTGAGCTGCGCGGCGATAGCGATAACGAGGTAGAACGCTTTGGTGATCTGGTCGATCGCGTGGGCATTGCCCCATTTAAGGAGAAGGTCTATGGGTAATCATCATGTGCTAAACAGCCAAGGTGTTGATATCAGTAATCAAGATACGTGGCAGGCGCTGACCACCGCTGAGCTACCAGATGGCGTGGCGCTTACCGAGCTATCCTTGAGCGAGCTGCTGCACAAGCAAGACAAGCCCGATATCCTGATTCCCCTCACTGATTTATTAAAACCAACAGGCGAACTTGCCAGCGGATTATTACAACAGGTTTATGCGCTCTTAACCGAGCACAGCAGTCGCTTAGGGCTTTGGATGACCTCGAATACGGATACCGATGTGTTGGTAGGCTTGCGTGATTTTTTATTAACGCAAGCGCTGATTGTTATTCATGTGCCCGCCTTCGCTGATGGTCGCGGCTTTAGCTTTGCCCAAACGCTACGCCAGTTAGGTTATAAAGGTGAGATTCGCATGGCAGGCGCCTTTGGTCGCGATCAAATTGCCTATTTGCTACGGGTTGGCGCTGATAGCTTTGTGCTAAGCGAACATGACGTGCAATCGGGTGTTGAAGGCGGGATTAGCCAAGCATTCACTGCCCTTGCCAGCGCTTATGATGGTCAAGATGCTACTGCTTTACCGATGTTTTCAGGTGCGTAGCATTAATATTTTAAATATATTATAAGTCGTTATTGCTTTTAAATTATTGTTCTTAAATTTTTTGTGGTTACCAAACAACTTTTAATCAATTATCAACCTAGGATTTTATCATGAGCCAATTACACCCAAATCTAGACATCGACCAAGCCAACCAAGATTTACAAGGCAAAACGCCTGAGCAAATCGTTGAGTGGGCATTGACCCAAGCCAAAAACCCAATCATCACTACCAACTTCCGTCCGTATGAATCAGCAATTTTGCATTTGGTAGCTAAACAACGCCCCGATATCACGGTTTTATGGGTAGATTCTGGTTACAACACCGATGCCACGTATCAATTTGCGAATAAAGTTATCCGTGACTTAAACCTTAACGTCATCACTTATATCCCAAAACAAACTGCGGCGCATCGTGATGTGACCATGGAAGGTATCCCAGGGATTGATAACCCATTGCATGACGAATTTACTGACCAAGTGAAACTTGAGCCATTCCGCCGTGCGCTGAATGAACTAAAGCCTGACGTTTGGTTCAATGCCATTCGTAAAGATCAAACTGAATTCCGTCAAGGTCTTGATGTGCTAAGCTTATCAAAAGACGGCGTGTTAAAAGTAGCGCCATTGTTTGAAAAAACGGATGCTGATTTAGATGTGTATTTAGAAGAAAATAGCCTACCGAACGAGTTTGACTACTTTGACCCTACTAAAGTAGAAGAGCATCGCGAATGTGGTTTGCATACTCAGCTATAAGCCTGTTTGCTAAAAGGCGTTGTTAATATTAGTTCTAAGTTAATAGCGCTTCTAAAAACAGCATAAATCCCCGCTTATATAGTGTAAGTGGGGATTTTTTTATTTTTATTTCCACCAAGCCTATTCCTTCTAATACGGCTATCAAATACGACATACCAAGTTCCTCACAGCTATTCCCTTTCTTCGAATAAATCACTGCTCACATTAAAAAATGGAATATACTAATGCCAATACGCAACGTGAGCTGCGGTGTGTCATAATTCATAATAGCGTTAACTACAAAATTGAATGACTGGTTGTATTATGAATACCTTTCCGCTATTTTTTAAATTAGAAGACCGCAAAGTGCTCATCGTTGGCGGTGGTGATGTGGCGCTGCGTAAAGCAGATTTGCTACGCCGCGCTGGCGCCTGTATTACTATTCTTGCGCCCAGTATTTGCGCCGAGCTGCAAGCTTTGCTCACTAATGATAGCAATCACAATAAGCACGAGCTGATTTACGAGAATTATCATAAAACATATATGACAGGGTCGCGGGTGATTATTGCCGCGACCGATGATGAAAGTCTGAATCATCAAATTCATGCTGATGCTACCGAATTAAATATTCCAGTGAACGTGGTCGATACGCCACATTTATGCGACTTTATTTTCCCGGCTATCGTCGATCGTAACCCGATTGTTATTGGTATTTCATCGAACGGCAAAGCACCGGTGCTCGCACGGTTATTACGTGCCCGCCTTGAGACTTTAATTCCGCAAGGCTATGGCAAATTAGCAAAGCTTGCTGGCGAGTTTCGGCATGAGGTTAAAGCAAAAATACCGACATTAACCGGACGTCGCCAGTTTTGGGAACGCGCCTTTGAAGGTCAAGTTAGTGAGCTGATATTTGCTGGAAATGAAACCCAAGCAGCCGTGCAATTACAAGCCGATTTAGACCATACCGCCATGCAAATCAGTAAAAGTGCGGAGTTATCAAACGTCCAGACCTTATCATTGCAAGAAAAAAACGAGGCAATCCAGTCAGAAAAACAGCCCGTTGGTGAAGTGTATATCGTGGGTGCAGGACCGGGCGACCCTGAGCTACTCACCTTTAAAGCGTTACGGTTAATGCAGCAAGCGGATATCGTCTTTTATGATGCGTTAGTCTCACCACAAGTTCTGGATTTGTGCCGCCGTGATGCTGATAAAGTATACGTTGGTAAAAAACGCAGCAATCATGCCGTGGCGCAATTGGGCATTAATGAGCTGTTAGTCAATGCAGCAAAAGAAGGTCGCCGCGTGGTACGACTAAAAGGCGGTGACCCCTTTATCTTTGGTCGCGGTGGTGAAGAAATTGAAAGCTTACGCGCGCATCATATCCCTTACCAAGTTGTACCGGGTATTACGGCGGCAAATGCGGCAGCCAGCTATGCCGGAATTCCGCTGACCCACCGCGACCATTCGCAATCGGTACGCTTTGTCACCGGATTTTTAAAGGCAGGCGCACCAAACGGCAACTTTAAAAATTTCCTGAATACCGATGAGACGGTGGTCTTTTATATGGGGCTACACTCATTAGCACGTTTGACCGAAGGCTTGATTGACGCTGGGCGTGCCGCCGACACACCTATCGCGATAGTCTCTAATGCCAGTATGCCCAATCAGCAAGTATTGACCGGCACCATTGGCACCATTGTCGCGTTGCAAGAACAAGCGCAATTGCCAACGCCAGCGCTACTGATTATGGGCGATGTGGTGGCACTGCATCATGACTTGGCTTGGTATAACGTCAATCACCAGCAGCACAATCAAAACGTTAGTGATACACATGAGAATTGGCTTCGCGGCGGTACGGCAGCCACCCCAAAAGACAATTTTATAGGTCAGCAAGCCCATGCCTTATCGATGGTTTCAAATGTAGCCGAGCAAAAAGCGGACGATAGCTTGGAGCAGTTAATAATTGGTTAAGTTAAAAGCTTATTTTTAAATAATAACCCTCACTCGTCATTGCACTGGTGGGGGATTTTTTCGAACAAAAACTTATTGTATGCTAAAGTTGAGTAAAGACATTAGAAGTGATATAACGATGTCAAGTCTTTATTTTAAAAAACATCGATACTGTTTTCAAAATATAAAAAAATTATTACAATTAAATTAATAGACAATTGTAAATTATTTTTTATGTGGCCATAATATCTTATTATTTCATGAGTATTTGAGAGGTGTCATATGACAACATTTAAAATTTTATTTTCCGCATCATGTCTATCCTTATTGTTCATACTTCCTGCACAAGCGCAGACCTGTAAAGTCACTGACCCCACATTGGCTGGATTTTTAGAGAATTTGTCAGTTGTTATTCATAACTTATCCTGCAGCAAACCCCGCCAATTCTTGCTAGAATAATCGCTGTCTTCCCTTCTCAATTAAGTCCAACTATGTCTGTCTCTACTGCCGTTCCCTTAACTATCCTGCACACCTCCGACTGGCATTTGGGACGTCGGCTTTATGGACGTATGCGTTACGATGAGTTCGTGACATTTTTAAACTGGCTTGCTGACACGATTGCGACCCAACAAGTAGATGTACTCATTGTCGCAGGTGATATTTTCGATACCATGACACCCAGTAATCGCGCTCAAGCGTTATATTATGAGTTTTTGGGCACGGTATCAAAATCATGTTGCCAACATGTGGTTATTGTGGCGGGCAACCATGACTCTCCAACCTTTCTAGATGCACCCAGTCAAATATTGAAATTTTTAAACGTTCATGTCATCGGTACCGCTTGTGAAGACGTACGCGACGAAGTGCTGATTTTGCACGATAGCAGCGATTTGCCTTATTGCATTATTGCCGCAGTACCTTATTTGCGCGACCGCGATGTGCGTAGCAGTGGCGCTGGCGAGTCGATGGACAGCAAGGATGCTAATGTCATCAGCGGTATCCGCGCGCATTATGATGCAGTCGCTGCTATTGCTAAAAACCATCAACAAGTGCTTGCAAAGACACACGCTCGCCATATTCCTATTATTGCTACGGGACATTTATTTGCCGCTGGCGGCAGCACCACGACTGACGATGGCGTACGGGATTTGTATGTTGGCAATTTAGGGAAAATATCTGCGGAAATGTTCAGTCCCTATTTTGATTATGTGGCGCTTGGGCATTTGCATGTGCCGCAGCGCGTTGGCGGACGTGAGCATATCCGCTATTCTGGCTCACCCATTGCCATGGGTTTTGGTGAAGCGCGCCAACAAAAGCAGGTGTTATTGGTACAATTTGGCGCAGCAGCAGACGATGTCGCGGCACTATTTAACTCTTCTACATCTAACCCTTCTACACTAAATCTGCCGCCTAATAATAAAAAGACGGCAGCACAAAAAACAGCCAACCACACCGCGGCCAGTCATAATTTTATAGACGATTTATTTGGTTTTGATGACGTAGACAATATAGAGGTTGTACAAAACATAGGAAGCACAGTAGCAGAAGTTAATTTACTAAATGACGATAAATCACAAATGCGCGTGTCCGCCCTTCCCATCCCTTGTTTTCAGCCTTTAGCGCAAGTGTCCGGTGATATGCAAACCATCAAGGCGACTATTTGTACTCTCACCCAGTCACGCTCAGCGTCAGAGCCGATTTGGCTTGAGGTGGTTTATACGGGTGATGATATTGTTGCCAATCTGCGCGAACAGATAGCTGCCATGGTGGACGGCTTGTCCTGTGAGATACTGAAGATTAAAAACCTGTCTACTTATAATAAAGTGCTCAATCAAGAGTCAGCTTCTGAAACCTTGCAAGATTTAAATGAATTGGAAGTATTCGAACGCTGTTTATTGGTCAACGAAGTCACTGACGCGCAAAAACTGACCTTACGCCATGCTTACGAGCAAATTATTCATGAAATTTATGATAAAGACCATCACGCAGAATAAAATTCAGCACGATACCATATTTTTATAGCATTCTTTTTTACAGCATTTAGCGTTTACCCAACCTATAAGACCTGCCCATGCGCTTGATTGAACTACGCTTAAAAAACCTAAACTCCCTCAAAGGTGAGTGGCATATTGACTTCACCCACCCTGCGTTTGTTAATGAAGGGATTTTTGCCATTACCGGACAGACTGGGGCTGGTAAGACCACTATTTTGGATGCGATTTGCTTAGCACTCTATAGCCAAACGCCGAGACTGGGTGATATTACGGCATCCTCTAACGAGATGATGACCCAAGGCACTGGCGAGTGTTGCGCTGAGGTGGTTATAGAAATTGGCGGCAGGCATTACCGCTGTTTTTGGTATCAGCATCGCGCGCATAAAAAACCTAAAGGCAAACTTGCTGCTATTATTCATGAAATCAGTGACGTGGCAACAGGGGACATCTTAGAGGATGCTAAGTCTAAAACAGCACCCTTTATTAAAGAATTGATTGGCATGGATTTTAGCCAATTTACCCGCTCCATTATGCTCGCACAAGGTGGCTTTGCCGCTTTTTTAAATTCAGATATTGCCGATAGAGCCGCGATATTAGAAAAAATTACTGGCACGGCTACTTATGCGCAAATCTCCAAAAACGTCTTTGAGAAGAAACGCGATAAAGAGCATGAACTTGCTAAATTACAAGCGGGCGTGGACAGTTTGCCCTTATTAAGTGCGGAAGAAGAAACGCAGCTGACCGCTGATTTACAAGCGCAGCAACGTTTACAAAAAACGCAGCGACAAGCGCTTAACGACGTCACTCAGCATCTGGACTGGCTGTCGGATATCGCGCAATTAAAACAACACTTAGCACAAAATTTAACCGCAGTAACGAGCGCCACTAAAGATGAGCAAGACTTTATTCCCAATGCTTTGCGCCTAAATGCCGCAAATAAAGCGCTTGAGATTGAAAGTGTTTTTCAAGCACTGACGCATAGTCGCGATATCAGCAAAAATCTTAACCATGAACATCACATTTTACTCGATAAAATCCCTACGCAAACGACATTACTAGAACACGCTATTACCAGTTTTAACGCTGCCAGTGCGTCGGAAATACAACAGGCAAATGAGCTACGCGATACCCTACCCATTATTGCTAGCGTGCGCCAACTCGATGCCCAGATACAGCAGCACACGCACACAGTAGCCACTGACACTCAGCGTCAGACTGTCTTGTCATCGAGTATCCAGTACTTATCACAAGAGATGTCGACCCATCAAATAGCAGCGCAAAAAAATCAAAGTGAGCTGTCCCGCATCGAAAGCTATTTACATGAGCGTAGTGCACTCAATGGTATTGATAGCGATATTATTACCTTTAATAATCACTGTGCGCGCATAAAATCGCTGCTTCCAAGCAATCTTCAATCAAATGATAGTAAACAGGCATATCAAAATGCAAACCACCAGTTGCAACAACAACGCGCGACGCTCATAGAGCAGCAAGCAGCCGCCAACCAATTCATTGAACAAAAAAAACAAGCACTCGACGCATTACAACAACAGCAAGCAGCCTTACTCCAAGATAAGTCGCCAAATGAGCTGCGCGCGCATATTGATGATATCAACGCCCTCACTCAGCACAGCGATCAACTGCGCTTTGGGCTACAACAGCTGACGGATGTCTCAGAAAAAATTACTCGCGGCAGCGCTGATATACCTGATATGCAGCACGCCTTGAGCGCGCTTCAGGCTGCCATCATTCATCATGAAGTAGATATCCAAACCGCAAAATCCCAACGTCAAGACACGCAAGCCTACCTTGAAGCCCTACAAAAAGTGGCGAAGCTTGAGAGTTATATTATCGAATTACAGGATGGCGAACCTTGTCCACTATGCGGCGCGCGCGAACATCCTTATGAAAATCAGCATCCTCTATTGGACAGTCATCACAGTCAGCATGAGACCTCATTAACGGAGCAAACACGGCAAAAAATGATGGATATTGAGGTACTGATAGACACCTTAACGCACACGTTATCAGATGCTCAAAGCCAATATGCAGGCAAGCAAAATCAGCTACGACATGAAAACAATCAACTTGCCCTATTACGCACGCAAGCGCAAACGTTGTGTACCGATATCAATGCACTAAGCACCGCAATGTTGAACACAATATTTGGTACAACGTTTAGGACAACCGAAGCGGGTGACACGGTTATTGAACCTATCCTGCAGTCGATAAAAGACATCAGTCATCAGATATTGACCGTTTCGCAGCAGTTCGATGGCGATACTGACGATAACTTAAGCATAAGCCCAAGCATAGATTCGCAATTATTCAGGGACTTATTAGCTATAATCAACGACCCCAAAGTCGCACTAAATCAAAAAAAAGAACATATCAAAACGACGCTTAACCAATATGACCGCTTGTCTCAAACATTGACTGAGATGACCAAAGCACTTGACCATGCGCAACAGCAGCAACAGCATTCTCAAAATGACAATCATAAAATCACTACCGATATCAGGCTGAATACCCAAAGAATAGACGACATAGATAACGTGCTACAGGCAAATTTTGCGGAGCTGACCACCATAATAGCGGCGGTAGCCACTGTGATTGAAACCTATGCAGCTGATAACTATCACAGTCATCTAAACGGCTCAGTAACAGATGCCAATGCCCTCACCCGTGCCATAACTGATACGCTATCAGTATTAAATAACAGTATTCAGGACAACATAGTTCTTAATCAGCAGGATAGCAATCTAGCTATTGAGCACTTGCGCCAGTTCAGTATGGCTTTAACCCAGCTAAAACAGCATTTTTATACTCAAAAAGACAGCGTCCAAACCCTACAAATAGAAAGTGGTCGATTAATAACGCTCATAGAAACCAAGCAAGTACAGCTAAATAATGAGTGCCTTGAGCTTAGCAAGCTTAATACTCGTATCGAAGCACAAATGACGGCGCTTACACAGTTGCAAGACGAGAGAACCCAAAAATTCGCTGATAAAGACCCTGATGACGAAAGTAGTCGTTTGCATACTACCTTTAATAACGCCCAGTCTAAAAAGACAGAAGCACAAAGTCAGCTAGATAAAAGTCAGCAGGCACTATCGCAATTACAAAGCCGCGCGCAGCAATTAGCCACTGAGCTTGACGCCATAGCTGGCACGCTACACACGCAAGAACGTGAATTTAGCCGCTTGTTAATACAATCACAGTTTGCTACTGAAACGGATTTCATCAATGCGCGACTGCCCAAAGCAACGCGCGATACACTGCAACAACAACACACCGCTATTGAACAGGCATTAAATCACGCCAATCGGCAATGCAAGCAGACCCAGCAAGCGCTTGATGCCAAGTTATCGATGGCATTAACCGAACTGACCGATGAGAATCGAGACAGCCTTGCCAGCAAGCATAATGAGCTTAAAACAGATATTGAGCAGCGCTTGGGTACAATTGGCGCGTTTGAGCAGCAATTAAGAGCCAATGAGCAACAGAAAATGGTACAGACCACGCAAAATACGGCTATTCATGCTCAAAAAGAAGCGCTACAAGTATGGCAACAGTTGTATGAGCTTATCGGTTCAGCAGATGGTAAAAAATACCGCAATTTTGCGCAAGGCTTGACCTTTCAAGTCATGATTAATCATGCCAATATGCAATTAAAGAAAATGAGCGACCGTTATTTATTGACACCTGATAATAATAATCCACTTGAGCTCAATGTGATTGATAATTATCAAGGGGGTGATATTCGTAGTACCAAAAACTTATCTGGCGGTGAAGGTTTTATTATCAGCCTTGCTCTAGCGCTTGGTTTATCGCAAATGGCAAGCCAAAATACGCGCGTCGATTCCCTATTTTTGGATGAAGGCTTTGGTACGCTTGATGAAGAATCACTGGATATTGCCCTTGATACTTTGACCAACTTACAACAAGAGGGCAAGATAATCGGTATTATTTCTCATGTGCAAGCATTGAAGGCACGTATTTTTACCCAAATCCATGTCAAGAAACTCTCAGGTGGCTATAGTGAAATTAGTGGTCAAGGTTGCTCTAGAGTCGCCAGTTAAAGCATTGAGGTAAGGGGGGTGTATGACAACGCTTCAGACTATGGCTATGATTGTGATGATGATGAAAACCAACCTTAATCGCGCTAAAGCAATTGTCCTACCTATTAGTTTGTCGATTTTGGCTTTGACGGTGACGACCCCAGCATCAGCATCGATAAACTGTGCTGATACCTTGCCGAGTAGTTATTTTAAACGCATTGATGATAAGCAAAAATTTGCCGGCAAGCTAGGCACTTTAGCAAATGGCACTCAGCAGCTGCAAGACCAAACTGGTAGCGTTGTTTTAGATAAATTAAGCAATGCCTACGTACTGATGAACAAATACGTCTGGGCGCAGCGGCAGGGCAAACAAGGGATAGTCACTGCGACTACCAGTAAAAACCAGTGCTAAGCAATCTAAACAACTTCAACAAAAAACTCAAGTCCCTACTCCACGGCTGCGTGCAGCAAGAGCACCACGCGCCCTACTACCTGCTGCTATCAGCCACGCCCATTATAATAGTAATAAAGATCGCGACTATTTTGTGATTGCCTCGGCTGGCATGAAAAAAGCACCCATCAAAGTAGGCTTGTTAGATGATAAAGGCACGTGGGTGGTTCCTCAGGTTTATGATGCACTACAACCCTTAAATCCTTGTACCGATAAACCCTTATATCTGCAAGTCCGCTTGCAACAAAAAACCGCACTTATTAATCAGCAGCATAAAATTATTATTCCGTTTGCGCCCAATCAGCATTTGGAAGCTTTTAATAGTAATGTGACACCGCTACTATTTTTACGCAGCACTTTGGTTGCAGGCAGTACCGCAACAGGATTTAGTGAAGATATCAAAGACGAGATTGTTAGCGCGCAAATTGTTGATGACACTGGTAAATTACGCTTAGCATCAAGTGCGCCCATTACCAAATTGCTTTATCACCAGCTGTATATGTATCAGCAGGCAGGTAAATATGGCGTTATAAACAATCAAGCAAAAGTTATCTTTGCACCGCAATTCACCCGCTATCGCGATGACGGGGATAAAGTATGGGTAGAAAAAAATGGCAAAATGGTACGTTTAGAGCCACTTATTAAATAAGAAACTTAATAGTCTTATTAACATGACAATAAACAGTTGTTTTAGTTACGGATATTATTTCACCACTAAACCACTGATTTCACTCATCAATACTGATAAGGTCGATAAACCAACGACATTACCATCACGACTTGCCAGCTCATTCAGCTTTTGCATTTCTGCTTGTACAGCGACAAGTGAGTTATTGTGGCGAGCTTTCCAGTCAATAAATGCTTGTGCGGGATTTGGCTGTGACAGTAGCGTGTCCATCAATAAGCGTATACCGCGTGTGACTTCATTTGCGAGCGCATGACGGGCACGGCGATCCCAATAGTCGTGCTGTGGTAAGTTGGCGATATTGTTAATCATCCAATCAAGTTGCAACACTTGATACGCTTCAAAATATAATGCCGCAATCTCAGCGACCGGTCGCTCGTAACGCTCTGCAAGGCGCGCCGTATCAAGGGCATCAACATGATATGGCAACATGGCAAATAGCGTGGCATCACTGTCAGACAAACCATCTTGCATTAAGCTTGTGGTTTCTTGTTGCAAATGCTGAGCAAACTCTTGCTCGATAAAGCCACCTTTTTGGGTCAATTGCGCAACGCTACCGACAAAGCGTCCAATCAAATCATTGACGTTCAAGTCTGGACCAAAGGCATTGATAAACCATATCACGCCACTCTCGATAGCATCACGTAACCGCAGCTCTAGCTGTAACAAGCGCGTGGCATCTACTCTATTATCCAATGCTTCAAGCAACTGCCAAACAACGGGCACTTCAAAAACTTCACGCGTTATCGTATAAGCTCGGATGATAGTCGCTAGTGGCTGACCTGTTTCTTCCGTTAAGCGGAATAACGCTTCGATACCGAGGCGATTGACCACGCTATTGGTCAGATACGTGCTGATGATTTCGCGGTGCAAACGGTGTTCGACCATTTCATTGAAGAAACGATCGGACAGCTCAGCGGGGAAATATTTGCGTAACTCATTGACGAAATAAGGCGCATCAGGCACATCGGATAATAACAAATTATCATAGACCCACATTTTACCATACGCCAATACCACTGCCAGTTCAGGATTGGTCAAGCCTTTACCCGCTTTTTGGCGACGAGCGATTTCATCATCTGCTGGCAAGTATTCAATCGCTCGGTCAAGACGCTGCTCCGCCTCTAACAGTTGAATAAAGCGCTGATGATCGCTTAAATTAGCCGCGGCGCGCAGATGACTCAGCTCAATCGCTTGCGGTTGCAGATAGTTTTGGCGCAATACCAATTCTGCAACGGTATCGGTCATACTCTCTAACAGCTCGTTACGCTGCTCAAGGGTCATTTTTCCTTCTTCAACGACTTTGCCAAGCAAGATTTTAATATTTACTTCATGATCCGAGCAGTTGACGCCGCCTGAATTATCAATGGCATCGGTATAAATACGACCACCCGTTTGCGCATATTCGATACGACCGCGTTGGGTAAAGCCTAAGTTACCGCCTTCACCAACAATCGCACAGCGTAGCTCGCCACCATTTACGCGTACCGCATCATTCGCACGGTCACCCACATCGGCATTGGTTTCAGCCGCACTTTTGACATAAGTGCCGATGCCACCATTCCAAATCAAATCAACCGGCGCACGTAGCAAGGCGCTGATAAAATCATTGGGCGCAAGGCTGTCCTCATTAATCGCAAAAAGTGCTTTCATCTCAGGAGTAATAGCAATGGTTTTGTCAGTACGGGCAAACACACCGCCGCCTTGGCTAATCAATGATTTGTTATAATCTTCCCATGTTGAGCGTGGCAGTTTAAACAAACGCTCGCGTTCTGCATAAGACGTTGCCGTATCTGGATTGGGGTCGATAAAAATATGTAAATGGTTAAATGCCGCCACTAGCTTAGTGTGCGTTGAGCGCAACATACCATTACCAAAGACATCACCGCTCATATCACCAATACCTATCACGGTAAAATCATCTTGATTTTGAATATCCATGCCGCGCATTCGGAAGTGACGTTTTACTGACTCCCAACCGCCACGCGCTGTAATTCCCATGGCTTTATGGTCGTAACCGACCGAACCACCAGAGGCAAATGCATCGCCTAGCCAAAAGTTATATTCTGCAGATAGCGCATTGGCAATATCCGAAAATGTAGCCGTGCCTTTATCAGCAGCAACCACCAAATAAGGGTCATCGTCATCATGACGCACGGTATTGGCTGGCGGGACAATTTTTCCATCAACGATATTATCGGTGACATCGAGCATGCCACGTAGGAATGCTTGATAACAGGCAATGCCTTCCGCTTGAAATGCTTCGCGTCCATCTGCCATGCTTTTGGTTTTGACGATAAAGCCGCCTTTAGAACCAACGGGCACAATCACCGCGTTTTTGACCATTTGCGCTTTGACTAAGCCCAACACTTCCGTACGGAAATCTTCTGCTCGATCTGACCAGCGTAATCCGCCTCGTGCTGCCTTGCCGCCACGCATATGTACCGCTTCCACGCGCGGTGAATAAACGAATATTTCAAACATTAGCTTTGGTTTTGGTAAATTAGGAATTGCCGATGCTAAGAATTTAAACGACAAGCGGTCTTTACGCTCGCCATTGCTATCGACTTGATAAAAATTGGTACGCAGCATAGCGTTAATTAAATCTAGATACCAATGCAGAATACGATCTTCATCTAAACTATCCACTTCTGCCAGCGCGGTGATGATTTGTTCTTGAAACTGTGCCATTTTCTCAGCACGCTCGCTAGCGCTATACTGCGGATTCATTTTTGCATCGAACAATTCTGCCAACAGCACACTAATGGCACTGTATTTAATCATTGTCTGTCGGATATAACGTATCGAAAACCCAGCACGCGCTTGGTGCATATAACGCGACAAGGCTCGCAGTACCACCACATCATAAGTATCTAACTTGGTGGTTAACACTAGCTCATTAAAGCCATCATCATCGACACGCCCAGCCCAAATCTCTTGTAAGCTGTTTTCAAACTGGCTGCGCACCACTTGCATATCGACATTATCAACATGCGCTAAGGTAAGCTCATACTCTTGCATCCAAATCGGCTGCCCTTCTAAATCAAAGGTATAAGTATGCGCGGTGATAACTGCCACCCCGAAGTTCTCAAGAACAGGCAAGACATCAGACAAAGTTACCGGCTGCTGATTGCCATAGAGCTTTAAATGTAGCTGATTTTCAGCATCGGTTGTTGACTGATATAAATGCCAAATCATAGGTTGGGTATCGGTTAAGCTTAATAAACGCTCAATATCTTCATGTGCCGTTTTATCATCAAAACGCATTTGATACGCATTCGGGACATAATGTAAAAAACGCTCAAGCAACGATGACACAGTTTGCGTTTTATTTTTCAGGTCATTCTCAGTAGCAGATGTTTGGGTCATATGCGAAGATTTTGGCATAACACCGATCCTTTTTTATGAAAAGTAATGAATATTATTTCAGTTAGTATTTACGCTATGTTTTAGATTTAGTTTATGCTTTATTTACCCATTAGATTGTAACGCACCTGCTGTCATAGCTGATGCTTACAACATCATTTCATGAGTCATAACTTCTCTAATAACATTTATTAATAGGACGTATAAATTTTATTCTACTAATCATTCATAGTTTACTCTACCGCTTAGCTCCCATGACGTTTCTTATCTAATTATCAAACAAATTTTTACTTTTAATAGCTGAGTTTATGTTAGCTGCCAAAACCTTGTTATCATTGCGTGCCGACAAGTGGATACAAATGGCAATCAAGGTCAATTTTTTGTTAGAATACGGCAAGATATTTAATGATGAGCTAACGATAAAATACAACGTCGTTATTAACGCAGTCGCTATTAAATAGCTATTAACTCTTAACGCTAAGGGCAAGATGTATGATGAATATTTTAGTGATTGGCGCAGGTGGTCGCGAACACGCATTGGCATGGCAGTGTGCTAAAGATGCTAATGTGCAACAAGTCTACGTCGCTCCGGGTAATGCGGGCACAGCTTTTGAGCATAAATGTAAAAATGTTATTTTAGATGCTGCTGCCAGTGCTTCTGATCACAGTCCAGTCATCAATTTTTGCAAAAATAATGCGATTGACATGGTTATCGTTGGTCCTGAAGCGCCATTAGTGACAGGTATTATCGATGCGTGCCGTGATGCGGGTATACGAGCTTGGGGTCCGACTGCGTATTGTGCCCAACTAGAAGGCTCAAAAACTTTTGCCAAAGAATTTATGGCAGCTAACAATATTCCCACTGCCGCTTATCAAGGCTTTACCGATGTCGTCAGCGCCAAAGCCTATATTGATGAGCAAGGCGCCCCGATTGTGATTAAAGCCGATGGTCTTGCCGCTGGTAAAGGCGTTATCGTTGCTGAAACCATTGAGCAAGCTTATGCTGCGATTGAGGATATGCTCGCCGACAATAAGTTTGGCGATGCGGGCAGTCGTGTGGTGATTGAGCAGTTTTTACAAGGGGAAGAAGCCAGCTTTATTTGTATGATTGATGGCGAGAATATCTTGCCAATGGCGACCAGCCAAGATCATAAACGTGCCTTCGAAGGCGATACTGGACCGAATACTGGTGGTATGGGTGCCTATTCTCCTGCCCCAGTGGTTACTCAAGAGATTCATGATAAGGTCATGGCACAAGTGATTCAGCCTGTCGTTGATGCCATGAAAGCTGCCGGTCATCCTTATACTGGGTTTTTATATGCGGGTCTGATGATTGATGAATCAGGCAATCCTTTTGTAATTGAATTTAATTGCCGTTTCGGTGACCCAGAAACACAGCCTATTTTAATGCGTCTACAGTCTTCAATGGTAGATTTGGTGAGTCAAGGATTAGCAGGACAATTACCTAAGCAAGCAAAATGGGATGCGCGCCCTGCTCTTGGTATTGTTGTGGCGTCTAAAGGATATCCTGAGTCTTCTTCTAAAGGCGATTCTATTACTGGATTACCAGCGCTTAGCACTGACCCTCATAAATCAGTAAAAGTATTTCATGCGGGTACAGCGATTAATCCTAATGATGAGCAATCGGTAGTTACTGATGGCGGGCGCGTATTATGTGTCACTGCCTTAGCCGATAGTATTTTAGAGGCGCAACAAGCCGCACTTTCGGTTACTGCTGCCATTAGCTTTGATGGCGCACATTATCGCCGTGATATTGGGCATCATGCGATTGCACGTGAGCTTGCTAAATAATTAAGAGCTCAGTAATTAATAGCTCAATAATTAATAAATGATGATTAAAACGTTTATGAGCTTTTTATACTTTAATATTTGACCTAGTGCTACACTAGGTCAAAATCTTTGATATTTTACGATTCATCTTATTATCATTTACAAGAAGTAGCATTACCAAGTCACTGAAATAAGCTATTTATAGCTTACGAAGCCATCGTACTTTGTATTATACAATTTTGTATGTCAGCGTCATCTTTCCCTTGTATTGCAGGTCTTCAGCCCGCAAATCATTATTAACCTGATGAATGATTATATTTATGGAACACGATACGTCTAAATCTAATAATAAGCACTCAATCGACAACCTGAAAACTTCTGGGCTCGAACGTCGATTGTCGATTGCTAAAACGTCTTTGAATGTTGGTCGTCGCTGGGCGGGTAATAGTGTTTCTGGTATATTTTTAGATAAAAAAGCACGGACAGCACGCAACCAAGCGTTTATGGAAGCGCAAGCACAGTATGTCGCAGACGAGCTGGGAAAATTAAAAGGTTCTGTTGTGAAAATTGGGCAGATGCTTGCGCTATATGGCGAACACGTCCTACCACCCGAGATTACGCGCGCCCTTCAGACCCTAAATGACGATACTGCAACGCTGACATGGCCAAGAATAGAGCAAACGCTACAACGTATATTGGGTGATAAATTACATGAGCTGGAGATTGACCGAACGCCCATTGGCACAGCATCTCTCGCCCAAGTACACCGTGCAACCGTATTGGCAACTGGTGAACAAATCGTACTAAAAATTCAATATCCCGGTGTTGCAGAAGCCATTAACTCTGATTTAGCATTATTTAAACGTTTATTAAAAGTAAGTAACGTTGTACCACAAACGCGCTCACTAGATGCTTGGTTTGAGGAAATACGCGATCTCCTGCATATCGAAGTTGATTATGATATCGAAGCTGCCACTACAGAACGCTTTTATGCACGCTTGCAAGATGATCCGCGTTATGCCGTTCCCAAAATTAACCGGAATTATTCTAGTAAACGTTTGCTGTGTATGACTTATGAGCCTGGCGTTTCCGTCACCTCTGATGCATTAAAAAGCTTATCACCTGAGCGTCGCAATGCAATTGGTCAAGCTGCCATTGAAATTATGATGCAAGAAATTTTTGTTTGGGGCGAAATGCAAACTGACCCCAATTTTGGTAATTACTTAGTCCGTATCAGTGATAGTGATCATGAAACAGATAAGCTGGTATTGTTAGATTTCGGTGCTATTCGCCAGTTTGACAATGCTTTATTAACTATTGCGCGGGCGCTATTGCGTGCAGGCTATCGTCATGACCATACGGCAATGATGGCAGCCATGACTGGTTATGATTTTTTTGATAGCATGAGCGATAAAGTAAAATCAAATGTCGCTTCACTATTTTTGTTAGCAACTGAACCCTTTAGTGATACTGCCATTAATCCTGATATCCCTAAGGATTGCTTAGATGAACAGCAGCGTTATATTTGGGCAAAGAGTAAGCTACATTCGCGTATCTCGGCTACTGCTAGACGTGCGATGCAGTCATTTGAATTTAACTTACCGCCAAAAGAATTTATGTTTATTAGTCGTAAGTTTATTGGTGCTTATACATTTTTGACAGTCGTTGATGCACATACTAATTCTAATAATTTGGTAAAGCCTTTTCTATAAATAGTTTCTAATATGTGACTTTCGAACTGCTCTTTTGGAGCAGTTTTATGTTTGTTAATAAATCTTTACTTAGGCTATTTTATTTAACTGGTTTAAATGCTAGTTTGATATTCTCTCGCTATTATTCAGAAGCTGTCCATTCATCAAATCTTGTTTGATACCCTGTTGGCTTATGCATAGTTAGCTGCCAACAACTCTCGTTACGTGCTAGATATTTAACTTCAAAATGCGTGCGCTGGCTATCGGCTGGCACTTGCTGACGAACGGCTGGTAAACGCCAAACTCTATCAGCCTGTTGCTCAGCATTATCCATATATGTCTCAATATTAGTCGCTAGGATAATTTCCCCACCTTCTTGCAAACGCGACAATAAAAATTCAAAAAATGGCATATTTAACCATTGTTGATTAGGATTATGCTGTTCAGGATTGGGATATAAGATATAGATCTGAGCCACACTATTAGACGCCATAGCATGTACAATCCATGCTATGGCGTCGGCATGAACAGGGGTTAAATTATCCAAATCCTGCTGACTGGCTTGTTTAGCAAATGCCTCAAACTTATTGCGTGTACGTTCGATGGCGATTAGATGCCGATCAGGATTCGTCGCCGCAAAGCTCAAGGCATGTTTACCCTTCCCTGTCCCAATCTCGATAATAATTGGCGCACTCTCAGCATTATTATTTAAAAGAATACTTGGTTTACTAAAATCGCGTGGTGGCGATAGTTTTTCTGGCTGAAAAGTTCTTTTTTTCTGATGCGAGAGCGGTTTTTCGTTCATGGTTTTAGAGTTTACAGTATAATTAGTCATGAAATTTTTGCCTTGTATTTAGATTTTTTGTAATACATTAGTGATAGCGTAATATATTTATTTGGTAGTATTTAATACTTAGGCTATTTTTTGATATACCTGCTAATGTTAGCTAGAACTTATGAATTTCACTTAAACAAGACTCATATTTGTCTTTTAAGTTGCGCGTGCTATTATAATGGCTTGAGCGATTAGTTCCTACGCTGTTTCTATTCCTATACTAATTTTACGTCTTTTTATTCTAATTTTTTGATATATCACGAGGCTCACCTCATTTATTATGACGCAATCAAACCCAAATCCGCTGCCAAAAACCTATCCCTGCCCTCAATGCGGCACTCATACCGCATGGCAAGACAATAAATCAAAGCCATTTTGTAGTGAACGCTGCAAGCTGATTGATTTAGGCGCGTGGGCGAGTGAAGAATATACTTTACCTGCTGAGATCTCACCATTTTCTGATGAGTTATAATCCATAGTAAAGTCATACCAGTAAATACTGTAACACTCATAAATTTTAATTTTCTTACCATAACAACAACTATTTATCATCTTATTATTCTAAGGATATTCGTATGTCAGCTCATTATCTGATGCCCACTTATAATCGTCAGCCCATCAGCTTTACACGTGGCTCAGGCAGTTGGCTATATACCCAAGATGATACGCCATACCTCGATGCATTGACTGGTATTGCCGTATGTGGTCTCGGTCATTGTCACCCACAAGTGACCGACGCCATTCAACAGCAAGCGGCGACGTTAGTACATACCAGTAACTTATACAGAATCGATTGGCAAGAACGGGCGGGCGCTGCGCTTTGTACTGCCGCGCAAATGGACAGTGTATTCTTTGCCAACAGCGGTGCGGAAGCTAATGAAGCAGCACTAAAATTGGCGCGATTATATGCTTATCAACAAGGATTTAAACGTCCAAAAGTGATTGTCATGGAACAGTCTTTTCATGGTCGTACCTTATTATCACTATCAGCAACGGCAAATCCGAAAGCACGCGAAGGCTTTTTTACCTTAGATGATGACTTTATTCGCGTACCTTTTGGCGATATCGAAGCAGTTAAAAAAGCCGCTCTCGAGCACGATGATATTTGCGCGTTATTTGTCGAACCGATTCAAGGTGAAGGTGGTTTAAATACGGCAGCGAATGGTTTTGCTTATTTAGAACAGTTACAAGCAGAATGTGATGCGCACGATTGGTTATTTATGATTGATGAAGTACAGACGGGTAACGGTCGTACGGGCAAATATTTTGCGTATCAGCATAGCAATGCCCGTCCTGATGTCTTGACCACAGCAAAAGGTCTAGGCAATGGTTTTCCGGTCGGTGCGTGCATGGTGCGAGGACGTGCTAATGGTTTATTTGGCGCGGGCAGTCATGGCTCTACTTATGGTGGTACACCGCTGGCAAGCCGTGTGGTACATAGCGTTTATGACGTATTAGCCAATAGCGATATTATGGATAATGCGGTCACTGAAGGGCAATTTATCCGTGAAAGTATGACCAACGCGCTCGGGCAACATGGCGTTAGCAGTCGCGGCGCCGGTATGATGATTGGTATTGCGCTACCTGCAACGATGGATTGTAGCCAATTGGTTGACCATGCCCGTGATGAGCAAAAGCTGATTATTAATGTCACTGGCGGTCATGTTATTCGTCTTTTACCACCGCTGAATATCAGTCGTGATGAAAGCGAACAAGTGGTTGAACGCTTACTCACTTTATTACAACCTTTATTTTAAACGATATTTTTAAAAGTCTGTCTCAACATACTATTGTTGTTGAAATATAGTTCTAAAAAGCCCTTAGATTAACAGTAATCTAAGGGCTTTTTGTTATAAAACAGAAAAATAATTTATCTATTTTAACCAGCATGAAAGTACTTTTTTAACACTTCTAGGCAGCGTGTTATTTTTGCAGGTTGTTGTTCACGATTTAAAGTGACCGCATAAAGCACAAAACTGGGCAGCTGATAGCCCGTTAATACTTCAACCAACTCGCCACTTTCTAGTTCTTTCTTAATGTCCATTTCCATCATTCTCACCAAGCCATGCCCTTCTTTGGCTAATGTCGTTGCCATAAAAACATTATTGGTATGAATACGGGAAATCATTTTTGACCGTGTTTTTTTACCTGTTTCTGTTTGGGTCAGCTCTATTTGGTTAGGATCTTTCATGATATCAATGCAAATAAGCTGATGATCAACCAATGCTTTAGGGCTGTCAATTTTACTATGTTGTCGTAAATACTGCGGTGAGGCAACCAATAATTGACGTACATCGGTGAGCGGATGACTGCTTAAAGTAGAGTCATTAATACTAGGGCTCATACGAATGGCGATATCAATACGCTCATCAATCATATCAATATAATGATTGTCTGCAAAATAATTAATACTTAGGTCGTCATGTGCCGCCATCCATGAGGATAACGCAGGTAAAATATGATTGACGCCAAGCTCGGGCGTGGTCGCAATACGCAGACTGCCAGCGAGTTCATCACGCAGCTGATTAACCTTGATTCTACCTTGCTCAGCAGCACTGACCACATCTTTTGCCGCGCCATAAAAGCTCTCGCCTGCCTCTGTTAAGCTCAGCTTACGAGTTGAGCGATGCAATAATACCACGCCCAACTCGTTCTCTAATGAACGAATCTGTTGGCTTACTGCACTGGTTGTAATACCAAGCTCGCGGGCTGAGCCACTAAAAGAACCGTGTCCGACCACACTGGCAAACACGGCCATACCACGTAAATTGTCTAACATATTCCCACCTAAGCTACATTTATAGTTTTTAATTTAACTTAACCATTATAGCTTATTTTAATATTTTTTTATATCGTTCTATAGGTTGGTTTAGTAGGTTGTATTAACAATAAAACCTTATATATCAATAATTTAATATTTATAGTTAAGATTTCATTATTAGACTCTAGCGTTCATTTTACTTTAATTTGAAAAATAATGACTGAAAAATAGCAGCAACTGTTTAATATAAATTAACGCTCTATACCCAAAATACAGCTTAAAAATCCTGCTTCAGCTTAATATTATCGCACATTTTTTTCAGCTTAATTTTATGTTACCTTAGTTCTACCTTACCCATTTTCCCTTCACCACGCTCGCTCAAATAACGCATCACAGGTGAACGTTTTAACTTTTCTTCTGCGGCTGCCTCTGCTTGTAATAAGCGTTGCTGTTGACGGCGCTCAGGAGTCTTATCCTTAGACTGCGTGATACTGCTATCTACCTGTAAACGAATCTCTGTTTGCGGAAACTGCTGTTGTAACTTCGCTGCGAGCTGCTGAAAAGTCGCTTGTAGATGCTTGCTATCAACGCCAGTAATAAAAACTGCTTGGCCATTACACGCTCCTGACATGATGCCTTGACGGGCGAGCGCACGTTCATCTTCGGCTAAACTATCGGTTTCACGAACCGATTGTAGCCAATAATCCCACTTTTCTGGCGTCCACTCACCGATAAGTTCTTGCGGCAGACAACGTAGCAAAGTACGCGGATCGTCAAGCGGATTGATTAACTGAGAATCATTTCGTTCAGGTTCGGCAATTGGTTCGGCAATTGGTTCGGCAATTGGTTCGGCAATTGGTTCGGCAATTGGTTCGGCAATTGGTTCGGCAATTGGTTCGGCAATTGGTTCGGCAATTGGTTCGGCAATTGGTTCGCGTTCTACAGCGTAGTAATTGTTTGCTAAGTTATGCGTATCAAGGTTTAAATCTTCAGAGCTATCTATGGTATCTTTTGATAAATACGGTTCTACTTCATTTACCTGTTGTGTATTTACTATTGAATTTTCACTATTAATACCATTACTCTGGTCAATATCGTAAGGTTGCAATTCATGCGTAGCAGCAACAATAGTTTCATTGGCAGCTGAAGAATTTGAATTATTATTATTATTAATATTTGAATTATTAATAGATGGAGCAGCTGACGTCATCAGCATCTCATCAACTGGCAATGGACGAAACGCTAACAGACGCAAAATGCACATTTCCAGTGCTTGCATCGGTGTACTCGCCAGCTTAATACCTTCACGCGCCTGCACCACGATTTCATAGTACAGCTGCAACACATCAGGACTGATATGTTGAGCCAAAGTATTAATCGTTTGCGCTTGCGCTTCATTCACATTGAGTGCTACTTCAGGTAATAGCTGGGTTAATGCTAATTGATGGAGCAGCTCGGCAAGCCCATCAAACATACTGCTGGCATCAACCATTTGTGCGCGCATTTGCTCAATATGTGCCGCAACTGCCGACTTATCGTGATTATAAATATCAGTGATTAAACGCACCAAATCTGCCGCATCAATCAGACCGAGCATTTCATTAACGGTTACATCATCCAGTGCCCCTTGCCCAAAAGCAATCGCTTGATCCGTTAGTGATAGCGCATCCCGTACTGAGCCTTTTGCTGCACTTGCGAGCTGCCATAACGCAGGCTGAGTATAATTGATATGCTCTTGGGTTAAGATATTAGCCAAATGTTTACTGAGTAAAGTTTGCGGTAGCGGACGCAGCACAAACTGCAAACAGCGTGAAATAATAGTAATTGGCAGTTTTTGTGGATCAGTGGTCGCGAGCAAAAACTTCACATGCTCAGGCGGTTCTTCTAATGTTTTGAGTAGCGCATTAAAGCTATGCGTTGAGAGCATATGCACTTCATCAATCAGGTACACCTTATAGCGCCCTTGGCTTGGCGCATACGGCACATTATCGAGCAGCTCGCGCGTGTCCTCAACTTTAGTACGCGAGGCGGCATCAATCTCAATCAGGTCAATAAAACGCCCTTGGTCAATCGCCACGCAGTTATCACACACGCCACACGGGGTGCTCGTCACACCCCTATCACAGTTCAAACACTTGGCTAAAATACGCGCAATGGTGGTCTTACCAACACCGCGCGTACCGGTAAATAAATAAGCATGATGCAAACGGTTATAGTCAATCGCATTAATCAGCGCTTGCGAGACGTGCGTTTGCCCGATTAATTCATGGAAATTTTTGGGGCGGTATTTACGCGCTAAGACTTGATATTGCTGCGTCATATCTATCCATTTTGCCAAGTGGTTTGTAGTCGTCGGAGTATTAATTATCTTAATAATCAGAGTGCTACGGGGCGACTATTTTTGGGTATTATTATAGCAAAAAGCCAGCGCGAACGTCTGGCTTCTCACAAATTTAACAGCTATCTATGCAGGATTAACGACTCGTTAATACGCAGTGATTAATCTAATTTGCGGCGCATATGTGGGAATAAAATCACATCGCGAATACTTGCCGAATCGGTAAATAGCATCACTAAACGGTCGATACCAATACCCTCACCTGCCGTTGGTGGTAAACCATAAGCCAATGCTTCAATGTAATCGGCATCAAAATGCATCGCTTCGTCGTCACCAGCATCTTTTTCGGCAACTTGACCACGGAAACGCTCTGCTTGGTCAGCAGGGTCATTCAACTCACTAAAGCCATTCGCCAATTCACGACCACCAACGAACAGCTCAAAGCGATCGGTAATCTCAGGATTGTCATCACTGCGGCGTGCTAATGGAGAAGTCTCTGCTGGATATTCAGTGATAAAGGTTGGCTGACGCAATTGATGTTCAGCGGTTTCTTCAAAGACAATAGTTTTTAATTTACCAACGCCAAACACATCTTTGACTTGCTGCTTCAAGGTATTGGCAACATAGTCCGCTAGATACTCACGGTCATCAATATGCGCCATATCAAAGCCTTCAGCATATTGCGCAATCGCATCAGACATTGATAAACGTGCAAACGGTGCTTTTAAGCTAATCGTTTCTTCTTGATACGTCAGCTCAGTACTACCCAAAATATTATCGGCTAACTCTGCAAACATACGCTCAGTCAAGTCCATCAAGTCATGATAATCAGCATAGGCTTGATAGAACTCAATCATGGTAAATTCAGGATTATGACGCGTTGATACGCCCTCATTACGGAAGCTGCGATTAATCTCAAATACTTTTTCAAACCCGCCAATCACCAAACGCTTTAAATATAACTCAGGCGCAATGCGCAAATATAGCGGCATATCGAGCGCATTATGATGTGTTTCAAACGGACGTGCGACTGCGCCACCTGGAATCGGATGCATCATTGGCGTTTCAACTTCCATGAAACGCTCGTTCAACATAAACTGACGGATACCACTAATCACTTGGCTACGAATCACAAAGGCATCACGAGTCGTCTCATTGGTCATCAAGTCTAAATGACGGTTACGATAACGCGCTTCGATATCTGCTAAACCATGAAACTTATTTGGCATCGGGCGCAGTGCCTTAGTGAGTAGGTTAAACTCTTCAATATGCACATATAAATCGCCTTTTCCTGAGCGACCGACATAACCTGAAACTCCGATAATATCACCTAAATCTAGTGACTTAATGCTCGCAAGTGTCTCTTCGCTCAACTCTTTGCGTGCCACATATAACTGGATACGACCGGTCATATCTTGGATAACGATAAATGCGCCACGGTTTAACATTACGCGACCAGCGACATTAACCTGAGTTTTCTCACCTTTCGCATCATTATCAGCAATTTCTTGCTTTGAGATGCCGTCAAACGCCGTTTGCAAGTCTTGCGCATAATCGGTGCGTTTAAATTGATTCGGATACGGCTGTTTACCTGACGCTGTTATCTCATCTAGCTTAGCTTGTAGCTGAGCGATAAGTTCATTGGCATCTTCTGGGGCTGAATTTTGATCAGAATCTAGGTGGCTTTGTTTTGACATAACACTCTCAAAATTGTTGAATAATTAGAGGAATAATAAAACGAATAAATAAGTCTAATACTTGGAAAATAATTTTTATTACTAATCGACACAAATAGCAGGTTGCGCAACGCCTTTCTTAATAACTTGACGACAGCCAAAGGGGCTGCTATCAGTGGCGCACTGCCCGACTTGCTTGGACAATCCAGCAGCAACAAATTCACCCTTATGCTCACAAGTTCCCTGACAGTCGGAAGCATCTTGACAAACTTTTCCGGCATCGGCATAAGACAGTACACATTGATAACAACCACGCCTTCCTTGCTGTGAAAACGCGCCATTTTGTGCTGCACAAGCTTGTACCATTTCGCTAGGTGGATAAACACAGCCTTGATAAGCCAACGGATCAATAGGTGTGTTCCTCTGTTCAGAACCATTGACTTCTTTTACCGGTGTTTGAGTCTGCCCAGTTGATGACGGTGAGACACTACATGCCGATAACCAAAATACGGTAAATATCGCAACAATAAAGACGGCGATATTATTGAACATTAATTTTAAAGAGGAATTATTTATTGTCATAAGAAATCCTTATACCTTTTATATTAATGGTCATCAACACTCTTAATCATTAATGCTATTAGTCATTACCACCGATACTTGCCATTAGGTCCGCTTGGTGCTCACGTAATAGCGCATCAAGCAACTCGTCCATATCGCCTTCCATAATCGCATCCAGCTTATAAAGCGTCAGATTAATACGGTGATCAGTCATGCGACCTTGCGGGAAATTATAAGTACGAATACGCTCACTACGGTCACCACTACCCACCAAATCACGGCGAATAGAATCAGCAACATCGACTTGCGCTTGCACTTTGGCTTGCTGAATTTTGGAAACCAGCATTTTCATGGCATGGGCGCGGTTTTTATGTTGGCTACGCTCTTGTTGACACTCTACCACAGTGCCAGTTGGGATGTGGGTGATACGTACCGCTGAATCGGTGGTATTCACGTGCTGACCGCCCGCGCCACTGGAGCGAAAGGTATCCATTTTTAAATCCGCAGGATTAATATCAACTGTATCATCAATCTCAACTTCTGGCATTACGGCAACAGTACAGGCGGAGGTATGTACGCGACCTTGGCTTTCTGTTTCCGGTACACGTTGCACACGGTGCGCGCCAGATTCAAACTTGAGTCGACCATACACACTGTTGCCAGATACGCGGGTAATAATTTCTTTATAACCGCCATGCTCGCCCTCATTGGCTGACAATACTTCTACCGTCCAACCTTGAGTTTGCGCATATTTTTGATACATACGGAATAAATCACCAGAGAATATCGCCGCTTCATCACCGCCCGTTCCTGCACGAATCTCTAAGAAAGCAGGTACTTTATCGTTAGGATCTTTTGGCAGCATCATCACGTTAAGTTCTTCTTCCATCTCAATAATGGCATTGCGCGCATCATCAATCTCGTCTTGCATCATCTCTTTCATGTCAGGGTCATCAGACTCTGCTAGCATGGCTTCAGCATCCGCTTGGTCGCGTTCGGCGCGTCCATAATTTAACCATAGCGTGGTGATATCCATCAAGTCGCTGTGCTCAACCGACAGCTCACGGAATTTATTATTATCGCTGATGACACTAGGATCGGACAATAAAGCGGTCACCTCTTCATAGCGGTCTACCATCTGGTCTAAGCGTAAGCGCAAGGATTCTTTCATAACGTAACTTTATCTAAATAAGGGAAATAAGACCGAGATTATAGCAAATTTTTACAGTGAAATTAAAACCACTGGACAATCTTAGTACTTATATTACTAATTATTAATAAATTAACGTGATAACTCTTTTCAAAAACGATATTCGACCACGAGCAATAACAGAATTTTAAAACAAAAAAATAGCCAAGAGTGCTCTTAGCTATTTAATTGATTATAAACTTAGACTATTAAATAAAGCCTTTGTTAAACTTTACGTACCAATACGGAACCAATAGAATAACCTGCACCGAATGAGCACATCACGCCTAAATCGCCTGACTTTAACGCATCTTTGTAACGATGGAAAACAACCATTGGACTTGATGAGCTGGTATTGGCAAATTCTGCAATCACGCTTGGGGCAATGGCTTTATCCGCTTCTTTACCCATTACCGTACGCAAGATAAGATCTATCATATTGGCGTTGGCTTGATGTAGCCACATCATCTTAACGTCACTCGGTGGTATATTATTATCATTCAAGTGTTCAAGAATGATTTCAGAAACTTTTGGGCACACTTCACGGAAGACTTTACGACCATTTTGGTTAAATAGCTTACTGGTAACCGGTGATTTAAGATCAGGATACATATCCGTACCCGCAGCTAAGTACTCTGAGCGATCCATAAAACCGTATTCGTTTTTAATATTGGTTGAAAACTGCGTGAACAGTTTGGCATTCAAAATCTCATAGCCTTTAGGCGTATCTACATCTTCAATAATACAAGCCGTTGCAACATCGCCGAAAATAAAATGGCTGTCACGATTGCGCCAGTTCAAATGCGCTGAGGTAATCTCAACGTTCACCATCGCCACACGTTTTGCCAAGCCCGTTGCTATAGTACCTTGCGCCTGTGCTAGACCAAAGGTTGCCGCGCTACACGCCACGTTCATATCAAACGCAAAACCGCCAACCATACCAATGGCATTCTGAATCTCAATAGATAACGCAGGATACGTGCGCGGAAAGTTCGAACACGCAAGAATAATACCATCTAAATCATTAGGCTCTAAGCCGGCATCTTTTAGCGCCGCTAACAATGCCGCCGTGCCCATCTCTGCCATCACGGACAATTCTGTATCCATATCACGATGCGCAATAACAGGCGCCATGATTTCAGGGTTTAAAATCCCTTCTTTTTCCATCACATAGCGTGATTTAATGCCCGATACCTTTTCGATAAATTCAGCGGATGAGTGCTGAAGCGCAGGCAACGTTTCTGCTGCTATCTCATCAGCGTGCTCTACATTATAATTATCAACATACTGATTAAATGACGTGACCAGTTCTTCATTACTAATGCTATAAGGGGGAATGTACAGACCGGTGCCGGTGATACAAGTCGTCATGATAAGCTTCCTTGTCTACTACTATATGGCTTACTAATAAGCTAAAAAGGGAAAGGAAATAGCGCAGGGCTAATTTCAATGAATAAACATTCGGTGAATAACTGTAAACTTAAAATCAATGCCTTTATTATGCCTGAATATTATTATTTTTCTAATAGTTTGTTACAAATAATCAATTACAGATAGATTACCGCTAAAGACATGCGTGCCTACTATATAATTAACGTTATATAGCATGAGCGTTTATTAGCTTAAGCGTTTATTAAAATTACGACATTCAACCACACAATAATAACTAGGAACCATAATGGGAGAGATTTTGAACTGGCTATTTAGCCAGTATGCTGACTATCCTACACTATTTATTGGTCTTGAATTAGTCGCTGTGATATTTGGGGTGGCAAGCGTGTTACTTGCTAGCAAAACCAATATTTTAGTCTTTCCTATTGGCATTATTAGTACTGCTATTTTTGTTTATTTGCTATGGGAATGGCAACTGTTTGGCGATATGTTCATCAATGCCTATTATACTGCCATGAGTCTATATGGTTGGGTCAATTGGTCAAAGAATAAAGTGAGTACTGATGAGGTTAATGAAAATCCAGACAGACAGCCGTCAGACAACTTGTCTATTGAGCATATTCAATCAAGAGATATACCCATTCTGTCTGTATTAGCCACCGTGACGACTGCCTTTGTGGCACTGATTTATTATTTCCGTCCGGTTATTAATAACAACTTTAGCTTTGATGGCGCGGTGCTCGGTTTGCATTTATTCACGTGGGTCGATTACACCGATATGCTGACTACCGCGCTATTTTTAATGGCAATGTGGCTAATGGCAAGCCGTAAAATCGAACATTGGCTCTTATGGATCGTGGCTGATGCCATCTCAGTACCGCTGTATTTTCATAAAGGTTTAACTTTCACTGCACTACAGTACGTGGTGTTTACCTTCATTGCAATCTGGGCATACTATGAATGGCAACGACGTTACCGCGTTCAATTTAACGCAGCATACGCCTAAATCTGTCATGACTGTGGCAATCTTGGGCGCAGAAAGCACGGGCAAAACTACCTTATGTCGCGATTTAGCCGCGCATTTTGGGTGCCCTTGGGTGCCAGAATATATGCGTACTTATTTACAAGAAAAATGGGATAATGAGCAAAAAACCTGTACTTGGGAGGATTTGCTACCGATAGCAGAAGGTCAAACAGCGCTAGAAAATAAGCTAGCCTTACAAGCACAGCAGACAAGTGGTTATTTAATTTGTGATACCAGTTTGTTTGAATTGATGGTTTATGCCGATTGGTATTATGGCAACTGCCCCGATGCTTTAACTAATGCAGCGCTCGCTCATCATTATGATTTGGTATTGCTAACCGAAGTCGATATTCCATGGGTCGCTGACGATTTGCGCGACAGTCCGCACGAACGTGAAGACATAAGCGCACGTTTTGCCGCCGAACTGACTCGACATCACAAATCGTTTCTGCGGATTGGCGGTGATAGAGAGGAGCGCGTTCAGCAGGTCGTGCAGTGGCTTGAGGCGTTTCATAGCTAGCGCTGTAAGCTGTATTGTAAAGACACCTTATAAAGATGCTTCTAATTTGTCTTATTTACTTGTTTAGTTAATTTGGCTATTTATCTTTACGCCAACTCTTAAAGTTCAAGAAAAAGCCTTTAAGCTTATCAGAAAAGCTAAAGGATTCGAGAAGCGGCACTTCTTCCACATGGTGGCGGATAGCAAGAACGGGTTGCTGCACCATTTTTTCATGATAATCATAGGCGCGATTAAGGCTGATACCCATCATTGCCAAATTGGTTGGGCGCGGTAGACAGCGAAATATCTGACCTTTATTAATCAAATCAATCACCATATGTGCATCTTTAAACTCTGTGAGCATTAAGACTATAAGATCAGGCTGGATATTTTTTAATGCATAGATGATCGGTGTAATGTTCTCTTGATTCAGGGTCACGTCCGCAATCGTCACACCGAACTTGTTGCGTTGTAGTAGCTCAGCTGCTTGCTCAAGGCTATTCGCCCAACTCACCGTATATGCTGGACTAAAATTATTTTTTATCTGTAAATAGACATTTTTATCGTCATCAAGCACTAAGATATGACGCTTATTACTGTTATGTTTACTATGATTATTGCTGCTAAATTCAAGTGTTTGGTGTGGGTCGATACCGTGGGTTTGCTGGGCAATTTCAGTGGCTTTATTGACGATTTTTTTAAGCTCATCATTTTGCCAAGGCTTGGTAATGTAGCGGTATATTTCGCCCTCATTGACTGAATCAATCACGGCATTTAAATCAGCATAGCCTGTTAATAATATGCGAATGGTGTTCGGTGAGGCATCTCTGACCTCACGCAGCACTTCTGTTCCTTGCTTATCAGGCATACGTTGGTCGCTGATGACTACTTGTACCTCGTGAGTGTTGATATACGTCATCAGCTCGGTGGCATCAGTGGTGGTGAACACCTCATGCGACTGCCGAAAGTGCATTTTGAGACTGCGTAAAATGCGCGGTTCATCGTCAATAAAAGCTATTCTTGGTTTTTGCATGGCACTCTCTTTAGATAAGTCATCAAGGATAAGTCATCAAGCTTTACATAAGTCATCAAGGGCATCTTAGCTTGCAAATAAGATTTTTGGTGCTTGCTGGTCATGATGAGCAGCTTGCTGAATTGGTAAACGGAGGGTAAAGGTTGTACCCTGCCCGATGTTCGAGGTCACCTTGATACTGCCGCCATGCTGTTCGATAATTTGGGTAGCAATTGCCAGTCCTAAGCCTGTGCCTTCGCCCGCTTTTTTAGTGGTGAAAAATGGCTCAAAGATACGGTTTAAGCTATCTTCTTTAATACCGTTGCCATTATCAGCGACACTCACGACTACGGTGTTGTCCATTAGGTATGAGACGATACGCAGCTCGCCTTTTTTATCAGCAGGAATGGCTTGGGCGGCATTATTAAATAAATTGAGCAGCACTTGATTGATTTGGGAGGGATTACACTGAACCAAAGGCAGCTCTGCCAAATTCGTCACGACTGTGAGCGTTTTTAAGTTATTACGCGCCATGACCAGCGAGTTATTGATACAGGCATTAATATCAATGTCTTTAATTTTAGCCTCATCAATACGCGAAAAATCACGTAAGCTGACCACCAATTCGGCGATCTGGTCGACACCATACAGCCCATCTTTGACCAAATGCGCAAGGTCATCACTGACTTCATCTTCTCTAATGTCATCACAGCATTGCAAGGTCATGGCAATGCAGTTATCGACTTGTTGTTTGTCGGATTGCGGATCATTTAAGGCACACAATAACTGCTCAGTATGATGTATCAGCTCGTCAAAGCGCATGAGATTATCGCCTACCAGTTCAAGGTTACTACGCACATAACCCAATGGTGTATTGACCTCGTGCGCAACGCCTGCGACCATCTGTCCTAACGTTGCCATTTTTTCTGAGCGTACCAGTTGTACTTGTGAGGCTTTTAATTCATCCATGGCTTGCTGCAAATCTTGCGTACGAGCAGCGACTTGTTTTTCGAGATGGACGTTAATTTCGGCAAGCGCACCTTCGTTTTCGACCACGCGGTCAATGAGCTGGTTGGTTTTATCGCTAATTACTTGAATTTCAGTGACATTCGAGATTGGTAATTTATGAGCACTGAGTTTTTGATATTGCTTTTGCTCAATTAATGTCCCCATGACCGCTACCGCATCTGCCATATGTTTCAACGGTCGCGTAAAGTAACGGCGAAAGACCCATGCGGTCAGCAGCAGAATAGGCAGAAATCCTAGTAGCATGGTGCGAATCAGCTGACTAGAGAGTGCATTTGCTACGCTCATCATATCGCTATTAGGCTTGACAATGACCATTTTCCAATAGGTGAACGGCATACGAAAGATAAAGGCGGTGGCGGGCTGCTGAAGTACAAAATCATTAGGTACAGTAACGGTATCTACCAAGTGGCTGTCTACCAGATTAAAGCCTTGGTCAACATTGAGTAGGAGCAGGGCTGAGAGTAATTGGGACTCTTGCTCACTGATTTTATTCATATTGGTTGTGCTTAAAACACTACGCGCCGCGAGCGTATAACGACCTTCATCTTTAGCAATGGCTTCATTAATCAGCTCACGGTTGACGGCATCTAAGCTAGCAGCAATAGGAACAAAGGCAGGATTGGTGGTAGCAAGCTGACTGGCTGTCATCATCTCACCTTGAGGGTTATCAGCGGTCACCTGTGTGACGATAGATTTATCCGGAAAAGTCAAAAACCGATTGTCTAAATCCACTAAGAATATATAACCCCCTACGCGCTCCTGCCATTTGTTAATCGCCTCGTCGAGGTTATCTAACAATAGATTGAATGACACCACGCCATCGAACGCTTGATTACGACTGTCATAGAGCGCCTTGACACAGGTCATCATCGGATAGTTACTGACAGGATCGACATAAGCACGGCTCCAAACACAGTGATCATGGCGGGCGTACATCGCTGGAATATACCACCAGTCGCGGTAGTAGGGATTAGGAGTTTGGGATTCATTGTCATAACGCTCTACCCGCTGCATGACCCCAGATTGGTCGCGCGACCAGACAAAGGACTGACGTTCCTGTCCCTCGGCATATCTATTAGGATCAAGCCATACGCCACCGCCGACGATTCTGGCATCAGTTTGGCGCATTAGGTTGCCAATCGTTTGCTCGTATAGGGCATTATCTTTTGGCAGCCCACCACTAATGGCACTGGTGGCTTTCGCCAATCCATCCACATGGTTGATACTCGCGGTGATGCTATTAATCATCTCATTACCCGTTTCAACCACTATCTCTGACGTCATCGCTGAAATACGCGGCTTACCTTGGGTTTCAATGACCCAAGACACCATCATAATAATGAGTAAAAAAGCCAACGCTAAAATAATCAGCATGCGCGTGGTAATACTGCCAAACTGCTTGGCTATACTCATAAAAAAATACCCTAAACCCATACGCTACGTTAGCAATCGTTAATATTGGGCTTAAGAATATGGTGTAATTGTGACAAAATGATGATAAAACCCTGATGATACGAAATAAATCAAAATACCTGATGCCTCATAGCACCGTCATGTCATTTATATGATTCATATTATTAAAGCATTATAAAAATCGCTGTAATCTGGACGCAGCCGTCATGATTTTATTAAGGATTACTGTTTGAAAGCTATCTTGTATACGATGATTGCGTTAATTACCTTTGCTGCAAACTCGCTTTTTTGCAGGATCGCTTTGACAGAAAAGTATATCGATCCTTGGAATTTTACAATAATCCGTCTTTCAAGCGCTGCGTTTTGTCTTGCCATTATTATGATTATTCGACGTTATTTTCTAAAACATCGTAACACCACTTGTCATCAAACTATGGATAGCCGCCATTTACAAGATAAAGGCAGTTGGCTAAGCAGTCTCTGTCTATTTATTTATGCGCTTTGTTTTTCGTTAGCGTATGTCGAACTAGATACTGGTACGGGCGCGCTTATTTTATTTTCAGCGGTACAGCTCACGATGATTGTCTGGGGTATTTATAACAAGGAGCGATTAAGTAACTTACAATGGTTGGCTTTTATCGTCGCAGGCATTGGCTTTATTTATTTAACGTTACCGTCAGCAACTATGCCTTCCTCATGGGGTGCAATGCTTATGTTCATCAGCGGTGTGGCATGGGGAATATATAGTATACGTGGTAAAGCCTGTTTATCGCCGCTGCACGCTACAGGTTTTAACTTTCTCAGAAGCCTAGCCGCAGTGCCGATATTGCTATTATTAGGGTTTAGCGAACTCAAGAATATCAGCGTCGATGGGGTATTATTGGCTTGCGCTTCGGGCGCGATAGCCTCTGCTATGGGCTATAGTATTTGGTATATGGCAATGCTGCAGTTAAAAAGTACCAATGCAGCAGTGGTGCAGTTATGCGTGCCTATTCTTGCAGCGCTTGCTGGGATGATTTTTTTATCTGAGCCGTTAACGGTGCGATTCATGGTGGCAAGTGCAGTAATTTTGGGTGCAGTATTGGTATTTTTATTAAATAAAAATCAAATTAACCTAAAGGTCTAGTCACGTTTTTTAAAGAAGTACACCACCATCGCTATAACATTATGACTATCTTATATATCGCGGCAATGACTATTAACTTTAGCGCCGCCAAACTCATTCAACTCTTCTTTATTACAGTTAACCTCTATTACCAGTGATATAACCTTTTACGTTATCTACGAATTACTATGTTGAATACAGAGACTACCAATTATCGTTTATAAATACCAATTATCTGATATTACTAGTTAGCTATTGTTAAAAGCTTTAGTACTTTATATTATACCTTATAATATATTTAATATTATGAATATAGTGTACTCAAAATAAATTTTCTGCGACAGGAGGTTTTATGAGTTTTATAACAGTTATTCATTCGAAACTCAGTGGAAAAAGCAAGGAATCTGAGTATAAACCTACAACATCCGTTTTAACCACGTTTAAAATTCTACGACACTGCTCAAGTAGATGTCGTTGTGGAGGATTGGCAATTCCCACTGCGAAAAAAGGATGTGTCTATAAATGTGTTCGATGTGGCCGACACTTCAATCATATCGAACATAATTTTGAACATAGAAAGAATCATTTTTCTAGTGCAAACCCATCAACGACACAGCTATCAATTAAAGAAGGGTTTGATATGAGCTGTTATGATGAAGCGATGCAGTTGCTAAAAAATGAGGATAGACATCCTACACTTTGAAAGCATTCTGTACTCTAAATATTTCTTACATAGACTACTTTTTAATAAAATGCAGATGCTATCTAGGTATCAGCATCTGCATTTTATTCCTATGCTTCATTTTTTAGGGTCGGTAAGTTAAAAGACCGTGATTACACCTTAATGAAACAGTTTTACACCTTAATCCTAACTCACCTTATCCCACATTTTACTCAGACGTTTCGGCGACACTGCCATTCGCGTTTTCATTGGTTGGGCGAACAGCTGAATGCGGTATTCTTCTACCAACCAGCGGTATTCGCTGATAGACTCGCTATCCGCACGACCTGACAAGCGCTCCATATGTAAATCAAGCGCATAGACGCCATCCAAATCCGCCTCAATATTGTGCTCAAGGCGCTCAAGGCGAATCTCAAGCGCTTCTAAATAACGCGGATATTGCTGCCAATGGCTATAATCCATCCGATAAACAAAGTCGGCAAGATGCAAGTCTTCCAGCTGGTCTTCGATATCGTCAATGGATTCACCAAAGATTTCACGATCCATCATTAACAGCCCTTGGCGAATACGTTGCCAGCGCGTATAGACAGTTTTAAGGGTCTTAATGACCGCTTGTCCAGTTAATAAGAACTGTTGCAGCACCATTTCAGCCGTCTTTTGATACTCTTCTGCCGTAAATGGTAGCTCTTCAGCCAATCCCACTGCGATATTATCGGCATTTTCCGGCAAGTCCGCACTGTGATCAAACAGCACATAATGCTCTTCAAGTGTGGCATCGAGTGCGGCATCAATAATGATGGTTTTGAGTTTTTCCATATCGCCAAGTGGCGCAAATGCTAGCTTAAAGACAGCGTCAACTTGACTGGTGAGATGTTTCTTCTTAGCACCTAGCTGCTTTTTAATCAGCGTTAACACACCAATTCGGTGTGCTTGCAGCGCTGCATTGACATCCGTATATTGATGAATGGATACTGCTTCACCAGATTTGTCCGTCACCAAAGCGGCAAACTGCTTCATCACCACACCGGCGCTATGATGATTTTTACTAAATTTAAAATGTTCAGGAAAATTAGTATGCGCGCCCTGCTGCTCATTCACTGCTTGGCGAGTTTCACTGGCATGGCGAATTTGCAAGGTTTGCAGGTCGCGACCTTTTTCAATAATGCGGTTTTTATCATCAACCACGCAGATTTGCGGTTGTAGATAACGATCAATGGTAGAAGGATTAAAGCTATCGGGCGTCACCGACATAATCCCTCGACGATGTAGCGCTTGGCATAATTGTTTAAGCAATCCTTGCGATTGCGCTGGTTGTAGCTCATCAAATAAGCTGTCAGCAGTATCAGGAATCGGTACGATTTGGCGGCGAATCTCTTTTGGTAACGATTTGAGCAGCTGCAATACCAGCTCAAAGCGCCAGCCGGGCACTCCCCATAGTAACTCAATCGCATCCAACTGCGGTAATGCCACCAATGGCACCCGAATAGTCACGCCATCATCATCACTGGCCGGATCGAAGATATAACGTAGCGGCAATTTCAAATCGCCTAACTTCCAAACTTCGGGGAAGTCGCCTGTGGTTGGCGCTTGGCTATTTAAAACATCGTCATCAGTGAAGAATAAATGCCTAGTGTCTGTTTTTTCTACCTCGGCACGCCAATCTTCAAAGGCTTTGCGACTGGCAATATGCTCAGGGATTTTTTTATCGTAAAACTGATATAGCGACTCTTCATCGACCAACAAATCACGACGGCGCAATTTGTCTTCAATACGCTCAATATCGGCAATTTTATCCAGATTATGCTGTAAAAATGGTGCCGCGCGACCCAAGTTACCTGTAACCAAACCATCACGAATAAATATTTCCCGCGATTCGACCAAATTCACTTGTTCATAGTTGGTCAGCTGCTTGCCAATAATAATCAGCCCAAATAAGCTAATCTGTGCGTAGGCTTTGACGCGACCGGTTTTTTTCGACCAGTGCGGCTCAAAGTAATGATATTTTAATAAGTTACCAGCAGCTGAGATAATCCATTCCGGCTCAATTTTGGCAACGGTACGCATAAAGACTTGGGAGGTCTCCACCATCTCAAACGCCATGACCCACGGTGGTATTTGCTTAAATACCGTACTTGCTGGGAAGATTTTAGTTTTTTGCTGACGCGCTGCTAAATATTCACCGCGATTTTCGGTTTTATGCGCAATAATAGATAACAGTCCAGTTAACAATGCGCGGTGCAAATTGGCATATTTAACCGCTTTTAGCGCTTCATCATTAACGCCCGTTGGATCACTATTGGCTAAATCATCATTTTTAGCACTGTTTTTAGCATCAGACTTACCATTAGTTATCTCATTAGTCAGCTTAAGCTCAGTGACCATTTGCACCAATTGCTTATGGGTTTGATGCCATTCACGCACACGCGGAAAGCTCAGGTAATTCTTTTTGGTAAACTGTTTGCGCTGATTTCCCGACAGCTTATTGCCGTCATCGTCTTTCTCAAACAGCGCTTTCCATAAACTTAAATAAAATAAGAAATCGGAATCGTCTTGACGAAATTCGGCATGTTTTTGATCCGCTTGCGTGCGCTTATTTGCCGGACGTTCACGTGGATCTTGCACGGCAAGCGCGGCAACGACAATCAGCATTTCACGAATACAGTCAAAATCACTACCTGCAACCAGCATACGTGCCAGCCTTGGATCGATGGGCATACGTGCCATTTGCTGCCCGATACGGGTCAGTTTTAAATGATCTAAACCTTGGCGTTTTGACTTGCTGTTTGTAGTACCGTTGCTACTGACGTCTTTGTCATATTTTTCGGTAATCGCACCCAGCTCATTGAGCAGCTTATGCCCATCCGCAACCAAGCGACTGTCAGGTGGCTCGATAAATTCAAAATCATCGACACTACCTAAGCGCAGATTCGCCATTTGCAAAATAACGGACGCCAAGTTAGTACGCAGAATCTCAGGTTCGGTAAACTCTGGACGACCAATAAAGTCCTCTTCACTATACAGACGAATACAAACGCCGGGTGCAACCCGACCACAGCGACCTTTACGCTGGTTGGCGGCAGCTTGAGCAATGGCTTCAATCGGTAAACGCTGGACGCGTGAGCGATAGGAATAGCGTGAAATACGCGCAAATCCTAAATCAATGACATAACGAATGCCAGGTACGGTCAATGCAGTCTCAGCAACGTTAGTCGCGATAACAATACGGCGACCGCGACCAGACGGCTGAAAAATGCGCTGCTGCTCTTCGTAAGTTTGCCGCGCAAATAATGGTAGCACTTCAGTATGCTTGGGTCCGTGCCGCTCAAGGACTTCTTGTAGCTCACGAATCTCAGCTTCGGTGGCGGCAAATATCAAGATATCGGCTTGATCAGCATGACCTTTGTTTTGCGCATCGCTAAAGCATTCCTCTACAGCAGCGACCACTGCACGCGGTAGATTTTCCTCAAAGTCATCATAGCTATCATCATCTGAGCTGGTTACTGGCTCATCAGTCAGTGGACGGTAACGTACTTCAACCGGAAAGCTGCGACCTTCAACATTAAAAATGGGCGCTGGTATTTTCCGTTTAAGTTTGGCATCGTAATGACTAAAGTATTCACTAAAGCGTTTAGTATCCAGTGTTGCTGAAGTAATAATGACTTTTAAATCAGGACGCTTGGGCAGTAGCTTCTTAAGATAACCCATAATAAAGTCAATATTAAGGCTACGCTCATGCGCTTCATCAATAATAATCGTATCGTATTTACTCAAAAATCGATCATGACCAAGCTCAGCCAATAAGATACCATCAGTCATCAGCTTGACTACAGATTGCGCAGTCCCTTGCTCATTAAAGCGAATTTTAAAGCTGACAGTATTGCCTAACTGCTCACCCAATTCTTCTGCAATTCGGTTTGCCACGCTGCGTGCCGCCAATCGTCGTGGCTGCGTATGCCCTATCTGCCCACGTATCCCGCGACCTGCCAGCATGGCTAATTTAGGTAACTGCGTGGTTTTACCTGAACCCGTCTCACCTGCAACGATAATCACTTGATTATCGATAATCGCTTGAATCAAATCATCGGCACGTTGGCTAACTGGCAAGTCAAGATTTAACTTTGCTGGCAAATTCGCCGGAATACTATCGATACGCGCTTGTACCGCTTGCTGCGAACGTGTTTTTAACTTTTCAAAATTAGCACGTTTTTTAGCTACATTTTCATCAGCTTGTTTAGCAGAACCGGCACGTTTAAGTTCGCGTTCAAGACGGCTGAGATAATACTCATCTTTTGCAAGTACCGGTAAATCAGCAGAAACCATATCTTGAGTTTCTGTGTTTCCTTCTGGCTTGTTATTCGTATTCAGATGCAGATTTTCAGCTTGTGTATGTTGGCTGTTTTCTTGCTTGCTTTTTGAAGTATCAGGCATATTTACTTAGGCTATTTATTATTTAAGGTTAGGTAGATTATGGGGTTAATTGACGCATGATTCAAGCTAGGAATATGTTGATAAGAATTACATTGGCGATAATTAATATTTTTACCTAAATGCATACTATAAATTTAATTCTAGTAATTTCGATAAAAATCGTTAGAATCACCTACAACCTAAGAGGCTCAATTTACAATACAACTTTAGATTAAGGAAAATCTATGTCAATTTGGTCATGTACAAAAATCACTATTTTACCAATATTAGCAATTTCGCTGACGGGTTGCCTAAGTAGTCAATCCTATCAACCCTCCGCTAATGCTCAGACTGCAAAAATGAGTTACGATATTGACACTTCAAGTTTTTATAGCCCTAATCGCTTCATAGATCGAGGCTTTATTGAGCGTATAGATATCCAACTCAAACACAGTCGTGTGGGTACGCCAGATACTATAAACATGGAACTTAAAGACCTAGGTAGTTTCAGACCGATTAATATAATTGAGGCTAATAAACCTTTAGCGTTTACTTATGAACATAAAGTAGTAAAAGGACTAGGAGACTGGCCATTGTTATGCGTTGTTGCTGTAAATGCAACCCTAATACCAAATGGAAATTACGTATTAAAGGGCAATACAACAACTGAAAAATTTAGAAGTAAAACTAATTTTATGGGTGAAAAAATAGAAGCCGAAGATACCAGTTGTCAAGTTCAAATTATTGATACTCAATCTAATAAAGTTATAGGGGAAGGCCGTACGCAGAAATTTGAAAAAATGATTCCAATCTATAATCGATTTTAAATACTTTGTTCCATAATGGATAGAAATAGCAGTATTTGCTTAGGCTATTTATTGTTTAAAAGTAGTTAGATTATGGGGTTTATTGGGCTATGATTCAAGTTACTGTTATTTCAGTTACTATTTTTTAAATACTTTGATTTAACCCTTGTGATTAAAATAAAGCATTCATAAAGTCAAAATAAAAAATCCCAAGCCACCGCTTAATAAATGCAAGCGACGCTTAGGATTTGGCGATAATTATACAAAAAACACTTATGCCATTAGTAGGTTAAGCAGCACTCAACCGATTATAACGATTCACGCCTGCAACAATCGTCTGCTCAATCACCCTATCGTCACCAAGCATCATTAACACAAACAGCTTCTCATCAAGCGTTTTGGTTTGTGCCATTCGGCGTTCTAGTAGTGGCGTTGCTGCCATATCAATGACCACAAAATCCGCTTCTTTATTAGGCATAAAGTTACCAATTTTATCGTCTAATACCAGCGATTGGGCATTGCCAAGCGTAATTTGATATAAGCCTTGATGCGCGGATAAGGGATTACTTTGTAATTGCTGTACCTTGTACGCTTCTGACAAGGTAGTGAGCATCGATAAGCTCGTGCCAGCACCAACATCAGTAGCGATACTCACGCCCGTGTAGCTTAACGTTTTAGGTAAATCAAACAATCCACTACCTAAAAATAAATTTGAGGTCGGGCAATGGGCGATTTGTGTGCCTGTCTCGCGCAGCCTTTCATACTCGGCAGTCTTGAGATGAATACCATGCGCCAACGTCGTACGGCGACCCAGCAAACCCATGTCGTCATAAACGTCTAAATAGCCTTTATGATTGGGATATAGACTGCGTACAAAGGCGATTTCATCGTGATTTTCCGCCAGATGGGTTTGCAGATAGACGTTGTCATAACTGGCGTATAACTCGCCCGCCATTTGCAATTGTTTGGGCGTTGAAGTGATGGCAAAGCGCGGGGTAATCGCCACATGCTGACGCCCGCGCTCATGCCATTTATCGATAACATCTTGCGTATCACGAATGCCTTGCTCAGTTGGCGCACACAAATTGGCAGGCGCGTTTTGATCCATCAATACATTACCCGTAATCATACGGGTATTAAGTCGCTGACTTTCGGTAAAAAAGGCTTCCACAGATTGAGGATGGCTGGTAGAAAATACTAAAGCGCTCGTTGTTCCATTAGCAAGCAGCTGATTTAAAAAGAACTTGGCTGTGTCCTGCGCAATCTGTGGATCAGAAAAATTTGCTTCAGTCACAAAAGTATAATTATTGAGCCAGTCAAGCAACTGTTCACCGAAAGCAGCCATCATATCTATCTGCGGATAGTGCACATGGGTGTCAATAAAGCCGGGCATAATAAGCTTATTTTTATAGTCATGAATCTGAACGGGATTATGACCCTCTTTAGCATGAGCATATTCAGTTAATATAGTCTCACTACTACCATAATCAACAATTAAACCCGTCACATCATCGACAACAAGTGCACCATTAGCGATATATTCAGGATACACATTCACGCCAGCAACCACAGGCATAAGCGTGACACCTTTATCAACTATTGGCATTTTTGGTAAGCGCTTAGCCACATCATCTTCGGTAAGATAATGTAGCAATTGGGCTTGGTAGATATGTAGGGTCATGGATATACCTCTTAGCGCTTTAGTAGTACCCAGCTTTTAAATGTTGAGTTATGAGAATATAAATTAAATTAATTGTGCAACCACTATGCTATAGCTGACGATTGTACTGTTGTAAAATCTGAGCAGCGATGGAAACAGCAACTGCCATAGGTTCTTTGCCACCGATTGGCAGACCAATTGGCATGGTTAACTTATCAACCATGTGTTCATTATAGCCACGCTGAAGTAACCGATCTTTAAAGCGTTTGGCTTTGGTTGCCGAGCTAATACAACCAATATACGGCATTGAATTTCTTTCGTTATCATTTGCTAAACCACTATCTATAGTCGCACGTACTAAATCAAAATCAAGGCTATGATCATGAGTCATAATCAGAATAAAACGCTGACCACCTTGTCCGTTAAACGGTTCAATAAAAGGTCGTACAAAATCAACAGGCTCATCGGTGATGTGCGGACGAATATGCGCAGGAAGTTGATAAAGAGCGGGTGTATCTAAACCATTTAAACCTTGCTGTAAACTTTCTTTTCCATGCGATTTATTGAGTAAATAAGGTTCGAACATCTCAGGACGACTGTCTACCCAATCCACTTGGCAAGGCAATTCGGCAAGTATGGTCATTAGTGCTGCTGCAACATGCCCAGCGCCAAATACTAATATCGACAGCGGTGGCGTCACATTAAAGCATTCAAACATAACAGTGACACTACCGCCGCAGCACTGTGCTAGCTTAGCTCCCAGTGGATAATGCTTGGTATAAATAGCATTGCGGCGAACTGTCTTTTTATCTGGCGCTTGTGTTGAGACGGATGCTTCTATCGCACCATTTAACAATTGCCGCGCGGTACTCATCACATCATGCTCAAGTCCACCGCCACCCAGCGTATCGCAGTAACCATCTTTTGTGATGATCATTTTTGCTTGTAAAGCGCGCGGTGCTGAGCCGTTTACAGCAACGATAGTCGCCAATACGTGCGATACCCCTTGCTGCTGACACTGCGCTAAACCATCATACCAGCGTGTAGGCGCACTGAAGTTAAAACCAGTGGACGGCAACAATGACTTACTCACTGTGCGCCGGTCCTCTCGCGGTTGCGACATTCGGCTGCTCTATTGCTTCAGGCTGATCGTCAACTAACTGACCTTCAACTTCAGGTGGCTTGATATCTTTGGCATGACGTACTTGCTGCGGTTTGACTTTATCATCATCAATACCGCAAGCATCATCTTGAGTTAAGCTATCAATAGAATCAATATCTACTTTAGCATCAATATCCCATGCAGTACCTTCCATTCGCATGACTGCTTTTAGCACCGCTTCTGGCGTAGCTGGCATGGTCAGCTCTGGATTTTTCTGATAATTACCTAAACTTGCTACTGCATTATTAATCGCGCACCACACGCTCGCTGCTAACATAAAGGGCGGCTCGCCAACGGCTTTAGAATTATAAATAGTCTGCTCTTCATTTTTACGATCAAAGAGTTTAACGCTCCACTGTTTCGGTAAATCGTGCGCGGTAGGTATTTTATAGTTAGCCGCAGCATTAGATACTAACTTACCTTTTTTATCCCATATCAGCTCTTCTGTGGTCAGCCAGCCCATGCCTTGGATGAAGCCGCCCTCAATCTGACCGATATCAATCGCTGGATTAATCGACTGTCCGACATCGTGCAAAATATCGCAGCGCAACACTTTATATTCGCCAGTCAAAGTATCAATCTCAACCTCAGTGCACGACGCGCCTAATGCATAATAAAAGAACGGACGACCCCATGCTTTTGAGCGGTCATAAAATATCTTCGGCGTTTTATAATATCCGGTAGACGATAGGCTGATACGGTGCTGATAGGCTAGAAGAATCATTTCGGCAAAGGTAAAAGTTTCCTTGTCACCAATATAAACATGATTGTTCTCAAAACGTATGGCTTCTGGCGCCACTGCAAAATGTTCAGCAGCAAACTCAACGAGTCGACCTTTAATGGTTAAACAAGCATTTTGTGCCGCTTTACCATTAATATCCGTTCCGGATGAGGCGGCAGTCGGTGAGGTATTGGGCACTTTATCGGTTCGGGTTGCCGATACTTTTACGGTATCCAAATCAACATCGAATTCATTGGCAACGATTTGGGCGATTTTAATATATAACCCTTGCCCCATCTCTGTACCACCGTGATTAATATGAATACTACCATCAGTATAAATGTGAACCAACGCACCACCTTGATTTAAGGTCTGCACGGTAAATGAGATACCAAATTTTACCGGAGTTAATGCCAATCCAAAGCGGATGTCACTACCTTCACTCTGTGCCTGTTTATTCTTCTCTGTAATTTTCTTACGGCGCTGATGATAATCACAATCATCTGCTAAATTTGCCATCAAAGTCGCTAAATCAAAATGCTCGATTGGCTGTCCATAATGGGTACTTTGACCGTTTTGGTACAAGTTGTTTAAGCGCACTTGTAGTGGGTCTTGTCCTAAAGTATAGGCGATATGATCCATCATATATTCAGCAGTCATTACCCCTTGCGGACCACCAAAACCACGATAGGCGGTATTCGATACCGTATGCGTTTTGCAGCGGTGACCGGCAACATTAGCCGCTGGATAATAATAGGCATTATCACAATGGAACATGGCGCGATCGACAATCGCATCGGACAAATCAGGCGAATAACCGCACAATCCTGCCAGCTGCATATCAACACCGACAATTTTTCCAGATTCATCAACGCCAACATCATAGCGATTAGCAAACTCGTGGCGTTTGCCCGTGACTACCATATCATCTTGCCGATCAAGGCGCATACTTACAGGTATATTATGGCGCTTAGCAACGATGGCACAAAAGCACGCCCATGCTGCCGCTTGCGTCTCTTTACCACCAAAGCCGCCGCCCATTCTGCGCACGATGGCATTGACCGCATGAAACGGCAAGTCCGTTACTTCAGCAACGAGCTGCTGTACTTCGCTCGGATGTTGCGATGAGGTATAAACCTCAAGCCCGCCATCATCACAAGGGGTCACATACGCTACCTGACCTTCAAGATAAAAATGCTCTTGCCCAAGCATATGAATGTGCCCAGCAATACGTGTCGGTGCATTTTTTAATGCCTCCTCAGCATCACCACGCTGCATAAAGTGACTTGGACGCACAAAATGCTCTTGCTCAAGCGCATCCTCAATATTTAAAATTGCGGGCAATGTCTCATACTCAACCACCGCATTGAGCGTGGCTTTTTTTGCCGCGCGGTGACTGGTTGCCACCACTAAGAACAGCGTTTGCCCAACGTATTCTGTAATTTTATCGACCATCAACGGATCGCCATCGAATACTGGACCGATATCGGTTTTTGCGGTTAAATCTTTAAAAGTAATAACGTCAATCACGCCATCAGCCGCTTTCACCGCTAATAAATCCATGCTTAAAACGCGAGCATGCGCATGGCTACTTTTACCAACGGCTAAATGCAACGTACCTTGCGGCTTTAAAATATCATCCACATAAGTCGCCGTGCCCATGACGTGACTAATCGCACTGTCGTGCTTGGCTGAAGTGCCGATTTTATTTTTCGCTGGGCGCACGCGGCGATTAGGGTAACTATCGAATAGGCTAGAATGATGGCTCATAGTGTGTCTCTTTTAGTTACTTTTTTTAATTATTTTTTTAGTCAATGGTGCAATGAGATTCTTTTTAACTCAGTCGATGCTATAGCTGTTTTATAGTAGGTAAATCACAGCGTTAGGCACTCTCCGTTTGCACCTTTTCAACCAATTTTTTGCCACATTTAACCAATAAGCGCTGCATCACATGCATACGGTATTCACGGCTGGCGCGCACATCAGTCATCGGTGACACATCTTGCGGCAAGGCTTGCGCTGCCTGTTCAAAACTTGCAACGTCGATAGATTGGTTGACAAGCGCTTGCTGACAATTCGATGCTAATAACGGCACGGCTGCCATTCCGCCTAAGCCTAATTTTGCATTATTAATAATCGTGCCATCTGCTGAAAGGGCAATTTTTGCAGCAAGTAGACAAGCAGAAATATCATCTTCGTAACGCTTACTAATCTTGTGAATAAATAAATGCTGATTGTCTTGCATCAATGGAATATGAAGGGCAACAATATAGCTGCCTGCGCGCAGCTTAGTCTTTTTATAATCTAAAAAGAATTCTGCTAACGGTATGATTTCATCAATAAATGACTGTTCATTACTAGTAGTCTGACAATGACGCATATGAATTCGCGCTTCTAACGCCAATAAAATCGGCGGCAAATCTCCGATTGGCGACGCATTCGCCACATTGCCGCCAATCGTACCCATATTACGGATTTGCGGGGAAGCAATGCGCTCAAATAACGCCCCAAACTCGGGGAAATACTGCTCAAGGATAGGCAGCATGTTGTGATAACTCATGCCAGCGCCGAGAACTAGCTCTTGAGAGGAGAATTGAGATTTAGCAGTTTCTTCGATATCAGCCAATGACCAAGATTTTAATTCCTCAACGGCGGACAGCTGAACAATACTCTCATGGTCAACTAAGTGCTGCGTGATGCTCAAGCCTAAATCCGTACCGCCTGCCCAAATGGTTGCCTCTGGATGTGTAATCAATGCTTGATTTAACTCGTCGATAGACTGCGGCATAAACAGCTGACGCGACCCGTCGACAAGTGCGGGTTCAACGGCTTTCACTGTCGATAGCGATTGCTCATTATCAATCTGCTCATTTTTACTTTGACTGTTCGACATCACATCAATAGCAAAATTGAAGGTTAAGTCTTTTGCTACCTGCTCATTATCTTGCTGCTGACCGATTTCTTCCATCAGTAAGCCGGCTTCAATAATCGGGCGATAACCTGTACAGCGGCACAGATTTCCTGATATTGAGGCAACAATATCGTCATAACTCAAATTATTATCACTTTGTTTATCACTGGCAGCATTTTGACCTTTTTGCAGACGCTTATTCTCGTAAACACTTGCCAACGACATCACGAAACCGGGGGTGCAGAATCCACACTGTGAGCCATGACAGTCGACCATAGCTTGCTGGGCGGGATGCAGACGCGCACGCTCAGGATGATTTTCTGGATTGTCCGCTAAATAAGACGCCGTCATCACATGGTGACCATCCATCAGCGACAATAGCGTGATACAAGAATTTAACGTATAAAACGGCTCTGGATTGGCAACAGTTGCGCCATCCATTGGCAAGCGCTGCGCCATGACCGTACAAGCACCACAATCGCCACTGCCGCAGCCTTCTTTGGTATCTGTCTGGCGCACATGCAGACGCAAATACTCAAGCACGGTAGTATTAGGATTAAGATGGGTAAGCTCATGGCGCTTGCCGTTGAGATAAAATTTAATCATAGTAATACTCAATCAATCTGAAAAAAGAAAACCAAACATCTTTGGCTCTTCAATTATGTAGTTATCAATTATATTTAGACAGCTTACACCAGATTATTGTTGAAATATCTGCTTTTTTACTGGTGCTGATAAAAACAGAATAAAAATATAATCAAAAAATTATGTAAAAAAATGGTCAGTGCTCAACTATTAAAGATAATAAAACCTTTATAAATGAACACTGACCTTATTTTAAATAATACCAACTATTGATAGTCTATCAATTTTACTAAGTTCCCAGCTCAAGCAAACTGGCATTACCGCCAATAGCCGTGGTGTTAATCGTTCTGACCCGTTCGGTGACAAAACGATACAGATAATCAGGCGCTAACATTTCTACTAAGCCGACCATATCTGTGACCGCAATCACCTGCGTCAGGATTCCGTCCGTACCTGCCAGCGTTTGGCTAATGGCTTGTACTTCAGAGCGGCTACCAGCAACCGCAACTTGAGCAAGGCGATCAATATGCAGCAAGGTGATGGTTTGCGAGTCATTGGCAATACTAATCAAATCTTCATGAATACCTGCCTCATAGAGCGCCTTTACCGCAGCCATACACATCTCATTTTGGCTTGGGCAATGCAAAATGACCTCATTGCCGGTCAATAATGCAGCAACCAATTGTCCCAGTATTGCCATGGTTTTGGCACTGTTGCCACCGATTACCATGGTTTTACCGCGAGCGGTCACATATAAGTCATTAGACTCACCCGTTGCCCCAATCATACGCTGCACTTCATCAAGCATCGGTGCTTTGCTTAATAAATGCTCAAATAACCGCCGTGCTTTATTGGCATTACCTGTCAGCAGTGCCAATTTAGGCAACGCGATTTCAAGGTAACTTGCGCGTTCAGTGGCAGTCAATAATCGCCAAGCTTCACAAATTTGGGCATGATTTTCTTTAAACTCAGTCGCCATGTTGCTACTCCTTATGCGATATCGGCTTGAATAGAGAATGAAACGCTGTCTGCGCTTACTAATGGTTCAGTGGTGAGCTGCATTAAACGAGCGACATAATGGGGACCGCCAGCTTTTGGACCGGTACCTGATAAGCCGCAGCCACCAAAGGGCTGAACGTTGACTATCGCCCCGATTTGGTTACGATTGATGTAAGTATTCCCTACCAGCGCGCGGCGCTCGATATGTTCAACGATATTTTCAATACGGCTATGAATACCTAAGGTTAAGCCAAAACCTGTTGCATTAATCGCATCAATCAGCTTATCCAAATCGCGTGCTTGATAGCGTAATACGTGCAATATAGGACCAAAATGCTCACCGCCGATGACATCGATACTTTTTACTTCAATGGCGGTTGGCAACACAAAGGTAGACTGCTCTTGACTGACTAACGAGCTGGCACTCATCGTTGCTTGGGCTAAAATATTTGCAGTTGGCTCTGCTATCATGCGTTCAATATGAGCTTCTAGACCTTTTTTAGCATCTTTATCAATAACTGGTCCAACATCTGTAGTGACCTGAGCAGGATTGCCCACAATCAATTCAGCCATTGTGCCTTGCAGTAGTTCAATTAAGCCATCCGCCACTTCTTCTTGCACACATAGGACACGACATGCTGAACAACGCTGACCTGCTGAACCAAAAGCGGATAGTACCGCATCGCGTACCACTTGCTCCGGTAAAGCCGTTGAATCGACAATCATGGCATTTTGACCGCCCGTTTCAGCAATAAATACCGGCAGCTCGCCGCTGAGTTGCACATGACTATTAAGACTTTGATTAATACGCTGCGCGGTCTGGGTAGAACCGGTAAAAATAACGCCAGCAATGTTATTTGCTGTAGTTAATGCGCCACCAACGTCGCCTGCGCCGGTCACAAACTGTAGCGCCTCGCTAGGCACGCCTGCCTGATACATAAGCTGTGCACCAAAATGAGCAATCAAGCTGGTTTGCTCAGCAGGTTTTGCAACCACAGTATTACCTGCCGCTAATGCAGCTACGATTTGTCCGGTATAAATCGCTAATGGAAAGTTCCATGGGCTGATACACACAAACGTGCCGCGCGCCTTATAAACTTGACGTAATGGCTTGCCTGATAAATCAGTAATTTCGTGCACGACCTCATTAAGACGTTCGGCTTCATCGGCATAAAAGCGGCAGAAATCAACTGCTTCTTTAATCTCATCAATACTGTCTTGAATCGTCTTGCCTGCTTCCACCTGACATAACGCCATTAATTCAGCGTAATTTTTTTCATACAAATCCGCTATCTTGCGCAAAATAGTCGCACGTTGCGATGCAGACACTAATTGCCATATTTTTTGACCAGCAACTGCTGCATCAATCGCTTGCTTTGCAATATTAGCATTGGCATAACGTACGTCACCTGCGATAACGTCATGGTTCCACGGTGCGCGTATTTTATGATTATCAAGGGTATTAGATACGCCCTCTACTGTGAACTCACTGACTACTTGTCCATTGATAATGGGCGTTGCTGACCACGTTTTTGTTAACTGCGTATCAATCGCCGCTTTAAACGGGTGCCATTGTGATTCAACAAAAATATTAGGGCCAAAGCTTGCGCGACGCGAGCCGTAAATATCCAGTGGCAAAGGAATATCCGGATTGTGCAAATTATCATTCGCTAGCAGCTTGTCATATGGATGCACGACCAGCTTATCAATCGGATAAGACTTGTCTAATAGCTGATGGACAAAGGAGCTGTTCGCGCCATTTTCAAGCAAACGACGCACCAAATACGGCAGCAAATCTTTATGCGCACCAACGGGCGCATAAATGCGTACCGGAATATTATAGGCTTGCAAGATATGGTCATATAACGCATCACCCATACCATGCAGGCGCTGAAATTCAAAATCTCGATGCGTACTCATGGTCATGACAGTTGCTAGTGTATGCGCGTTATGGGTGGCAAACTGTGGCCAAATTAGACCGCGCAAATGCTCCGATAATAAGAAGCGTGCACACGCTAAATACGCAGTATCTGTACCTTCTTTGCGCGTCCATACTGGATAGCCAGATAAGCCTTTTTGTTGCGCCAGTTTAATTTCAGTATCCCAATACGCGCCTTTTACCAAGCGCAATGGAATGCGGTCGCCAACTTCCGTAGACAAACGCGCCAGCCATGCAAAAATCGCAATTGCACGTTTTGAATAACCTTGCACCACCAAGCCCAAACCATCCCAACCGGCGGTTAACGGATCACGATATAGCGACTCAAATAATTTTAGTGAAATCTCAAGGCGATCCGCTTCTTCAGCATCGATACTCAAATCCACATTCACTTCACGAGCCGCTTCAATCAACAGCAGACAACGTTGACGCAGTAAACCCATCACTTGCGCTTCTTGCGTAGCTTCGTAACGTGGATGCAGCGCAGACAGCTTGATAGAAACTGATGGCTTCGGCATACCTTCTTTCACTTTGATACTTGCAGTTGCCTTAATCGCATGCAGATAGTCATTAAAATACTTTTCCGCATCGCGATTGGTAATTGCCGCTTCACCAAGCATATCGAATGAATAGGTATAACCTTTATCACGGTAACTTTTACTGTTTTTATTGGCGTCTTCGATGGTTTCACCCAATACAAACTGATGCCCCATAATGCGCATGGCTTTTTGCATTGCCGCACGAATCATTGGTTCACCCATCTTTTTGGTCATCCGATCCAAAAATCCTGACGCAGTGGTACTGCTATCAATACTGACCACGCGACCGGTCATCATCAGCCCCCATGTCGAGGCATTCACAATGAGACCATTATCATCTTTTAAATGCTTTTTCCAATCCGCCACACTCATTTTGTCGCGAATCAGCGCATCTGCCGTATAGTTATCTGGCACACGAATCAAGGCTTCCGCCAAACTCATTAGCAAAATACCCTCTTGGGTATCCAAGCTATATTCTAGCAATAACGAATCGACCATTTTTACCGCTTTGCCATCGTTACGCACGTGCTCGACGAGCTTGCGCGTTTGCTCAGCCGCCGCTTCACGCTCAGCGTCAGTCGGTTTTGCCAGTGGCAATAATGCTGTCAGCCAGCGGTCTTCGTCGGCACTATATAAAGGCGATATACGCGCATACAGCTCTGCCGCTGACTGCTTGATATAATCTGGCGCAAGCAAATCAGTTGGATTAAATAAAATCGGTTCTTGCGGGGTAAACTGATCTAAGGGGTTCATACCAACTCCGTAATGGTCATATAGAGGATTAACATAAGCAAAATAGTATTTACACTTCTGAAAGTTAAATGTGCTATTCAATTATGCAAAGGCAACAACGATCAGCTAAGCAGCATTAGCGCCTTCTTCTTGTTAGTCGTGAATAAAATCAGCTCAGGAGACGTTTGCTTGTTTACTCTTTATTGATGCCTTCTTAAAGAAGCAATAAAGCATGTTTAGCAAAAAACTGTGCGCTGATTTACCGCTTATTCATGGCAAGAAAAACCTCTACGGCGTTGATTGAGGTGATGCGCTTAACTCGATTATGGTAGCACGGAAAAACCCTTCAAACTAACGCAGTTGTCCGTTTACACTCATAAACATAGTATTTAAAAACAAAGTCATAACAAAGTTTATCTTGCTTATCGCCTTATTCATAAATTTTTGTTTGCATTTAGCCAACCATTATCATTTATGATGAATAAAGAGGTTATTTGTTAATAAAAAATCCTCCTTACCAATCAATGATAAGGAGGATTTAAAAAAACATTAAACTACGAAACTTATTAAGCGATACCTTTAATAATTAAAGAAACACAATTTTAGCTAATAAAACAAAGGTTAATACCCACACTGGAACAGTCACTTCAGAGTATTTACCCGCGATTAATTTTACCGATGTAAAGGTGATAAAACCAAGGGCAATACCGTCAGCCACAGAGTATGTCAGTGGCGTGAATAATAACACGACTGCAACGGGGGCGGCATCGGTCAAATCCTGCCAATTGATGTCTTTTAACGTGGCTAACATCAATACTGCCACATAGAAAATAGCGCCTGCTGTCGCATAAGAGGGAATCATCGCGGCTAATGGCGCAAAGAACACACTTAATAAAAACAGCACCCCAACCGTCACTGCCATCAGTCCGGTACGACCGCCCGCGGCAACCCCTGCGACACTTTCAATAAAACTGGTCGTTGACGACGTCCCTAATAACGCACCAGTCACCGTCGCGGTAGAATCTGCCAGTAATGCCTTACCCATATTGGGAATATTACCGTTTTTGTCAATCAGATTCGCCTGACTCGTCGTTGCAACTAACGTACCTGCGGTATCAAATAAATCGACAAATAGAAAGGCAAAGATGACACTAATCATGGCCACATCAAACGCGCCAGCAATATCAAGCTGCATAAACGTAGGCATGATAGACGGCGGCGCAGACATAATGCCAGCAAACTGCGTATGACCCGTTAACAAACTAATCAAGGCAATAAGCAAAATACCAATGGTTACCGCACCAGGAATTTTCTTATAAGACAGACCGATAATGACAATAAAACCTAAAGCCGCCATGATGGGTGGAAACGTATGCATATCTCCAAGAGCGACTAAGGTTGCCTCTCGTGCAACGATAACCCCTGAGCTTTGCAACGCAATAAATGCTAAAAACGCGCCGATACCAGCAACCACGCCTTGTTTTAGACACAGTGGAATGGCATTAATAATCCATTCACGAATCTTAAATAAGCTTAAAAGTATAAAAATACAACCGGACAAAAACACCGCACCAAGCGCCGTTTGCCACGCATAGCCCATACCCAGAACCACGCTATAAGTAAAGAAAGCGTTGAGTCCCATACCGGGTGCTAAAGCAACTGGTAGGCGGGCGTAAATACCCATGATAAAACAGCCGAGCGCAGATGCTAAACAAGTCGCAACAAAGACCGCGCCTTTGTCCATGCCCGCTTCTGCCAATACGTTAGGGTTGACAAAAATAATATAAGCCATCGTCAAAAACGTGGTTATACCGGCGAGAATTTCTGTTTTGACCGTGGTGTTGTCACCGTTAATGCCAAAATAGCGTTCAATTGCGTTCATAAGTATCGCGCCTAACTTGCTAGTGAAATAAACAGGGTTGTCAGTGTCTCTTTATTAGTGACTATTTATTAGGAATTTTTCATTGCCTAAAAATAAAAAAGACATCAGCAAACAAGTTGCGACGTCATCACCAAAGACAGCGTTAACAAAGTTTAACATTTTAGAGAAATTAGCTTACAAATTCAATGGTTACGCGTATCTTCTGCCATAAAACTACAATTTAAACCAACTGCTAGATAATAGTTTGGTTAAATAAACGGACGCAAAAAATAGTCTTTCTCGCCATTTAACACATTATTAAATGACCTTTTCACCATTTAGCAGTACACTAGCGGGTTAATATAAGTATGCAGTAATTATCACGTCCTATTTTAAATAAATATTTAATATCGTTACTCCTAATTTTCTTCAAAGAATAAACCGTCATTACCATTTTTTGAGGTTTTATCTGGCTTAAATAGATAAGTTTAAGCAGGTTGTTATTCATCGTCAGTGAGCCCGTTACATGCCTGAATCATTAAATATTCTCGACCTTGTCACCCACGCCAGTTTGCTGGTACAGATTGTGATGGCGCTATTATTATTGGCATCGCTCGTCAGTTGGGTGATTATTTTTCGTCTCAGCTCGCGCTTAGGTACGGCAAAAAGTTTCGATGAGCAGTTTGAAACGTGGTTTTGGTCAGGTGAAGATTTAGCCAAGCTTTATCAAGGTATCCAAGGCTCACCCGATCGCCAAGGGCTTGAGCAAATTTTTTATGTGGGATTTTCTGAATATTTGAGAATGCATAAAAAGCGTCAGCCAAAAGACGATATCATTGATGGTGTAGAGCGAAAGTTAAGAGTTGGACTCGGACGCCAACAGCAGCAGCTAGAATCTGGCATTGCGACGTTGGCTAGCATCGGCTCAGTCGCGCCTTATGTCGGTCTATTCGGTACGGTGTGGGGAATTATGAATGCCTTTTTAGGTCTATCACAATCCGAGCAAGCCACTATTGCCTCTGTTGCACCCGGTATTGCTGAAGCGTTAATTGCAACGGCAATGGGATTATTTGCCGCCATTCCTGCCGTACTGGCTTACAATCATTTCACTTCTAAATCAGGTCGGCTATATGACTCGCGCGCGCTGTTTTGTGATGAAATGACCGGTATGCTACAACGCGAAACCAGTACCGATAATCCTACCGTGGTGACACCAACCAATCAAGTTTCTCGCGCCAGTCAGGTAACCGGTCTATGAAACCAAGTCCTTATGCCCGTAAAAAAATAGCGCTCAACTCCGATATGAATGTCGTGCCTTATATCGACGTTATGTTAGTGCTATTGGTTATTTTTATGGTGACTACGCCTATGATGACGACTGGTGTCGATGTCGATTTGCCCAAAGAGCAGACCAAAACTTTGAGCCAAAACCAGTTACCGGTCATTGTGTCTTTAACGGGTAAGGGCGAGATATTTATTAGTTATGAGAATAATGTTGATGTACCCACCAGTGAGCCAGAGCTCATCAAAATTTTATCAAGCTTACAAGCCAAAGGTAGCGCCGATGGGCTACAGCCGCTACAAGTGATGATTAATGCTGACCAAAACAATCAATATGGCGCGATTATGGGTCTAATGGCGAACTTACAACAAGCAGGCATTCAAAAGGTAGGCTTATTAACGGGTGCGCCATTACCCACGCCTAAGTTATAATAGATTTGCTGTAAATAACTTATCTAGTTAAAACTTATTTTAACAATGCCTATTTTGGTTAATCATTATCATTAAGAATACCCTTTGATGCATCACGCCCACGAGTATAAACGCAATGAATAATGCGCCTGTCGTCTATGTTCCTACCGAGCCTGAAGGCAACGGTCTCACACTGCCTACGCTACTCAGCTTACTCGCGCATGGTATCGTGATTGGGATATTAATTTATACCTATCAGCATATGGAAATAGACACGACGGGCAGCTTAGAGACCACCATGGTATCTCCTGAACAGCTGGCGGAGATGCAAGGGCAAATACTCGCTAATCGCGCTGCTGCCTCTGATGGTTCACAAATGGATAGCAATGTCAGCGGTGCTATCAGTAGCGAACCTTTTAATTCGAACAACTCAAATAACGCTGGTGCTAATAGTTCACAATCATCCTCCCAAAGAGTTCCCACATTCGTAAAATCAGACAATGCTGCTGACGGTTCTAGCGATGCACCGATACTGATGAGTCAAGAACAACAACAGCGCCTTACTGAGCAATCACAAGCCTATGAAAGTGACTTTGCCGAATGGGCAGCACAACAAGATGAGTTGACACTTGAGCGGCTTGAACGTATTGAGCAAAATAAAAAAAGCGATCTGAATGAAGAAAGTGAGCGCCTAGAAGCATTTCGTGATAAAAAGAATAACCCGCCAAAGATTGAAAAACCTAATAGCTCGCAGCGTAATATAGAAATCAGCGCCGGCAGTTCTGGTGGTGGTGGCAAAAATTATAGCTTATCCGACGGTCAATCCACGCTATCGGGAGAGTCATCGACTGCTAGCACCTCAAAAGGTAGCAGTCGTTCTGCATCCAGTGGTAAGCGCGGTGCCAGTAATAGTGAGATTATTAATTTAATCAAACGTAACTATAATCCCCCAACCGCCGCGAAAGGCTCCACCCAACGGGCAACGTTAACTATTACGGTGAATAGCAATGGCGATGTGGTGAACGTCTCGGCATCAGGCGCTGACAGTGCAGTGAATGAGGCGGCAAAACAGGCAGTCATGAGCGCGCGTAACCTACCTATTGATACCGATGACCCAAAATATCCTACCTTTACTATTCAATTTAACGGAAGTAATTAATATTTTTTAATTAGATATCAATTGGCTATTGCACATTATTCATCAAACTACCAATCAAATTACTAATCAGGTTGGTTATACCCTACGCTTATCATTAATCCGCTCAGTAAATGCCGACTTTACCTTAAGTTGCTTGCGCCTTTTGCCATTTTAACTTACCGTAAGACCTAAGTTATAGTGTATAAAAAATAATTATTACTCGATTTTAGGAGCCTGACTTGGTCACACGTACTCACAAGAAACTATTGATTGCTTTACTTGCCAGCACAACCACGGTGCTGATTGCCCCTAGTGTCTTTGCAGCGCCAGTAGTATTAGAATTGGATTATGAAATCCCAGTCCAGCAAACCCAAGTAGCTTTTGTGCCCTTTGCTGGTGATTCTGTGCTGTCGCCCATTATTCTAAACGACTTGAGTAGAACTGAGCTGACTGTCACCAATAAAAACCTGCCACAACAGCCACGTAGTAGTAGCGAGCTGGCAGGAACATTACCCGTTTGGCAACAGCTTGGCATTCCTTATTTAGTGGTCGGTAGCACGCGCACTGAACGCAGCAAAATTGTCACTGATTATGAAGTAATCGATGTGAAAACTGGTCGCGTGATTGAAGGCAAGCAAAGCTTATCCTCCGATAAAGACACCTCAAGTATGCGTTATGCTGGTCACGTCATCGCGGATAAAGTGTATGAGCTTATCACTGGTACCGCAGGTGATTTTTCAGGGCGTATTGCTTATATTGAGGAAAGCGGACGCGGCAAAGATAAAGTATCGTACTTAAAAGTGATGGATGCCGATGGTGAAAATGCCAGAACCATTACTGAAGTAAAAGGCTCAATCTTCTCGCCTTCATGGTCACCAGATGCGTCACGCATCGCCTATGCATTGCAGCGTGATAAGTCTTATCCGCTCATTTATGTGCAAAATGTCAGCGGTGGCGCGGCGAATGTGATTACACCATTTAAAGGCAGTAACTTAAGCCCGTCTTTTTCTCCTGATGGTAGCAAAATACTATTCTCTAGTAGCTTTGAAGGCAGCTCTCATATTTATGAAACCAGTGCTAGCGGTGGCACGCCAAGACGCTTAACCAATTGGCCAAGCAGTGAAGTGCAGCCAAGCTACGCCCCAGATGGTAAATCCTTTGTATTCGTATCAGACAGAGCTGGATTTAATAAGCCACAAATTTATCGTTATGAATTTGGTTCAAATCGTATCACCAAAGTATCTGGTAGTGGCTATGCCACCAGTCCGCAGTTTAGTAGCGATGGTAAACAAATTGCTTTTTTAAGTGGACGCTCAGCCGCGATTATGAATAGCAATGGCGCGGTAACCGCAAATCTTGGCAATACTGGCATTGATGAAGCGCCAAGTTTTTCACCTAATGGCAAACGTGTGGTCTATGCGTCAACGCAAGGTGGCAAAGGCGTATTAACCATCAAATCTTTAAACGGTGGACAATCCTTTGGTAAATCAGGTCAAGGTATCATCCGCTCGCCAGTCTGGTCTTCAAATCCTAAATAAAATTTTAGTTTAAAGCACCATTTAAAACCAAAAAAAACGCCTAATATTAGGCGTTTTTTATAACCAGATTTTCTATTTAAGTTATACATTAACTTTACATTTATTTCATTATTACCTATTCACTCGGGTCAGAACCGGGTGGAAAATCATGGCGTAGCTGTGCGACATTTGCCGCCGTGACGGTATCGGTAAAATGATTCAAATCACTATACACATATTGAGTGACTGCGGCTATTTGCTCATCATCCATCATACTGTGAAAGGAGGGCATGCCACGAAGACCATTGATTAAAACGCTAATAATATAATACTTAGATTCCATCTTACTGTTGTCTTTGAGCGGCGGATAATAGCCTGCACCTACTGCACCCTCGCCTTTTGACATATGACATCCTGCACAGGAATCATCATACAGTTTTTTTCCATTGGTAGTAATAAAACCCTTTTTACCTTCGTTACTACCTTCAAATTTTGTAAGCCACTTTTGCAGCTTAACGTCCTCTGCCATCTTTGGTATCAAGCTGACATTAACGATATTGGCTTTCGGCGCTCTCAGCTCTTCTTTCGTCATGTAGACTGCGCCCCACGCACCATTATTGCGGCTGGCTTGATTGTCAAATACGTTTTGTGCAGCTTGCAAATTGGCAAGGGTGGCGGTATGCGCGGTTTGGTCTTTGTTATAGCGGCTACAGCCAGATAGCGTAACGGTAGCTCCGATAGTCAATATCATAGCCATAACAAGCAGGTTTGGTTTTATCATGTCCATGATTACCTCTGAATTTATTATAATTAACCCACCTTAATAACTTTGCCTACTAGCCTAGCTTTTTTGCTTTTTGATGTAGGCGACTTGCTGCATCCATACCGGATAAAATCGCCCCTTCTTGCCAAGCGGGAATGTGCGAGCAATGCTCACCTGCCAGTACGATACGGTGGTCAATACTACACAGCGTATCGTAATATTGAGTGCGGCTTGATTCACTCCACAAACCATAGCAACCGAGCGACCATGGAATACGATGCCATGCAACCGAGGTGCCGGAGCGAAATTCTTTGGTATATTGCGGATGAATATATTTGCCATATTCTAAGGCGGCATTAATACGCTCTTTTGGACTTAACGTATTAAATTTATAGGACGCTTCGCCAAATCCATAGGCGCCAAGTAGCACTCCAGAGCCAGTGGTAAACATATCGTGTGAGGGATAGGAAATTTGCGTAATGGGCATATCGGTGTAACTGATACCGCCATAAATCCACTCATCTTCTTCCCAAAAACGGCGATTGAACTCCAAGCCTACTTTATAAGAACTATCATAGTGCACTGCTGCCATTGCTTGTTTCATTGGCGCTGATACATTAATGTCAATTTGGGTCAATACGGACAATGGGATATTGCAGATACACCAATCCGCGCGCACAGTTTTAGTTGCGCCATCAAGGTTATTACTATTGACATAGTCGACAGTTACGCCTTTCTCATCTTGATTAATCTTAGTCACTTTGGCATTAAACTGAATCATATCGCGGCACTCGCGAGTGAATGCGTCACCGATTTTACCCATACCGCCAACCGGTTGGAACATCGCAGGTTGATGGTCATAGATTGTATAGTTGCTATAAATGTCTGACCACATACCTGAATCTAACAATTTATGCATCGGTATTGGGGTCGAAGGTTTAGAGTCAGGCATTAGCCCGCCGCCCGGATAAACACTATAGCCGCGATGCTTACTGGTATCATGGCTCTTAACATAGCGATAATTATTATCAAGGACACCCCAACCCTTTAAACCTTCTAACAGCTTTTCTTTGTCTTCTTTATTGACCGTCTTATCAAGGCTGCCAGTATTGACCGCTTTGGATAATAATTCTGACACATAGCCACGGATATCGCTTTGCACTTCACCCAAACGCTGCGGTGCGCCATTAAAATGCGTGGTACGATGCAAATAAGCGCGGTCATTGGTTTGAATAAAGGGCTGTAGTTCCACCCCAAATTTTTTACAATAATGAAATACCGCATAATGATGAACCGGCAAGCGCCATGGTCCACCGTTAAAATAATTGCCCTTTTTAAAGTCGCAGGTCACTTGCCCGCCACCAAGCTCGGTATATTTATCGCCACTATTTAGCGTCCAACTGCGTCCGCCACCGCGATTTTGATATTCAAGAACGGTGACTTTATATCCTGCTTTCCGCAGCTCATAAGCAGCAGTAAGCCCGCCCAATCCCGCGCCAAGAATAACAATACTAGCGCCAGCAGGTGCTCCCGTTAGATTCATGTCCTTTTTAAAACTAGACTCTGAGGCAAATCCTAATGTGGTCATCGCCTGATACATTGCTGTCGCCCCTGCGGTCTTACCAATCATGGAGAGCAGCTGCCGCCGAGTAGGCGATTGAAACCTATCTTTCATATTCTGCATATCGCGCATATCGTTCATTTTATAATCCTTGTGATAAAGCATTCGTCCATGACAGCCGATAGTGGCTTTTTTATAGCTAAGGTAATTTTTCAAACTTACTTAAGTATGCGTTTAACATCAGCAGCACTAACGTCACTACTTGGTAGACCACCAAAAGTTACTCGCACATAATTACTGATACTGGCAATCTGTGCATGAGTTAATTCTTTCTCAAAACCTGGCATTTTGGGCGCGGTATTTAACGCTCCTTTCGCACCATAAGCAATGACGTTGATGAGCGCATCAGGTTTCTCACGGCGAATGCTACTCAGCCCTACAATAGACGCATAGCGCGCATCTGGCTGCGCATAGCCATCCACACCGTGACAGCTGCCACAATTAGCTAAATAAAGCGCTTTCGGTGAGTTGCTAGCATTATTATTAGTTTCGCCATTAATACTGGTTTTTGCTTGGGCAAGATGGTCTTTTTGTTCGATTAAATTATAAGTAATAGAGCTGCTCACCGGACGGGGCAGCCGAGCCGTATCTATCGGACTCACGTTATCGTCAGTTTTTATGATAGGAACTACTTTTAGATAAGAAGCCATTGCGCTTAAGTCTTCATCGCTTAGATAGCGGGTACTGTGGGCGACAGCTTCAGCCATTGGTCCACCGGCATAAGCGCGCTGATGTAGCATTCCGGTACGCAGATAAGTGACAATATCTTGCTCACTCCATCGTCCAATGCCACTGTCATTATCTGGGGTAATGTTTGGTGCATACCATTTACCCAGTGGCGCACCGGATAGATACTTGTCTTTATCTAAACCCTGAGTCAGATTACGCGGCGTATGACAAGTGCCGCAATGCTCTAAATTATTAACCAGATACTCACCGCGTTGCTGCATTTGGGCGAGACCTGAGCGATTTTCGGTGGAGGGCACATTAATCACATTCCACGCCAACATCAGCGTGCGAATATTTAATGGAAACGGTAAATGAGTGGTTTTATCAGGAGCCATCTCTACTGGCGGTACGGTTTGAAAATAAGCAAATAAGGCACTGATATCGCCATCATTTATGTCATGATAAGACGGATACGGCATAGCAGGATAAAGCTGATGAGTGGGCGCACGACCTTTTTTCAACGCTTTTTTAAAATCAGATTCCGTATAATTGCCGATACCATAACGCGTAGAGGGCGTGATATTGGTTGAATAAATATTACCAATGGGCGTTTCAATGGCGACGCCGCCGCTATAGTCCTCACGATGACACGCCATACAGTCAGCAGCACGCGCAATATACGCACCGCGATTGGTTAAATCACTGTTAGCAGGACTGACATTCAGCAAAATCGTCGCATGAGGCGGGCTTGTGACATCAGCCATCACCGCGCTGGAAGCCATGCTCAGGGCAAATGCTGATAATATTATAGGTATTGGCTTCATAATATCCTCACAGGGCTGCGAAACGGATAGCTTATAAATAGCACGAAATTATCTCTATTAAAGACATCTCTTAAAATAGTACAATTTCCCGACGATTGCTCGCGAAATTATTCATTAGGCGCATTTCTTTACAAAAGTTAAGAGGGCACCATCATCACTTATTTTGACTAACGAATACCCAATAAAAAAGCGCCTAATAATAGACGCTTGTTATTGCATTATAGCTATAACCGCCAAGGCTGATTGACGACTTAATCTTTAGTAATTAAATACTGTCAGTAATAATAATATTAATCGTCAGAAGGGTCACCACCCGGTGGCATAGCATGACGAAGTTGCGCTACATCAGCAGCCGTTACCGCATCTTTATAACCATTTAAATCGGTACGAATATACTGAGTAACTGCCGCCATTTGCTCATCATCCATCATCATATGGAACGACGGCATACCACGAAAGCCGTTAATTAAAATATCAATAATATAGTACTTGGATTCCATCTTGCTATTGTTAGCAAGAGGCGGATAATAACCCGCGCCTATCGCGCCTTCGCCTTTATGCATGTGGCAGGCAGCACAAGACTCATGGTACAGCCTTTTACCATCATTGGTGTTAAAAGAATCCTCATCACCAAACATGGTATGCCACTCTTTTAGTTCAGGATCGTTAGCTATCGTTGGTAAAGCACTGACATTGAGAAGATTGCCGCGTGGCTCAGCCAGCTCTTCACGGCTCATATAAACCCCGCCCCACGCTCCATCATTACGACTGGATTGCACATTATAACCATCGACAATATCAGCGTTTTTCGTGTTCGCTGCCGTGTCCGCAGGTTCGGCAATGGTAGGCGCGTTTTTATCTGTTGATGAGCAGCCAGACAGTACCGCCATACCAAGGCTCATACTGGCTATGATGGTCAAGATTGGGTATTTAGAATAATTCATAGTCGCCTCTTTATTTCTTAATCTATGACAGATGGCTATACCGCTGATTTCGCTCTTTTGTGTAGCCGATTGGCAGTATCCAATCCAGATAAAATTGCGCCTTCTTGCCAAGCAGGAATATGCGAGCAGTGCTCACCCGCCAACACGATACGATTATCAATGCTACAAAGCGTATCATAATATTGCGCGCGACTGGACTCACTCCAAATACCATAACAGCCTAACGTCCACGGAATACGATGCCAAACAACCGACGTACCCGCCTTAAATTCTTTCGGATATTGTGGATGAATATGTTTACCATAAGCCAGTGCCGCAGCGATACGTTGCTTAGGCGTTAGTGCAGTGAACTTATAAGAGGTTGGGCCAAAGCCATAACCACCTAATAGTGCGGCCGGACCATCACTAAACATATTGTCTGATGGATAAGAGATTTGCGTAATCGGCATATCTGTATAAGTGACGCCACCATAAATCCACTCATCCTGTTCCCAAAAACGGCGCTTGAACTCGAGAGCAACTTTAAAAGAGGTATCATAAGGTACGGCTGCCATCGCCTGTTTCATCGGTTTTGAGACGTTAATATCAAGCTGGGTTAATACCGTTAGTGGAATAGTGCAGATACACCAGTCAGCACGGGCTATTTTTGCCACATTACCTCCGCCATTGGTATCAACATAATGCACGCTAACGCCATTATCATCTTGATTGATACGGGTGACTTTAGCATTTAGGGTAATCATTTCTTGGCATTCACGAGTAAAGGCATCACCAATTTTACCCATACCGCCAACAGGCTGAAACATTGTCGGGTTATGGTTATGAACCGTAAAATTGGATAAATCAGACCACATTCCTGATTGCAATAAGGCATTTAGCGGAATAGGTTTTGAAGGTCTAGCGTCCGGCATCAAGCCACCACCAGGATAGATATCAAAACCTCGATAGGTGCCTGTATCGTGACTACGCTCATAGCGGTAGTCCTTATTCAATACACCCCAGCCTTTTAACCCTTCAAGCAGCATTTCTTTATCTTCAGTATTAACAGAACGGTCTAGACCGCCGACATTCACAGCCTTTGATAACAGCTCTGAGACATAACCTTTAACGTCTGCCTGTACATCGCCTAAGCGCTGCGGCACACCATTAAAATGATTGACACGGTGCAAATAAGCGCGCGAGTTTTCTTGAATAAATGGCTCCATTGCCACGCCAAACTTCTTACAATAATGCATGACGCCATAATGATGGCTGGGCAGTCGCCAAGGTCCACCATTGAGATAGTTACCTTTTTCAAAATCACAAGTAACCACTTCACCGCCAAGCTCAGTGTAGCTATCGCCTGCATTAACCGTCCAGCTGCGTCCACCACCACGGTTTTGATACTCTAATACTTTGACGCTATAACCCGCTTTACGTAGCTCGTAGGCAGCCGTTAATCCAGCAAGACCTGCGCCTAAAATGATAATGCTGGCGCCCGGTGGGGCACCTTTTAATTCCATTCCTGCTTTAAAGCTAGACTCTGAGGCAAACCCTAACGTGGTCATTGCCTGATACATGGCGGTCGCCCCTGCGGTCTTACCAATCATACTGAGTAGTTGCCGGCGTGTCGGGGACTTAAGAATGTCTGTCATCGTACTATCCTTTTAGATATGGCTATCAGATCTCAAATCATAGCTACACTGTCTTAATTATTATCAACTGGTAGTCGGTCAGTAAAAATACTCTTAACGAGCCTGACTTTTCCGACGGAATAACCAGCGTACCAATAGACCAAGCAACAGCACTACCACAATAATGCCAAGCCATGCCAATATAGCTGCATATTTAATCAAGAAAGGCTGATCAGGCTTTGTGGTCATAATGCGATCGACATCCGCAGCACTCACCTTACTATCTTTAAGACCACCAAAGTTAACGCGAACATAATTGGCAATACCTGCTATCTGTTCCGCGTTCAGATCTTCTGCAAATCCTGGCATTTTAGGACTGGTGTTGGTTGCGCCATCAATACCATGAACAATGACATTTACTAATGCATCAGGCTTATCACGACGCAGGCTACTTAAACCAATGATAGGCGCATAACGAGCATCAGGCTGACCATAACCATTAATACCATGACAGCTACCACAAGCAGCAAGATAAAGCGCTTCAGGTGCGTTACTACCGCCCGCGACACTGGCTTTTGCTCGCGCCAAACTATCTTTTTGAGCAATCAAATCATGGGTGATGGATTCGTTAATAGGTTTTGGTAAACGTGACACATCAACCGCTGTGATTTTATCGTCCGTTTCGATAGCAGGAACAGCTTTTAAATAAGATGCTATCGCTCCTAAATCTTCATCTTTTAGATAGCGTGTACTGTGTGCAACCGCCTCACCCATAGGTCCACCCGCATAGGCACGCTGATCAAGCTCACCGCTGCGTAAGTAAGTCACAATATCCTGCTCACTCCAGCTACCGATACCGCTGGATTTATCAGGGGTGATATTTGGCGCATGCCAATTACCTAAAGGCGCACCGGATAAATAGCTTTTCTTATCAACACCCATGGTACTGTTACGCGGTGTATGACACGTGCCACAATGTTCTAGATTATTAACGAGGTATTCACCACGTTGCTGCGCTTTGGTCAGACCTTCACGTTTTTCTGACGACGGAATATTAATCGCATTCCAACCTTTCATCAGAATGCGAAAATTAAAGGGAAAAGGTAGTTGCGTTTCATATTTTGCCGGCTCATCGACTGCTGGAACCGTCTGCAAATAGGCAAATAATGCATCAATATCGTCATCAGTCATGCCACTAAACGAGGGATATGGCATTGCAGGATAAAGCATACCGTCGGGGGCACGCCCTTTGCGGAGAACATTCTTGAGATCGTCTTTGGTATAATCGCCGATACCATAGCGCTTTGACGGCGTAATATTGGTTGAATAAATATCACCCATCGGCGTGGCAATCGGTGAATCGCCCGTATAGTCCTCACCATGGCATGCCATACAGTCAGCAGCACGCGCAATGTATGCACCGCGGTTGACTAGGTCACTATTAGCAGGGCTAACATTGGGCAAGCTGATTCGATTTAGGCTTGTACTTTCAGCCATTGCGGTACTGGACATAATACCCACAGCAAGCAACGATAGCATCATAGAAAATGGCTTCATAATATCCTCATGTGGCTGGCTATTCAGATCGACTCATACAGATACCATCTAAAGTAGCTTGCTTATTTCAATTTTCCCTGACATTTTTCTTTATTTAAATTTTTATTTATTACAGTCACTGTTTAGCAGGTCATTGCTAAAAGATATCTGCTTAATGCTACTAAAGTAAAACTATTTCGCTACTATTGCTTGAATATTAACTTATATACTCTATTTTTTTACAAAAATAAAAGTAACTCCTAAACCTCATTACAGTCTCATATTAATGTTATATACATTAGTATAATAATACACTTAAACACAATAATTCCTTTAAAAACAATACTTAACACCATTAAAAATAATAAAATTTCATTTATAATTAATTAGAAATTATTAATAATATTCATAAATTATCTTTTACACTTAACTATCTAGTATTTTATATTTACATAGCAGATACATTGTAGAGAATAACGATTGTCGTAATGGCAAGAAATTACTGCGGTTAGAATAATAAAGGACGGGTCAGCTGTCATGAATCACACGTTGTATTTTATACGTGATTTACATTGCAACGTACTGGATAGTAATGTACGAGACGGTATAACTTAGTCCATTGAATCGCTATACTATCTACAAGCGGTAACGTTGCTTAAAATCGCATTTGATTGATAATGTACCTCCTTTATCTATTACCGCTAATAACGCTAATAACGCTAGGCTGAGAATAATGATGAAGATGTTTAATTGTGGCTATGTGCTAACAGCGCTAATACTACTCACAGGTTGTCAATCCTTTCAATTTGTCGACAGCCCTATACCCGTCACAAGCCAGCTTGCTCATACGACTATTAAGTAAGTTAATAAATATACAGCTCAAACCATATCAGCCAACCAGTCGTATTAACTTGTTTGTTAGGCACTCTAAATGGCAATAAAAAAGCAGATACTAATATTAGTATCTGCTTTTTTATTGCTATAAAGGCGTTATGAAATGACGGGGCTAAAAAATTTTTTAGCACTCTCTCTAGCGATTTGACTGGGTTTTAATTTGGCTGGTGCTTAATAATCGTTTTAGCCAAATGATCACCAAACCAAATAGCCGTGTCGATGTCGCCCTTAGGTGGCGTTTCTTCAGGAGGCGCATTCATCGATTGGGTCATTAACCCTAAAAAGCTTGAGAGACGGTTTAAGTCCTCTTCGCCATGTCCTGTTGGCATAAGCGGCATGCCAATCCAATTCATGCCATGTTGCATGGCGAAGATACAAATCTGTTGCAATACAGCGAGTTTATCACCACTCAGACCACCTGAGTTAGCAAATCCTGCTGCCCACTTGCCTTCCCATTCACGGTGATACCAACGTTTTGAGGTCTCGTCCATAAACGTTTTAAACGCTGCGGGTGCGCTACCCATATATACCGCACTACCAAAAACTAATAAATCTGCGCCATCCACAAAATCCCAATCGACGTTATGAATATCTATTGCTTTCGCCTGAGACTCTGGTAACTGCTGGCGCGCGCCTGTGACTACCGCTTCAGCCACCCGTTTAGTATGACCATAGCTACTATGATAAATAACCGCTATCGATACGTTAGGCGTGGCAGCGCTACTTGTAGAAGGTGGTACAGGCAGTGTGACAGATGATTTCATACAAACTCTAATAATAGATAATAAAAATTTAAGTCAAACATAAAATTTAATAAGTTAAAACGTGTTCAGTGCGATTCAGTTCAGTGATTCAGTTCAGGCATGGGCGCACTACGCACAATAACCAGCGCCATACGTCCTGTGGCTGGCTGCTGCAAATGTGTCTGACGCCGATAAGAATAATAATGAGGGTCAGCATAACTACAATCAATGGCGGCATCATTGCATACGGTGATGCCTGCCGCTAGTAATTGCTCATGAGCAAGCTTTGGTAAATTTAGCTTTATTTTATGCTCACCGACTATCGTTTTAATATTGTCAATATTTTCACTGACCGGTTTATCGATGCTCTTATCTAAAGATTCAGCCTTCATATTTTTATCAGCAGATATAGAAAATAACGCTGCAAAATTCTGAATATGGGCTGCTGGTAACAATTTATTCTCTATGCAACCTGCTAGTAGCTTGTCACAAACCTGACTACCCACTTCATATTGCGCTTGGCTAATACAAACCCCAATCCATGCCACGATTTGACCCGTTTCGGTAAAACGCTCAGCGGTAGCTTTAATAACCCCACATGCTAAGCCTTGCCAGCCCGCATGAATTGCCGCTACTTGTCCGCTTGTTGGTTGATATAACACAATCGGTACACAGTCAGCAGTCATAATGGCTAAGCCCACTTTATCTTGCTGGCTGACTATCGCATCGGCATCCATAGGACGCATAGTTAGCTTATCCGCATCAATATCATGAATCTGTTTACCGTGAACTTGATTGACCCAATGTAAGCTGTTAATAGATAAATGATGCTGTATTGCCAGTTGCTCATTAATCGTGGCTAGTAAACGCATACGGTTGTCTAAAACTTTTGAGGGGTTATCATTGACATGCAAACCTAAGTTAAGCTCGCCATAACTTGCTTGACCTGTTTGACACATTTTCTGGATTTCTGTGGTCGCTTCTGTAGTCGCCATAGCAACATCGCTGCGTTCAGTTACCGTATGTGCAACCGCTGATGTTTGAAAAACAGTCACCTCACCAAGCTGCGCAAGCATGGTCATAGGAAAGGTATTGGTCATGGCTTTATTACCGTCATTTATCTCGTCTCATTCATTCAATATATCGTCTACTTGCAACTATTTAAGCCATAAGTAGGTTATTACCATTACTTATTCTACGTCATAGCCGTCACTTAACACCGCTATCAGTTTTTGCATGTCTTCTGGTATTGGCGTCGTAACTTCGATATCTTCGCCAGTGGTCGGATGAACAAAACCCAACGCATAAGCATGTAACGCCTGACGCGAGAACTGACCAATAGCTTGGCGCTGCTGTTCTGTCAAGCCAGCACGCAACTGACGACGACCGCCATACACACGGTCACCGACGATTGGATAAGTGATATGACTGAGATGCACACGAATTTGATGCGTACGTCCGGTCTCAAGCGCAATATCTAATAGACAATAATTGTCATTTAACGGCGTAACGGTTAATAAATGGGTAACTGCCTCGCGTCCAGCCGTCATCACCGTCATTTTGGTACGTTGATTACGGTGACGACCAATGGGCGCATCGATACGACGATGACGCATTAAGCTTGCCTGATCTCCTGCGACCACACACTGATAATGACGATAAACCGCCTTATCTTTTAACTGCTCCATCAACGCCATTTGTGCGGGCTTGGTTTTACCAATAAGCAATAACCCTGAAGTGTCTTTATCAATACGATGTACCAGACCCGCTCTTGGTAAGTGATGCTGCTGCGGATAGTGATATAACAAGGCATTAACCAACGTACCTGTCTGGTTGCCAGCACCTGGATGCACCACCATACCGACTGGTTTATTAATGACCAATACCGCATCATCTTCATACACCACATCAATGTCGATATTTTCTGGTAAATCTTGGCTATGCTGTTGCAACGTCGTGGATAAATGCAGAACATCAGCAGGTTTGACGCGGTATTTTGACTTTTGCGCGCTGCCGTTGCACAGTAAGCTGCCATCAGCAATCCAACCTTGCAATTGAGCACGCGAAAAATCAGTGAAGACCAATGACGCGACTTTATCAATACGTAAGCCACTTTCATTATCAACCACCGTATGCGTCATATCAATCACGTCTGGAAGGGCTATGCTTAATTCAGGTATGTCATCGTCTTGCGCATCATCGAAGCCATCGTCATCAAATGATAGATTTTCGGTATCAAGTGACTCATTATTTAAGTCGTCATGGTCGTCATATAAGTCGTCATCATTTAGTAACTCGTCTTCAGTTCCTAAATAATACTCATCTTGAGTGGATAGTTTTTGCGTTGATAAACCGGTATCTAACGACTGATTTGGTGATAATTTTGTGGTCATAGCATCATTATTCATGGCAAATTCATATGTGGCAAAGTCACAATTGTGGACTTTATAAAAAGATAGATAGACCATTTTTTGCGATTAAAAATATTAATAACCAAAACAAAAAATAGGTCTAATGTCTCTATAGTGTAGCACGCTACGCGCTCAAGCCCTATAGTGGTGCACGGGTATCTGTCCTCTTCTAGTTATTAATTACGAACACATTTTTTTAATTACTAACCAAATGATTGACCTGAGCGAATAGGACGGCGCGCTTAATCCTATAACTTCGGTAGGTATTGATAGTTATTTATCAGTTTAAACACATTGCTCATCCTCCATGACCGCTGAGCGTGCTAAACTGTAGAAAATTATTGTGCTGTCATAAACGCTTGCCTAATAACTACAAATTAGCTGACGAAAAAATAGACGAGCCATGCTTTATTCTATAAAGTAGGCAATATTTTGTGTGTTGTGCTGTGACAGACATCCGCAATCAGGTGTAGTTAATGGATTCATTGCTACCTTGATAAGCCTTTTATTTTTGACCATTAACTGTTCTATAGCATGATAGCGCCATTGCTATTATGCGTCTTGTGCGGAGAGAAGTATGCGCCCTGTTGGCAACACGTTTATCAAACTATCATCAGTCACTCTATTGGCATTAAGTGTCAACTTGGTTGGCTGTCAGACTTTCAAAAACCTGACCAATAAAAACGTCGATACGATAGAAACTGCCGAGAAGTCAGAGCAAGGCTACTATAGTGACGCCATTGCTCAAATCGATAAAGAACGCTATACGCAAGCGATTGAAGACTTGAACAATCTGCGTACCTTTTATCCTACTGGACAGTATGCGGAACAAGCATTGCTTGATATCATGTATGCGCAATATGCAAGTGGTACTTACGAGACCGCAGCCGCTAGCGCTGAGCAGTTTATTCGCCTCTATCCTTCTAACCCGCAAGTCAGCTACGCGTATTATGTACGTGGTGTCGCTAATATGCAGGGTTCAGCTGAAGGCATTAAGCTGTTTAAAACCAATCAAGCCAAACGCGATACTTCCTATTATCGGTTAGCGTTTGCCAACCTCCAAGAGCTGATTAATAAATATCCAAATAGTCCCTATGCACCAGATGCCGCACAACGGATGACTTTTATTTATAATCAATTTGCCGAAAGCGAGCTGACCGCTGCTAACTGGTATATTAAACGTGAAGCGTATGTTGCCGCCGTTAACCGTGCTAAATGGGTATTCCAATATTATCCGCTCAGTGAATCAGTGCCTGAAGCCATTGCTATTTTGGCTTATAGCAATCAACAGTTGGGACTAACTGACTTATCACAAGACTATAAAAAGCTGCTACAAATCAACTATCCAAACTGGCTAACGAGTGATGGACGCGTCAAGCTGAATACGAAAGCCGACCGCACTTGGCTGAATAAATTAACCTTTGGACAGCTTGGTCGTGCCAGCATGAAAGATGCATCGGTGGCGGATGGTCAATATAGTGGCGCGACCAAAACGCAAATGATTTATAACGCCACTCAACTAAGATTACCAAGTGCCAATACTGCTGGTGCACCTAATGCTGAAGCGCCACTTGCCGCACCAACCAGTCGCGGCGGTCTGCGCTTAGGTGAGATTAGTAAAGATAGCGCCGATGTGAATGACAGTAATTAATACCCATTAACCAACAGTCATCATTATAGTACAGTCGATAAATCAGGATACTTAATAAGGTCAACTATGTAGTTGACCTTATTTTTCTGTCTTTGTTCTACTGTTTTTGTTCCACTATCATTGTCTTATGGTAAATTATTTTTTGCATGAGTATTCCCAACCATATTCTTGAACAATTAAACAGCCAAGCTGACCTTGTCAGTATCATTGGTCGTCATACCACGCTTAAACGTGCAGGTAGTGAATATAAGGGATGCTGTCCGTTTCATGGCGAAAAGTCGCCTTCATTTTATGTGAATCCACAAAAAAATATTTACCACTGCTTTGGCTGTAGTGTTGGCGGTAACGCCATCAGCTTTTTGCGCGATTATGAAAATTTAACCTTTGTTGAAGCGGTCAACGAGCTGTCAAAACAAACGGGCATCGAAGTACCCAAAGAAGAACACCAAAACGTGCGCTATCAACGCACGAAAGCTAAACCCACTCCGAAACCTGTTGCATCACCGGCAGTATCTAACCCATCACTTAGCATTAAAAATCCGGTTCAAACTATTGATGTGCCTTCTATCGGCTCAACTTTAGACCATCAGCATCAGTCACAACAGCAGCCAAATTATGATAGTAATGACTATGCAGATTATTCAGCATTAGACAGTTATGATTCAGATAATTATAATTCGATGCCTTATATGGGTGATGGTTATGGCGATAGCTATGCTGACACTTATACTGATAACCACGACACTGATTATAGTTCAGAACATCAAAACAACTATCAGAATGAACATCAAGGTGAGCATAGTTATCCGCCAGATGATGCTATGTATACAGGCTTTGATAGCGGTAGCGTAGATAATATAGTTCATGATAAAGACGGTAATTTATACGAATTACTGACCCAAATTCAGCAATTTTATCAGCAGAGTTTAACGACGCATCCGCACGCCCTGCATTACTTTAAATCACGCGGTATTACTGAACAAAGCTTAGAGATTTTTGGTCTTGGCTATGCGCCCTTTGGTTGGCAGCATCTTGAGCACGCCTTTCCACAAGATATCGAAGGTCTTAAAGCCCTTGGTTTGGTGCGTCAATCAGAGTCTGGGCGCGATTATGACTTGCTGCGGGATAGGATTATCTTTCCGATTAGAGATAATCAGGGTCGCACGATTGGCTTTGGCGGTCGCGCTTTAGATGATGAAGTAAAGCCCAAATATATCAACTCGTCTGACTCGCCCGTTTTCCATAAACAGCACGTATTATATGGCTACTATGAATCGCGCCAGCAACGCGCCAATGACTGGCTAGTAGTCGAAGGCTATATGGATGTCATTGCCTTACATCAAGCGGGTATTTATGGCGCAGTAGCGTCGATGGGCACGGCGATTAACGAGAGCCAAATCTCACGCTTACTCACGCTGAATCCAACGTTAACCTTAAGCTTTGATGGTGATAGTGCCGGACAAAAAGCGGCTTGGCGAACTTTAGAGATCGCCTTGCCCGTGCTTAGCGACGATAAAGAATTGCGCTTTTTAACCTTACCCAACAATCATGACCCTGATACCTTTATTAAGAGTAATGGCGCAGATGCCATGCGTGAGCAAATCTCCAATGCCATGCCACTCTCGCAATATATCTTTGCTTATTTAAGTGAGCGTCACGACTTATCCTTGGTGGAAGGCAAAGCCAAGCTCATGTCACAAGTGCGTGCATTGACGGCGGCACTACCTAAAGGCAGCAGTTTTCGCTACTTGCTCAACAATGATATTTATCAAAAGCTTGGTGGCAAACGCAGCCAAAACAGTGAAGCAAAAGATGCCTTATTAAATTTTGATGGTGATATGACCATCAGTCAGCAATTACAGCTGTGTTTTTTGTTTCAACCACGGGCGCTACGTGATGACCCTATCGAGGCAATTTGGCGGCAGGCGGGTATTGATCGCTTAGCGTTGCCAGCCCATATTAAACAAAGAGCTCCTGCTGACGCCAATCGCCCGATGGCATGGGAAGACCTGCAAGATGCCGCCCTATTTGATGTGGTCAGCACTATTCAACGCTGTTCGTCTTACTTACCGCCCGATGTGAATGGCGCGGCACATTTTATCTTATCCAATCTTAACCCCAGTACTCAAGAGCCTCTTAGCCGAAGTTGGGGTGCATTTTATAAAACTCTAACTGCCAGAAATATTATGAGCTTAGATGAGCAAATTGAAAATTTAGTGCTGCAACTGATGAATAATGGTATGCAAAAAAAGATGAAAGCGCTGATAAAAAATCCAGATACTATCAAGCAGTTTATTGTGAATAAGCAGACGCAGTTATTAAGTGATTGGTTAAGGGCGCAGCAAGCAGAACAATCAGCGCAAATGATAATCGTGTAAAAAGTGTTTTGGCTGTTTTTCCTAACTTTGGATTTATTTTGCATAAATAGTTGTTCAGATTATTACTTATAATGGCGTAGCCCTTTAAAACTATACGCCTTGACCCCATTATTTATCATTATGCCCAATTAGCATTGATTAAAAACTTAAAATAGATAGCAGATTATAACGGTTCATAAGCGCTCTGACGGATAGCCATAGTCTGGATAATAGAGACTGTGTTAAAATATGCCGCTGTCATGGTTAGTATCTGTTGGTACTGCCTGTTAATGACGACTTTTTTTAGCATTTTAATTTTTTAGGGTTTTCATAATGAACATTTACCCTAGCACTCATATTTTTTAAAGACTATTTTTATGATTTAAGTACATTTTTGAATTATTTTATGATTTAAGCTTTTATATTTTTGAATTTTACTAATATCCATCTATTTTTATTATTAATGATACGCCTGACGTTTTTTGGTCACCATATAGAGTCGACCAACGCCCGCCCCGCATCACGTTTCAGCAGGTCATGTAATGAAGATTCCCGACGCAAACAAAGTGAGTATTTATGAACGATAAGTCAGTTTCTAAGTCCACATCTCAACTGGCCACCTTAATCCAAATGGGTAAAGAGCAAGGGTATCTGACCTATGCTGAGGTGAATGATCAGTTGCCTGACTCGATCACAGAAAGTGATCAAATCGAAGATATCGTGCAGATGTTAACCGACGTTGGTATCAAAATCTTTGAATCCGCGCCTGATGCTGATGACATCTTGATGAACGATGATTCTAATGATGATGAATCGGCAGCAGACGAAGCCGCCGCCGTATTGGCAGCGGTTGAAACCGATCCGGGTCGTACCACTGACCCTGTGCGTATGTATATGCGCGAGATGGGTACGGTTGACTTGCTGACCCGTGAAGGCGAAATTGCCATTGCCAAGCGTATCGAAGAAGGTATTCGTGACGTTCAGCACGCCATGTCTTATTGGCCGGGAACGGTGCAATTTGTACTAGATGAATATCAAAAAGTACAAGATGGCGAAAAGAAACTTTCTGACGTTATTACTGGCTTTTTAGATCCTGAGACTGAGGAAGACAAAGCGGCAACGTTAGCTGCGAAAGAGGCAGCAAAAGAAGAAGCCGCCGCCGCGAAAGAAGAGAAATTTCCTGTCATTAAAGCAAAATCTAAAGCCAAAATCGACTTAGACGATGACGAGGAAGAAGAAGTAGAAGTGGCTGAAGACGACGATGCCGAAGAAGAAACTGGTGGTATCGATCCAGAAGAAGTGCGCCTGCGTTTAGAAGAAATCGAAGGCTTATTTATTACTGCTAAACAAGCGTTGCTCGATTATGGTCGTGGTAGCGTACAAGCAAGCGAAGCTTATGAACAGCTCGCCTGCCGCTTCATGATGCTCAAACTTAATAATCGCCTATCAGACCAAGTCATGGCAATTATGCATGATGTGTATGACGACGTACGTAAGCAAGAACGTCAAATCATGCGTTTGGTGATTCGCCGTGGTCGTATGCCGCGTGAAGAATTCCGTAAGACCTTTCCAAGTAATGAAACCAACGTTGATTGGCTCACTGAACGTCTAAAAGGTAAGCCTGGCTTTGCCGCGACGTTAGAAAAAGTCACCGATGATGTAATTTTACTGCAACGTGCTATTCGTGATTACGAGCATAAGCTCGACATGGAAATCCACGACATGAAAGACGTCGCTCGCCGTATGGCAGTTGGTGAAGCTAAAGCCCGCCGTGCTAAGAAAGAAATGGTTGAAGCCAACCTACGTCTGGTCATTTCAATTGCTAAAAAGTATACCAACCGTGGTCTTCAGTTCTTGGATTTAATTCAGGAAGGTAATATTGGCTTGATGAAAGCGGTAGATAAATTTGAATATCGCCGTGGTTATAAATTCTCAACCTATGCGACATGGTGGATTCGTCAGGCAATCACCCGCTCTATCGCTGACCAAGCACGCACCATTCGTATTCCAGTGCATATGATTGAGACCATTAATAAAATTAATCGTGTCTCTCGTCAATTATTACAAGAAATGGGACGCGAGCCGACGCCTGAGGAATTAGGCGAACGCTTAGAGATGGATGAAGCTAAAGTCCGTAAAGTGCTTAAAATCGCTAAAGAACCGATCTCTATGGAAACCCCTATCGGTGATGATGAAGATTCACACCTAGGCGATTTCATTGAAGATGGTACGATTTCAAGCCCTGTTGACGATGCGACGGCTGCTGGTCTACGTGAAGCGACGCGTGATGTACTTGGTAACTTAACGGAACGTGAAGCACGCGTGCTGAAAATGCGTTTTGGTATCGATATGCCAACCGATCATACGCTAGAGGAAGTCGGTAAGCAGTTCGATGTCACGCGTGAGCGTATTCGTCAGATTGAAGCAAAAGCTTTACGTAAATTACGTCATCCATCACGTTCTGAACATTTGCGCTCGTTCCTTGAAAATGACTAGTGGTCTGCTAAAGACACAGTTCAATAACTAAAAATTAAACTGCCATAGAAAAAATACCATAGAAAAAGCTGAGCGTGTCTCAGCTTTTTTGTGCCTGTTAGATACTCTGTTTTTGGTATCATTTGGCTTAATTGAATACTCGCCCTATTTACAAAGTAATATAAATATTTTTCATCAATACCATGTTAATAATTACGCATTAAACTTTACTCACACTCCGGCAGCCCATACTCAATCCTATCAACAACTGCATGACGCTGTTTAACAATCAATCGATAGCCGTTAATCTCGCCGTTATATGGCAAATTACCTTTATACTTTTTATAATGCGCATGAATACACTGCTGCACTATTGATTCACGTTCTACATGATGAAGTTTGGCAATGTCATCAGGCAGGTATACGTTCGCCTTACTAGCGGCAACGCCACGAGACATCCAATTTGCGCCCGCAGTAAACTTAAAATTAATAACCGCTCGTAAACGATACTGAGATAGTGGATAAGGATAATTCGCTAAATCAAATTCTATTTGAGTAATATTGTCTGCAAACGTCTCGTATGGTATATCCAGCACTATCAGCAAGGCTTTTAAGAATTCATGTGCAGAGAAGTACGTATCAACATCGCTCCCATTTAGTCCTAATATATCGCTAGACAATACATGACGCAGACGGTCACAAGTTACTATGGTGTGTTGTTGAGGATAGCCCATTGCTTTGACGATATCTTGTGGGCGCAATTCAAGCTTGCCTATTTGACTGACAGCGTGTTTTGCCAAAGGATGACGAGGACTATAACGACTGGTATATTTAGAATAATTAAGATTTTGGCGGTTCATATTAGACATAGCTGACTCCTGAACTTCGACAACAAGAATATGAGGTAAGCCAAATTGCGGTTAATCTTCACCATAAAACGTTGCCTCATCCATCCAAACTATAGGGTCTTCGCACAGATGGACTAGGTGATACCAAATATCTTCGCTACGCGCGATACGGTGATGACCACGCTCGAAATATTCCACTTCCCAGCTCTCAGGTAAGTTTACAAACGTACGTCTGGCGACTGCCACATCCAAAGACTCATCATCGACCTCTATCATCACTCGCATCAGCTCAGTGTTAGAGGTAGGAAAAGACAGTTTCATATCAGCCACCTCTGGAATACGATCGGCTAACATTTCACTGGGATAGATACAGGGCGCAATCAAGAGCGCACGCAAATTGTATTTATGGGCAAAATGATTGGCAAACCAACCGCCAAGCGAATGCCCCGCTAATACTACTCGAGGATATTGCTTCATTTTCTCTTGAATCAATGCGTCATAAATCTCAAAGACCTCCTCAAAGTTATCTCGATAATTAACGGTCTGGCAATATTTAGGCTCACGTTTAATACAAGTGTATTTACTGGTCTCATTGCTCGAATCTAAACCGTGGAAAAATAGTAAAAATGTGTCGTTATTCTCAATGGGAAACATCATAACTCTCTCCTTTTTAAGGATTATTTTTATTAATAGTCAATGGTTTAACGTATTGATATAGCTTAGCTTAGAGAGTGTTTTTATTAGCACTATATGTTTGATACAAGCCAAGAATCTCCGCGCAAGCCGCCACTGGAATATCCTTCGCAAAACCCTCGTTAAACCAAAAATCATAAACCGCTTGGACAATCTCTTTTATCGCCTCGACGTCGTTAGGCTTTCGCTCTTGTAAATTATGGGCAATGTCTTTTGCTTGTATGTCAGACTCGTTATAGGGAGCACTCCAGCCCACAGCATACCGATACAGCACATCGTTAATAGCCAGTACAAATATGGCATTAGCCACACCAACAGCATCAATTAAATTATCCAATACCCAACAGCGTTCTTCATATACGGAAGGTTCAATCGGCATATCCGCACGCTCAGATATACAGTTAGCACTGACCATATGTGAAGGTTTGCTAAAATCATCCCACAGTAGTGTGTACGTCTCACCGATTCCGCCTTTCTTCACCACATTAAAATGCCAAACGGCATAATCGCTATTATGGCTATCAACCCCTTTATAAGGCACATCAATAAACCACTGCATCATTTCATCACTATCATACATAATATGATAGCTCCCGATACGCACGCCTTGATTGGGTAACACTTTAGTATATAAACGATCCATATCGTCTGAATAAAATTTCACTTTATCGAGATTTCTATCGCTTACATCACCGAGCTTGGCTTTAGCATCTGTTAGGTTTCTATACAACCTAAACGGCGCTACAAAGCTTAGCGTCTGATCGGTATTATTCACAAAATAAATATCATCTTCATAACTGTCAATAGACACGCTTCTAAGATAAAACAATGGGGTTTTCAGTGGGGGAGATTTACTATAATCCGGCAGTGACGGTAAACTTGAGAGTCTGGATACGCCTGACCACTGCACATTATCTATACGTTTTTGTTCAAAAGTATATTTTTTATTGGTCATAAGATTTTCCTTATTATTCTAAATTTAGTTTAGTAGAGCGTTATTTTAATATTTGCTTTTATTGGTACTACGAATTTTAAGTCAGCCGTATCGGTTCGCAGCTTTTTTAGCAACGTTATAAAGGTAAAATAAGTCAGTTAATTTGTTTAAGGTTAGTTTGTTGACAATAAAAGCTGTGTCACCAGCATTGGTATGCAGGCGATATTTGATTACTTTTATTTGTTGATTGATTGATTGATAATAAGAATGGTAGTCGTTAATACATGTTAAGAATACACGTCAAGAAATTTTAGATTTAACGCAAATAGTGCATTTAACACAAACAGCAGAGTTATGAGGTGAAGCATTGCGCTTCGAGGGTTAACTCCGTACTAAGATATCATTTTTTTCTGACTAAATATCTTACTGACTAAATATCTTACTGACTAAATAACTATAGTATAAAAATTGATAAAAAGAAAGAGACTAAAATAAAGTTTGCGACAACTACTGTCGTCTAAAGTTAGCAACATCTTAATAACCGCTTAGTGGACTGATACAAATCAATAATATTGACGATTGTATTATCGATTTTATATCAGCATTACTATATATCTTATAGCCCTTGAATATATAGATAAGCATCATTATAAATAGTAACTAAACACTTTATCTCTAACCCTTATTTACCTCGTAAAACTATCTTAAGGACTCTCCCATGAGTAATGATCAACAAAACCCTAAAAAAGAAGTCAACGTCTCTCAAATATCGCTTGCCAATGATGAAATCAAAGGCAAAAAAACCGACATTCAAAATCCTGAATTATGGGATTTTCCGATGAATTATCCCATGAGCATCATCGGTCATGAAGGTGAGAATGAGACGTTATTGAATGAAGTTAAGCTGATTTTGGGCAGTCAGTTTCCCGATTTTGACTTAGCGTCTATCGAAGTAAAGCCATCTAAAACAGGGCGTTTTCACTCTGCGCGGGTTAATTTATACTTAACAACGGCTGAACAAGTCAATACCCTATACGCCTCACTTGATGCCGCGACAACGGTACGTATCGTGATGTAGTCTAGGCATGTTAAACAAATGCTTACTTTTATAATAAATGACTGTCAATAATCACAATCGTCACGCTTTTGGGTGGCGATTTTTTGTGGTCTCAGGTACAATCAGCGCCCGTCATTATAAAGTCGCGCGCTTATATGACCAACTGTTTCAAAGTTACTGCCACAGCAAAATACAAGCATTTTATTTTATTTTTTTTACGAATTCGCCTATCCCTTGTCCCATCGCCCTTTGCTAAAAATTAGACCCCTCATAGCCTGTGGGCAACATAGTTTCTCTCTAAAATCAATATAGCATTTTTAAAATTTTCCCGCTATATTGTGCCTACTTAACGCCAAATACGCTATATCTAGTGTTTACTATGATTTCATTCATAGTAACTAACGGTATGCTTTTGTCTTTAAAAAAGCGTGAATATCATGTAAATAAGCGATAGCACGATAATAAGAACGTGCCGGATGTTATCCGTGCGCGATGAATATCAGTAGTAAACCAATATCAGTAATAAACCACCGAGGGCAGCATGACACATATTGATAAAATTAAAGTGACCAAACGCGATGGCAGTCTTGAGCTTATTAATTTAGATAAGATTCATAAGGTTATCGAGTGGGCAGCTCACAAGTTAAACAATGTGTCGGTATCACAAGTGGAGCTGAAGTCGCATATTCAGTTTTACGAAGGCATTAAAACTCGTGATATTCACGAAACCATCATTAAGTCGGCTGCGGATTTGATTTCTGAAGATACACCTGATTATCAGTATTTAGCAGCACGTTTGGCGATTTTTCACTTGCGCAAAATTGCTTATAATAAATTTACGCCGCCGCATTTGTTTGACCATGTGCAAAAGCTGACGGACGCGGGTAAATATGATGCGCATATCCTAGCGGATTATAGCCGTGAAGAATTTGAAGAACTCAATGAGTATGTTGACCACTGGCGCGATATGAATTTGGCATATGCGGCGGTTGAGCAAATGGCGGGGAAATATCTCGTGCAAGACCGTGTATCCAAGACGGTATATGAGAGCCCACAATTCTTATATATGCTGGTTGGTATGTGTCTGTTTGCCAATTATGAAAAGGGCGAGCGTCTGAACTATGTGAAGCGTTTTTATGACGCCACTTCACAATTTAAAATCTCCTTACCGACCCCGATTATGTCAGGCGTGCGTACGCCGTCGCGTCAGTTTAGCTCATGTGTGCTGATTGAATGTGGTGATAACTTAGATTCTATTAACGCGACCACTAGCGCCATCGTACGCTACGTATCGCAGCGTGCAGGTATTGGCATCAATGCCGGACGTATCCGCGCCCTTGGTAGCCCTATCCGTGGCGGTGAAGCGCAACATACTGGCTGTGTACCTTTTTATAAACTGTTCCAAACGGCAGTGAAATGTTGCTCACAAGGTGGCGTTCGTGGCGGTGCAGCGACGTTATTCTATCCATTATGGCATTTAGAAGTTGAGTCGCTATTAGTGCTTAAAAATAATCGCGGCGTAGAAGATAACCGTGTCCGTCATATGGATTATGGCGTTCAGCTCAATAAAACGCTCTATACCCGTTTGATTAAAAATCAAGATATCACCTTGTTTTCGCCCTCTGACGTGCCAGGCTTATACGATGCGTTCTTTGAAGACCAAGACAAATTTGAAGAGTTATATACCAAGTACGAGCAAGACAAAACCATTCGTCAGCGTCAAATTCCAGCGACAGAATTGTTTAGTCTCATGATGCAAGAACGTGCCAGCACCGGTCGTATTTATATTCAAAACGTCGATCACTGTAATACTCATAGCCCATTTGATGCCAGCGTTGCGCCAATTCGCCAATCCAATCTCTGTATGGAAATCGCGCTACCAACCAAACCACTTGATAATATCAATGACGAAGCAGGTGAGATTGCACTATGCACGCTATCGGCGGTGAACTTAGGTAAAGTTGAGCACGTGAGCGACATCGAAGAACCTGCTGAGCTGATTGTTCGTGCGCTAGATGCCCTGCTAGATTATCAAGACTATCCGGTAAAAGCCGCTGAAAATGGCAGTATGCGTCGCCGTACCTTAGGCGTTGGCGTGATTAACTATGCTTATTATTTGGCTAAAAATGGTGTGCGCTATTCTGACGACTCAGCCCTTAGTCTGACCCATCAAACCTTTGAAGCGTTGCAATTTTATCTCTTGAAAGCGTCAAATAAATTGGCAAAAGAGCAAGGTGCGTGTCCGGCATTTAACGAGACCACCTATTCGCAAGGTATATTGCCGATTGATACCTATAAGAAAGACTTGGATAAAATCTGCCAAGAGCCGCTACATCTTGATTGGGAAACGCTGCGCACTGAAATCACTACCCACGGTCTGCGTAACTCTACCCTAACCGCCTTGATGCCGTCTGAGACTTCGAGCCAGATTGCCAATGCCACCAATGGTATCGAGCCACCACGCGGCTTAGTTTCTATTAAAGCGTCAAAAGATGGCATCCTTAAGCAAGTCGTGCCTGACATTGACAAGCTCAAATATCAGTACGAGCTATTGTGGCAAATGCCGAACAATGACGGTTACCTAAAGCTGGTCGCTATCATGCAAAAGTTCGTCGACCAAAGTATCTCGGCAAATACCAACTATGACCCGACTCGCTTTGAAGGTCAGCGCGTACCGATGAAAGTGCTGCTCAAAGACTTATTGACGGCGTATAAACTTGGCGTAAAAACCTTGTATTACCACAATACTCGTGATGGCGCGAATGATGCCCAAGCGGATATGGAAGATGATTGTGCTGGCGGGGCTTGTAAGATTTAAAATTCTTGATGTTTAAGCGTAGGGTGCGTTTTACGCACCTAAAACGCATAAAAACTCATATTTTTTATTAAATGGTGCGTGGAACGCACCCTACGCCTCAATTTTAGATGTTATAGATACTTATTTTAAGTAGAGATTGGGACAGATATTAAAGTAGAGGGTGTTGAGATTATGGCTGAGATTATCAAGATAATAGTGTTTGGGATACTAGCATGGTTTTTTGTATTAAAAATTGTTATCCCATTAGCTTTGAATTTTTATTTCAAAAGCGATAGTTTTATTTCTATGAAAAACAATTTGGCACTGAATGCGGAAAAATGTAACGCGCTCAATGATCATATAGAAGATTTAAAACTATCTTATAGCGGCATGGAGTCTTTTGATTATGGTGAAGGGCAGCTGGTTGATAACAGCCGCTATAACATGCAAAGAAGGCAATGGGCTAATCAAGCCAATAATAGACGCACGCATCAATGTTCGGCATCAGTTGTCAAAAATGCTAATAATCAACCTTTTAAATATTTATGCAAGTATTTCAATATAAAAACTAATGAGGCGACTCTTGAGCAATTAGAGATGGTCTTAAATAATTTTTTGGCTGTTGAGCAGGGTCGTGTCTTATTGATTAATGAGAGAGATACGGTTGTGACCACAGTTATTGATTCTATACCTTGGGCAGTATGGCGGTATGATAAAGAGAGAGTAAAGCAAGAGCTTGGATTTACTCCCGTCAATCTAAATCAGCTACACTTTCCTGAATATACCTTCCAATATATTTCAGCAGGTGGAAACAGCTCATCATCATTTATTTTCAAGCTTAATTTGGATCAGCTAGAGCGTTTCGTTGGCTATTTATCTGAGATTGTGAAATTTAAAAAAAGTGCTGCAGGACAACGTTCATTAATGACTGCTAGACTCAGAGAGCAAATAAAACAAAGAGATAATTATACTTGTAAGATGTGTTATATCTCAACATCAAGCGAGAGAAACCTTTTACTTGAGATTGATCATATTATTCCAATATCCAAAGGCGGAATGACGACTGAGGATAATTTACAGGTTTTATGTTGGCGCTGTAACCGATCTAAAGGCTCTAAAGTGGCTTAATACAATGTATTAGCTTTAAAGCAAGCGTAGGTTGGGTGGAGCTTGCGACACCCAACGGTTTTAACTTAATAACTTGTTGGGTCTCATCCTTCGACACCAACCTACACTTAAACTAAGTGCCTGAATTGCTATAATTAAAACACATACAAAGCATAAAACCGACGGAGGTCATAGTGCAATATACCGCGATCATCAAAGACGGTGGTTTGTTTATCCCTAACGTATTTGCCGACCTAAATAATGGCAACGATGGGGGCGCGCACATTGTACAAGTCACCGTCGATATCGCAGCCGTTCGTCAGCAATTAAGTACAAGCACAGAACCAAAACAAGAAACCCCAAAGACGACAGCGCCAAGAGAAACAGCAGCAAAAGAGGCAAAAAAACCAGTCAAGAAGCAGCCAAAAAAAGAATTACCAAAAGTATCACAAGACCTTGATTTGGGAACACAGCGCAAGGGCGCTATCGATGAACTATCCGCATTAGACGATAGTGAGCTTAGCGAAATCTTTAAAGCCTATATGAACGATGGACAGACCCAGATATCGTTAGAGGATTTATAAATAGAACGGCTCATAAAGCGCTGATAACGCACTGTTGACCTTATTTCTACAGCATTATTTTTAAATTTATATTCATAATCGCACAACTTATAAAGGCAGTCCCATGACTTACTCGATTTTCTCTCAAACGCCAAATAACGCGCTCACTGAACCGATGTTTTTTGGTCAGCCAGTCAATATTGCCCGCTATGACCAGCAAAAGCACCCGATTTTTGAGCAATTGATTGAAAAGCAGCTGTCATTTTTTTGGCGTCCAGAAGAAGTCGATGTATCAAAAGACCGTATCGACTTTGGCAATTTATCCTCGCATGAACAGCATATTTTTTTAAGTAATCTTAAGTATCAGACCCTACTCGACTCGATTCAAGGTCGTAGCCCAAACGTGGTTTTGCTGCCACTGGTATCGATTCCTGAGCTGGAGACATGGATTGAGACATGGTCATTTTCTGAGACCATTCACTCACGCAGTTATACCCATATTATCCGTAATATCGTCAATGACCCAAGTCTGATATTCGATGACATTATGACCAATGAGCATATTTTGGAGCGTGCCTCCGATATCGCGCAATATTACGATGAGCTGTATCATAGCTCGCAGCTGTATAGCTCATACGGTGCGGGCACGCATACGATTAATGGTAAAGAAGTGACCGTTAATTTAAAATCGCTGAAAAAACAGCTGTATTTGTGCATTGTGGCGGTTAACGTATTAGAAGCGATTCGTTTTTATGTGTCGTTTGCCTGCTCGTTTGCCTTTGCTGAACGCAAGCTAATGGAAGGTAATGCCAAAATTATCAAGCTGATTGCCCGTGATGAAGCACTGCATTTAACCGGCACGCAGCATATGATTAACCTGATGCGTAATGGTAAAGACGACCCAGAAATGGCGCAGATTGCCAATGAATGTTACGAGCAGAGTATTGAGATATTCAAAAAAGCAGCTGAACAAGAAAAAGCATGGGCTGGCTATTTATTTAAAGACGGCTCAATGATTGGGCTGAATAAAGACATTTTATGCCAATATATTGAATATATCACCAATTTACGTATGGAAGCGGTTGGCTTGCCGTCCGCGTTCCCGAATTCGAAATCAAACCCAATTCCGTGGATTAATACGTGGTTGTCGTCGGATAATGTGCAAGTTGCGCCGCAAGAGACCGAAATCAGCTCGTATTTGGTTGGGCAAATTGATTCCGATTTATCAAACACTGATTTTGATGACTTTGAATTATAAGCTTTGAGTTATAGGATTTGAATTATAAAGTTTAAGCTATAGGATTTGAGTGATAACTTTTTAATGGTAAAAATAGCTAACGAGTTTAATAAATTTTTGCTGATTTTTTGCGCGATAACGCCTTGTAGGATGAATGATGACTTGGGTAATGACCAGTAAGATGCAATTCTATTTACACGATGATGAGAGTCTGCTTGATGGCTTGTTGCGTACAGGTCACGATGTCAATTATCAGTGCCGCGAAGGTTATTGTGGTAGCTGCCGTGTGCGCAACGTGTCCAGCTCACATCCAATCGCTTATCCGTTTGTACCATTAGCAATGCTGGAAGAAGATGAGATACTGCCGTGTTGCTGTCGAGTGCAAGGCGTGATTCATATCGACCATGAACTGATATCAGAATAATTGGTTAGATTTTTACGCTTTATCATTATTGATTACACATTAATTAGTCATCAGCCACGAAAAAGCGCGCTATCTTGGGTAAGATAGCGCGCTTTTTTTATTCATTTTATCAAATACTTACCAGCTATTTGTGATAAGAATTAAGCCTATTTATCGTTTAGCTGCGTCTTGTTCAAACAATTTTAGCAGCTCTTCACGCATACGTAGACGCTCTTCTTCAGACATCGGTGGTGCATCTTGACTCTGATCCTGACCTTCATAGTCGTGCTGATAGCTTGGTTGCCCTGCAGCGCTTCCATCATAAATAATGGTAGGTTGCTCGACTTCTTCTTGAGGTGGACGCTCCATCAGTATGATTTTCACCTGTCTATTTTTACCGCCACGTAGTATTTGTGCATTGAGCTCAGTGTTAGGCGGTTTACGTGCCACATACTGTACCAAGGTATTGTCATCGGTCATCTCAACGCCATCAATAGATAGGATGATATCACCTACTTTTAGACCGCTTTTAGCTGCTGAACCTTGAGGAATAACATTCAATACTTCCACGCCCGTTGAACTCTCTAAGCGCGTGGGATCACGCATCTGTGATTGTATCTCAATCCCTAACCAACCACGACTGACGCGACCGTCTTTAATTAAGGCATTCATCACTTGTTCAACCAGTGCAGTTGGAATGGCAAAACCAATACCCATCGAGCCGCCTGAACGCGAAAAAATGACCGTATTAATACCAACCAGCTCGCCCTTAGCATCAACTAAAGCACCACCTGAATTACCGGGGTTAATTGCCGCATCGGTTTGGATAAAGTCTTCAAACTTATTGACCCCAAGCCCAGTACGACCAGTTGCCGAAATAATGCCTTGAGTGACCGTTTGCCCGACACCAAATGGGTTTCCAATGGCTAATGCGACATCACCAACACGACTGGGTGCTTCACGGAAAGCCAGTGGTGTTAATCCAGTCATATCCACTTTAATTACCGCCAAGTCGCTATCAGGATCAGTACCAATAATTCTGGCGCGAGTCTTACGACCATCGCTCAGTGCCACTGTAATCTCATCGGCTTTTTCAATAACGTGAGCATTGGTGACGATATAACCGTCTTGTGACACAATAACACCAGAGCCTAAATTGGTATCTCCTTGGTTTTCTTGGTCACCACCATGAAATTCATAAAAGCGCCGCAGGACGGGATCATCCATATACGGATGTTCTGCCATTTTTTGAGTGGTATAAATATTAACTACAGACTGCGACGCCCGCGCTACAGCATCATGATAAGAGGATATCGGTTCTGCACCCTCACTCGTTGGCGCAGTGATTTGTTGCTCAGCAGCGGGCGCGACAGGTTTTTCCCATTTTGCCTCTGATGGTGTCCTCATACTCGTAAACCACCAGACAAACGCTGCAATGACTATCAGCAATAAAACCCAAGGCAGCCATTTTACAACCGCTGCCTTATTATTGGTGTTCGGGGATGACGACATACAAAGACCTCTATACAGATAAGATGACCAATAGGTAGTGACAATTTTGATAGTAAGAAACTTTAATAAATGCTGGCAAGCTTTATGTTATAGGTGCTTGCACGTATGCAAAGTATAACTGGCATCACGATAAAATAGTAACGCATCGTGTACCATTTCAGTTATTACCCTTACCTGTCTGTTTACCACGCTATGATAATATAATAACGATTAATAAATGGTAAATACGCGACACTTTTTATTAACATTAAAATAAATACTCATTTAGAATAGATAATCATCAGGAAATAATATGACCATTCAAAATAACGCTGCACCCTTATCAACGACTGCGATAGGCACACTGATAACCGCCCAAACACTCACACAATTTTGTGATAATTACTTATCTGCTGCTGCGTTCAAAGACTATGCGCCTAATGGATTACAAGTCGATGGCGGGCAGCCGATTCAGCGTATTGTCACTGGAGTCACCGCTTGCGAGGCTTTGATTGATGCGGCGATCGCTATTAATGCGAATGCTATTATGGTACATCATGGCTACTTTTGGAAAGGTGAACCTGAGCCTATAGTAGGCATAAAAGGTCAACGTATCCGTAAGTTATTACAGCATGGTATTTCTCTTATCGCCTACCATCTACCGCTCGATGCGCATTCCGTTATTGGTAATAATGCCAAACTTGCCGAGATGCTAGGGCTCACCATCACTGGCGCACTGTATCCTAATGAAACGCATCCAGTGGGTAATATCGCCACTTGTGCGCCGCAAAGTGCGGACAGCCTGATCGCTACTATTAACCACGCCTTAGGACGTGCGCCATTGCATATAGCGGCTGATTATATTGCTCCTCATGCCAATCAGTCTCATACTCATACAGCTCAATCCAAGCTCATCGAACGTGTGGGTTTATGCAGCGGTGGTGCACAAGATATGATTGAGCAAGCAGCGGCTATGGGCTGTGATGCCTATATATCTGGTGAAATATCAGAGCGTACCACCCATAGCGCGCGCGAGCTTGGGATTGACTACTTTGCGTGCGGTCATCACGCCACAGAGCGCGGTGGTATTCAAGCATTAGGCGAGCTGGTTGCACAGCATTTTGACATCCCAGTGACGTTTATCGATATCGATAATCCTGCTTGACCAATTTATGCTGCTTAATAAAGCTTCTTACCAATTATCAAAACAAGTCGAAACAATACGAACATTGCCCGCTGATAGGCTTATTGTTAAGTATTATTACTTAACAATTAATCTCACTTGAATAATAAACCTATATACCGCACATAATAGAAACTGTACTAAAATATATGTAACAGAACGTTTTATCATGAAACTTCCCATCTACTACAGCCTTCAATTATGGTATTCGGTATTTAGACGAGCATTGTCCTATTTTCTTTTTATAGTACAGCAAGATAATACCGCAAAACAGCAGCTTATCGGCAAACAGACGAGGCAAGCGCTTATCCTAAATAAGCGCTTGCGGGTCATGTTAGGGTCTGCGCTTCTGTTGTAATCATTTATTCATGACCTTACCTTAGCTTAAATATATTGTGCTCGATATCACTCGCCCTTATATGAGCTATAAAATGCAGTGCTAATATTAATAACCTATTAATAATAAGCAGCGCATTTTTTAAAATTTTAGTTTGACTGCTATTTACTTTTCAAATATCAGTATGAGCTATTTTTTTAAGGTAAGCAGGATGGCTATTATCAGGAGACATCTATGCCGCGTATGACTTATCGCGCCAAACTATCGGTGCGCGCTGCTAAACGCCGTATCTCTCATTTACTGCACTCAAACAGCCCCACAATTAACCTTGTCAACGATTCTATTGATGCTAATGCTGTTGACGCTAGTACTATTGATGCTAATTCAGTTGATGCTAGTTGCACCCTTGCTGCGCCTACTGTCCTACCTGTCAAACGCTTTCGTAAAACCAAGCAACTGGTGCAAATATCAAGTATTGCCTTGCTATCGCTACCCGCGCAAAGCCTAACCACCATGAATATAAATACGCAAATACCCGCTTATAATAAGGTCATGCTACAAAAAACGTTAACCGTTGCTGCCGTACCGGGTGATACGACCTATTTTGCTACTGATGGCTTCCAACATGGTTTTGGCTACGACTTAGTGCGTGGCTATGCCGATGAGCTTGGGGTGACAATTACTCTCAAAGCGTATGCCAGTGATGAGGCAGCGTTGCGCGCGGTACAATTTGGCGCTGCCGATATAGCGTTGACAACCGCAAGCACGCAACTTCGAAATGAACTGGCACTGCCCTCTATCAATGTCAGCTGTGGCTATGATAGCAGCTTGACCAACAACGGGCTAAATCCTAAAGTCAGCTGGGCATTTAGACAACCTCACGACCCATTATCCCAAAAAGCCAGCCATTTCCTATGTGATAGTATCAAATTAGACAGCACCCAAAATTTAGCCGCATTTTATAATCAAAACTTACTCAAAGATACTTATAGTCAGCAGCACTTTCAACAAACCCTGACTGAGAAATTACCCGTTTATCAATACTCATTTGTCAAACAGGCGAAAAATTATAATCATGATTGGCAACTACTGGTAGCAATGGGTTATCAAGAGTCGCATCTCAATGCCGATGCCGTGTCACCAACAGGCGTGCGTGGTCTGATGATGTTGACCAATAGTACCGCTAAAGCGATGGGCGTCTCTAATCGCGTTGATCCCATGCAAAGTATCGGTGGCGGGGCGCGCTATCTAGAAGAGATGAAAGCAGACTTTGCAGATGTGCCAAACACAGATCGTATCTGGTTTGCGCTTGCCGCTTATAATATGGGTCCAAATGCGATTAAAAATATTCAAAAAACGCTTATTGCAGAGGGTGTTAACGATAAAAATTGGGCAAATATCTATGCCTATCTCTCAGCAAATAAAGCCTCCAATAGCCGTTATGGTCAAGCCATGCAGTATGTGACTAATATCAGAAGTTATCTTGAGACCATTAAGATGCAAACGGTCTAATCAAACACGATATTAAAAAACTTGCAATAAAAAAGCTGCTCTTGTAAAAGGACAGCTTTTTTATTGCGATAAATACTAAGCAAAGATTTAGCTAGAACAATGCTATTTAATTAGGACAATGCTAATGCTACATACGATTGGGCACAACCATACGCTGCCCAAGCTGTAACATGGCATCAACGGCAATCTTGTTCATATCAGCAAGTTCCTGTGTTGAGACACCATATTTACGTGCGAGCCCAATCAGACTATCGCCTGATCCTACTGTATAACTGATGGTAGCTTTGGGTACTTTGATGGTTTGCCCAAGTTGTAACTGTGCATTGGTCGCCATATTATTAGTTGTTGCTAAGTCGTCGACTGACACACCAAAACGCCGCGCCAAGGCAATCAAACCATCACCAGCTTGGACTTTATAGTTCTCGGTATTACTGAGATTTTTACCACTACTCGTATTACTAGCTGTATTCGCACTTGGGACGTTACGACTCGGGCTTGGCGCTGTACTTGCAGTTGCAGTTGGATTAGCTTTCGGTGCATTACTGACACTGCTACTTCCTTTTGCAGGAATAGTAATGGTGCGTCCTAATATTAAGTTCGATGTACTGGTCAGATCATTGGCAGATGCTAAGTCACTTATCGAAATGTTATAACGCTTAGCAAGCCCCGTTAAGCTATCACCCGCTTCAACTTTGTAGCTGACCGGTTTATCATTTAGTTGGCGCTCAACCTCTACTTTAGGTACCTCTACTTTAGCTACTGGTACTTTAGCTACTGGTACTTTAATGACCTGCCCAGCTTGCAGACGTGCTTGAGCATCAAAGTTACTATTGACGGCAGCCACTTGAGCCGCAGTCATACCAATACTGTTAGCAATGCCACTTAACGTTTCACCCGACTTTACCGTATAGTTACTGGTAGGCGTTGTTGAGCTACTTGCAGTACTATTATTAGTATTGTTGCTATTGCTATTAACAGTAGAGCTTGTACTGTTAGAGCTACTTGTGCTGTTAGAGCTGGTAGCACTAGAACTACTGGCACTATTTTTTACAGGTTGGGTCACTTTTCCGGCAATCAACCACAGCTTTTGACCTTTTAATAAATCAGTACGGGTGCTTAAGTTGTTATAACTGGAAAGTTGGCTAACTGACAGACCAAAACGATTTGCTGTACCCGTTAAGGTATCGCCCGCTTGCACGATATAGCTTTCAGGTTGACTGGTAGCGGTACTGGTATTGGCAGCGCTCAACGGCGCAATGGTTTTGGCATCATATAAATATAATGTACTACCAGAGAATAATTTAGTACTCGCGTCTATTTGGTTCCATTCAGCGATATCACGCCAGCTGACTCCGGCGCGCGAGGCGATATTAGATAAAGTATCACCATTTTTTACGGTATAGACGGTACGAATACCTTTCGGTTTTGGCGCACTAGTTGGCGTATTCGCAAAGCTAAGTTTCTTATCTTTACCGCTCGCCTCTAGGATAGATTGCTGCGTCTGTATCGCTGATAGATTAATATTACCATCAGCATTCACTACATCTTTAACTTCAGGCGTTTGCCGCATGATTTGCGCGGCAATGAAGTCGCGCTCTTCTCTAGTCAATGCTGGTTCTTGGATAATCGTATTATTTTGGGTAATTTGGGCTGAAGTGGTCGGTAAGCTGTTACTATTTTGTAGCTCAGTGTTAATTTTACCAATTTCTGTACTGGTAACAGGTGGCTCTTTGCTAATAGACGCACTACTACTATAAACAGAGGTACTGGTTGGCTTAGAAGACGGTGGAATATAACTGGTCGTCTGCTGTGGTACACGAGCACTGGCAGCATATTCAGCCAAGCCACCACCTGTTGAGGGTAATGATGAGCTCGAATAAGGTTGGCTATTATAGCTTGGCGTTGTACTGCTTGGACTTGGACTCGGTGTATAGCTAGGGCTCGGGGTGTACGTCGGACTTGGTGTGTAGCTTGGGCTGCCACTACTAGCCGCGCTAGAGGCTATCACATTACTGGTGCCATTACCTCTTAATGAGCTAAGCTTGGCATCGATATTGAGATTCACATCATGAGGAATCACGACTCGCTGTGGACCTGAAGCATCAATGCGTGCTGACGTTAGCGCAGGATTCAGCTTGAGTAACTCATCATTACTTACACCCGTGAGTTGCGACACTTCAGCTAAGCTCACACCATAGTTAACCGGCACACTACGAAAATGCTGACGGTTAGCAATCGCTGGCAAATACACATTATACTGTTCAGGCTTAGAGACAATATCCGCTACGGCTAAAAAGCGTGGCACATAGTTCATCGTTTCTGTAGGCAGTCTAAGTGACCAATAATCCGTTGGTAGCCCTTGAGCGGCATTGGCATCAATCGCTTTTTGCACACGTCCAGGACCCGCATTATATGCTGCTAAAGCCAACTCCCAGCTTCCAAACTGATTGTGTAGAGCAGTTAGAAAATCATAGGCGGCACGTGTAGATTCGATAACATCACGACGACCATCATAGCTGCTACTTTGATTTAGACCATAAATACGACCCGTACTAGGAATAAACTGCCACAAACCTGCGGCAGCAGCACTACTCGTTCCAGTCGGATCATAAGAGCTCTCAATTACTGGTAACAATGCAAGCTCAGTTGGGATATTACGACGCTCTGCTTCCCGCACTGTATGATACAAGTAACGACTTGAACGTGCAGTTAAGCGATTTAGATAATCTTGGCGACTGGTGAACCAACTTTTTTGCGCTTCAATACGTGGGTCATATTTCACTTTCCCACCATTCATCTTATAACCCGCACGCAACCTATTCCATAAGTCACCGTATTGTTGAATCGCCAGCTGATTACTCTCAACCATAGTCATATCTGTGGCTTCTAACAAATCCGCCAATTCATCTAGGCTTTCCGCATCTAGATAGATAGTGGAATAATCTTTACTAGTCGTTGGTCTAGCAGTCGCGGCAGTCTGATTAACTGGACGTTTGGTCACCACAGGCGTAGTAGTAGTCGCACCCGTATTGCTCGCAGTCGGAGTACTACTACACGCACTGATGAGTAAAGTTGACACCGCCAGCGTCAGTGGTAAAGCAATAAACGAGCGAGACATTGATGACACAGTAGACATGATAATAGAATTTTCCTAACGAATGAATTGAAAGTAGTATATGTATTTATATGGCACTATAAACCAAATTTCATGCTCATATAAAAAATAATGGATAGGGTTTATAGGATTCAGCTATCTATAAATTCACAACCTTATCAAATAGTTATGATAATAGATTTTTATGATAAATTTTTGAGCTATCACACCCATATTTTATTAAGCCTATGTTTTATTAATCAATGGTCACTTGCGATACGGCGCGTAATAACACCGCATTGCCAGTAGATACCGTTAGTGTCACTCGTGAGGTGGTAACAAATGAGATGGTTTTACCATCTTTGACCCAGCTTTCTGTAGTGCTGACATTGGCTTTAGCCTGCGTGCCAGTGGTGACAATATTATCAATGCTAATGTCATAGCGGTAATTAGAGGTTTGATTCCAGCTATTCTGTAGCAATTTTAAATACGCATTCTTATCCAAGCTGGTCGATTTGCCTTTTCTTGACATTGAAATCAGCGCATCATCAGAGACCAGTTTAGCCACTTGATTGATATCTTTATTATTGGCAGCTGATTTCATAGCAGCTGCATAGTTTTGCACCAAACCTTCGGTCATATCTGCCGCCTGTGCACTGACGGCAGCAGTACTGACAACCGCAGCTAAGCCGCTTATACTGACAGTTTTTATCAATAGTGCCAACAGCCCTTTTTCCCACATACGTTTCATCATAATCCTTAGCAAAAATAGCAGTATTTTTCTTATCTTGACAGTATTATTAATATCTATAACTAACTTTTGTTAGCTAAAATTTTATTTTTTATAGTAGCCACTTAAGCCTATCACTAAATTCTCACACCCATGTAACGTCATGTGCAATTATTGATAGCATAAGTGGCTGTATGTTTTTTTATATTAAGATTTAGAATCGCTCCCTATTCCTTCACCATACTGCTCATCATCATCCAGTTTCATACCCAAACGCTCAACACGTCTGTCCATCATCTGCCGCGCCAACGCTTGCATGTCTTCCACGCGGTCAATTTCATCGACAATTTCGAGCCCAAGCAAGGTTTCAAAGACATCCTCTAACGTGACCAATCCTTTTACTTCACCATATTCACCAACGGTAATGGCAATATGAATGCGATTTTTTAACATCAATTCTAACAGGTCAAACAGCTTCATTTTAGAAAAAACAAAGGTAATCTCGCGCTGAAATTGAGTCAATGGCTTCTGCATGGCGTGATTGACTTTTGCCAGTAGCATGTCTGTTTTGAGAACAAAACCGGTAATATTATCAAGGTCGCCATCATAAATAGGCAAACGCGAAAAAGTGAGTTTCGGACGATCAGCCAGTACTTCAGCGATGGTTTTATTTTCATCAAAGGCTAACATAACCGAGCGGGGCGTCATAATATCCTCAACTTTAATGGCACCAAAAGCCAATAAGTTACGGATAATACGCGCCTCTAATGGATCGATATGTCCTGCTGCTTCGCCAATACTAGCCAGTGCTGAAAACTCACGGCGACTGAATACGTCCGCTTCCTTGCCACGAACCAGCATTTTGGTCAGACGCTCAGACAACCAAATAATAGGATATAAGAGGATAATAATAGCCCGTACAAAATACGTGACTAATCCGCCCAATTGTCGCCAATATACGGTTCCCAACGTTTTAGGGATAATCTCTGACAGTATCAAAATAGCAAAGGTCATAACGGCAGAAAACACGCCAAACCATGCACTACCAAAGACAATGGTCGCCTGTGCACCGGCACCGATAGAACCTAAAGTATGCGCAGTAGTATTCAAGGTTAAAATAGCCGCTAGCGACTGATCAATATTATCAATCTTCAGACGGCGCAACATTTCGGCTTTTTTTGGATTACTCTCTTCAATATCAGCGATATATGAGGGAGTCATGGTCAATAATGCCGCCTCTGCCAGCGAACAGATAAACGAGATACCAATAGCAATCACCACAAACATGGCGAGTAATAACACGTTGGCAGCCGTTGGATCTGCTATAGCGTCAGCAGCGAACGCCGGATAAGGCAACAATCCAAGCATTAATAAAGGTAGCGCCGTTACAGAGGCACGCTGCCAGTAATGACCTGTCGATGTCGGGGGAGGTTTAGCAGATGCCGCTTGACGACAGGCACGCGGACGACATAAACGAGGAACAGACATAAAAGTGGTGGACAAGGTAGGTAACCTAAACAAAGAAAAGAATAAAAGGAGGCAAACATTGACTCCTTATGGCTATAATTATAGCCATTTGATAGTAGCATTGATAAGGACATTTAACAATAAGTCACGATAATCGGTAACGTTGTTATTGCATGACAATACTCTGTTAAGCCTTAAGCAACTTCTGTAGTCATGTGCTGTCGTTAAGTACCGTAGTTAAGTACTATAGTTAACGACAGCCATGCCATAATAAGAATCATTAAAGTGTAAAAATAACCATGAGCTAGGATTAACAGTTACCAAGTCTGGGAATTTTTGTTACTATGCGTCTAATTTTATTTTTGTTCACCTGTTATCGAGAGAAATTATGAGCTTTTTTATTCAGTCAGCCCATGCCGCTGAGACGGCAGCAGGCGGTGCTTCTATTTTTGGTCAGATTTTACTGCCAGTAGCCTTTTTTGCTATTTTTTACTTTTTGGTGATTCGTCCACAGTCTAAGCGTACTAAAGAACACCGTTCTATGGTTAATGCCTTGACAGTGGGCAGCGAAGTGATTTTTGCAGGTGGTTTGATGGGTCGTATTAAAAAACTTGAAGGCGACTATGCGGTCGTTAGCTTAAATAATAATACCGATATCAAGGTACAGCGCGCTTCAGTTATCTCAGTATTACCTGCAGGTACTATTGACGGCATATCGTTATCAAAAGTGTAAAATCTGTTCAACGTCACGGATGCGCGCATTGATAGATGGTAGCTGTAATGAAAATCGACGGTAAAATGCCGTTTGTCTGCTGAATCTTAGCCTGCGTTGCCAGTATCTTATCAACCTAAAGAAGTGATTATGCAATATCCTGCTTGGAAATACTTCGTCATTATCATCGTGCTTATCATAGCTGGTCTGTACGCTGCACCCAATCTATATCCTGATGAACCAGCGGTACAGATTACTAGTGCGGCTGCAGGCACGCAGCTGTCTGAGGGCATATTAACCGAGTCGCAAACTCTGCTTAAAGAAGCTGGCTTAAGCTATCACGATGGTACATTTGAGGGCAACAGCGCCCTTGTCCGTCTTGATAATCCTGAAGCACAGCTTAAAGCCCAAGAAGTGTTACGCCAAAATTTAGGTGATGACTACGTGGTGGCATTGAACCTTGCGCAGACAACGCCGCAATGGTTGCGCGATATCGGTGCTAAGCCGATGAAGCTAGGGCTTGATTTACGTGGTGGGGTACGCTTTGTACTTGAAGTAGATATGAATAAGGCGCTTGAGCAGCGGCTTACCAGTGCCAGTCGTGACGTACGTCGTGACTTGCGTGCTGAGCGTATCGCTATTAAAGGTATCAAGACAGAAGCGCAAGGTATTGTGCTGCATTTTGCCAGTACTGATATTCGTAATCGCGCGCAAAATATTTTACAAAACTCGATGGGCACCACCTTTAACTTGCAATCATCAATTGATGAGCAAGGGGCGGCGCTGATTATGGCGTATAACGATAAGACGTTAGAAGAAATCAACAGTTATGCGGTCAGCCAAAATTTAACCACTCTACGTAACCGTATCAGTGAACTTGGCGTTTCCGAAGCGTTGGTACAGTCACAAGGTGCCAATCGCATTGTTGTTGAGCTACCAGGTGTACAAGATACGGCTGAAGCCAAGCGCGTGCTAGGTCGTACGGCTAATCTTGAATTTCGTATGGTAGCAAAAGACAGCGAAAACTATATGGGCGGCATTCCACCTGCTGGTACCGAAGCCTTCCCATTTAAGACGCTTGATGGTCAACCCGTATTACTAGAGCGTCAAGCCATTGTGACCGGTGATAAAGTCACCAATGCTCAAACTAGCCTTGATGAAAACGGACGTCCTGAAGTTAGTATTACCCTTGACAGTGCCGGCGGTAAGCTCATGCAGAATGCCACGCGCACTGCTGTTGGCGAGCAAATGGCAGTATTGTTTATTGAAAATAAACAAAAAATCACTTATGAAGTAGACCCAGCAACAGGTAAAAATATTGAAGTTCGTACGCCTTATGCTGAAACCAAAGTGATTAACCGCGCCAATATTCAAGCGGTGCTTGGCTCATCATTCCGTATTACCGGTCTTGATAGCAATGCTGAAGCGGCTGAGCTGGCGTTATTATTACGATCAGGGGCGCTAGCTGCACCGATGTATTTTGTTGAAGAGCGCACCATTGGTCCATCACTTGGTCAAGAAAACATTGATAAAGGCTTGTTTTCTACCCAAGTAGGCTACTTATTAGTCTTTGCCTTTATGATTATCTTCTATCGCCTATTTGGTTTGATGGCAAATATTGCCCTTGCCATTAACGTGGTGATTATTATGGCAATCATGTCTATTTTAGGCTCTTCACTGACGCTGCCTGGTATCGCTGGTATCGTATTGACCATTGGTATGGCGGTCGATGCTAACGTGTTGATATTTGAGCGGATACGCGAGGAACTAGCAAACGGAGTACGACCCAAATCCGCTATTGGTGCAGGCTTTGATCGCGCCTTTAGCAGTGTATTTGATGCCAATATCACCACTTTACTGGTTGCATTTATTTTGTTTGCTATCGGCACCGGTCCAATCAAAGGCTTTGCGATTACCTTAGCGATTGGTATTATCAGCTCACTATTTACCGCCTTGTTGGTCACGCGAGCTTTAATACAAATTGCTTATGGTAAGCGTAAATCTATTAAACGTTTGAGCATCGGCTAGGAGAAAAACATGGCGATTGAACAGAATATTCCCCCAGAAAATCAGAATACGCCGACGCCTAGCAGCTCAGGTGGCGGCTCAGACGGCAATCCGAATAATCCAAACGATAAGTCACGTCGTCGCCGTAATAAGCCGCGCCGTGATGGTAAGGGTAGCAATAATAAAGGCAATAGCCCAGCAACACTAAGCACGGGGAAATCAGAAAAACGCCGTACTGGTAAAGACAATCAAGCATTAGTAACGCAAGATATGAATGCTGATATCAATTACCACGATACGATGGATAATGCAGCGGACGCCGCAGCAGCACATGCTGAAGGCGGTATTAAATCTATTGGCACTCAGCGCATTATCCCGTTTATGAAGATAGAAAAGCCGATGGCGCTGTTATCTATTTTCTTAGTAATCGGTAGTATTATTGCGATTGCCGTCAATGGTCTTAACTTTGGTCTTGATTTTACTGGCGGCGTGTCAGCAGATGTCCGTTATGCGCAGCCTGCTGAACAAGTCGAAGTGGTAAAAGCCCTTGCTGATAAAGGTTTTAATGACGCGGTTGTACAGTATTTAGGTACACGTCAAGAGTTACTGATTCGTCTACCACCGCAATCGGACAGTGTCGATGGTTTAAATGCCTCGCTTGGACAAGCGCTAGATTTGCCTAATAATAAAGCTGAAATTAGCAATGTTAATATTATTGGTAGCCAAGTAGGTAACGAGGTGTATTTAAACTCCGTAATGGCGTTAGGTTTAGCTTTGCTATCGATGCTCGGTTATGTGGCGCTACGCTTCCAGTTTAAACTGGCACTTGGCGCAGTGGTCTCTTTGTTCCATGATGCTATTGTCACCATTGGTGTATTTGCATTATTCGGCTTCCCGTTTGACTTAACCGTTTTAGCCGCGATTTTGGCACTGATTGGTTACTCATTGAACGATACGATTGTGGTATATGACCGTATTCGTGAGAACTTCCGCCGAGTACGGGGCATTAGTCCGACGCAAATTATTGATTTGTCATTGACGGAAACGTTACGTCGTACGATTATGACCATCTCTACCGTTTTACTTGTGGTGTTAGCCATGATGTTGCTTGGCGGTGATGGCTTGTATTGGTTCTCAGTAGCGCTATTTATCGGTTTGCTTGCGGGTACGTATTCTTCAACTTATATTGCCAGCTCAATTCCATTGGCAATGGGGCTATCTCGCGATGACTTCGTGGTAAAAGTAAAACCCGAGTTTGAAGAAGAAATCGTCACCTTTAATGATCCGAAAATGTTTGAACAAGACTAATTATTAAGTGTTGTTTTAAACTATCATTTAAATAAAAATGATAGGAATACTCGATAAAAGCACCTAACCTAATAGGTGCTTTTATCTTTATTTGCATTGTACTTTACAATTTGTATTGGATTTTACAGCCTTTATTTAATTCTTTTACGCTTACCTCGTACAACTAGTAGGACGTAATTTCTACGTGTTTTTGTATAAGTGATTCTTATGTCCTCGACTACTCCGCAAACGACCATGCCGCCTATCGATACCCGCTATACACGTATTATGGCAATTGCCGTGCCAGTCATCCTCGCCAATTTGGCAATGCCGCTACAAAGCTTAATTGATACCGCGATTGTAGGGAATATGAACGATGCGGCTAAGCTTGCAGGTATGGGGATTGCGATACAGCTACTGTCTTTATTGTTAGTCAGCTTCAATTTTTTGCAATATGCGTCCTCTGGCTTATCCGCACAAGCGTTAGGGCAACTTGCTGATAATAAAACATCAGACACGCAGGATTTATCTTCTTCCCTACTATCAATTTTACAGCGCGCCTTATTATTGGCGTTTATCATCGGATTGGTACTACTTCTTGCCAAACCGTGGCTCATTAATTTTGGTCTACAGGCATTATCTGCTAATCCTGAAAGTGGTCTAGCGGCAAAAACATACTTAGATATGCGTTTTTGGGGCGTGATTGCAGAACTGATGAACTTTGCGTTTATTGGCTGGTTTGCAGGTCAAGGTAAAACCCGATATATGCTTTATCAGCAAGGTTTTATTGCAGTACTTAATATTATTTTGACGCTATTTTTTGTTTATAGTATGCAAATGGGGATTGCAGGCGTCGCATTGGGAACGACTATTGCCTTTTGGTCAGGCGTGGTTTTGGCTTTATGGCTCAGCCGTCGGCATTTAAAGTTATCTTGGACAGCACTATTTAGCAATGATGCCAAGCACTTTACCAAGCTTAAAATGCTTAGGCTATTTTCCCTAAATAAAGATATCTTTATTCGTACGCTTATCCTAACCTTGAGCTTTGCATGGGTGACGCGATTGTCTGCGCAAAGTGGCGATTTAGTACTGGCGGCCAATGCTATTTTATTGCAAGTATTAAGCATTTCAGCCTTTGCACTCGATGGTGTAGCGGTATCAGCGGAGACGTTAAGTGGGCAAGCTGCTGGAAGACGCGATTGGCATCGCTTTGGCATTATCGTGAAGCGTACAGGCGTGGTCAGTTACTTTCTAGCCTTACTACTTAGCGTCATGTGGTGGCTTGCGATGCCGCATTATTTACTGATGATGACCAACATTCAGCCTGTTTTTGAGCTTGCCTCTGCTTATCAAGGCTATGCGATACTTCTACCTTTAATTGGTGTAGGCGCCTATTGGCTCGATGGGATATTTTTTGGTTTGACCGCAGGACGTGTGATTCGTAATGCCGCGGTAACATGGGCAATTATCTTTTTCCCACTCAGCTGGATGCTCTATCAACAATGGGGTATGAGCGGTATTTGGCTCAGTGTTTGGAGTATCTTATTGTTACGTATGCTGGTGCTGAGTGGATTTTTATATTATGCCCGCAGAAATGGTGGCTATGAAATACTATATCCAAGCTCATAACCTAAGAATTATTGATATCATTACCCCTTTATTTATACCTTTATAAAAATTTAGGATAACACGTGACTTCTTATTCTGAGCAGCAAACCCAATCAACCTATCAGTGGGCTGAAGGTTTTAAAAAAAGTATTCCAGTCGCCATGGGTTATTTACCGGCAGGTATTGCTTTTGGTGTGCTGGCACAAGTGGCAGGGATACCGATATGGGCGACGATTATGCTCAGTGTGGTGTTATATGCTGGGGCGGCGCAATATGCCTGCTTACCCATGCTCAGTGCAGGCTTGCCCATTGGTAGTATCGCGACTAATATTGCCGCTATTAATTTGCGCCATGTATTCTACGGTGTACCGTTATTGCACTACTTACCTACTCATAAATTGGCTAAAACGTACTGTTTGTTTGCGCTCACTGATGAGACTTTTTCAGTGATGACCAGCTTGCCAACCGAGTCAAGGCAAGCGCTCATACTACCCATCAGTTTATTTAACCAAAGTTGGTGGGTACTGGCAACGGCGATTGGGGTCATGATAGGCAGTGCCCTTGATGATTTAGTGCCACACTTGGATTTTGCGCTGGTATGTTTATTTGCCATCTTAGCTTATGAGCAATTCCAAAATATCAAACGCTACTTCCCGATTGGGATTGCCGTCATTGCTCTAGTGATTGCCTCGTTATTTACCAGTCAATGGCTGTTACTGGTGGCGATTGCTATCTGTATGTTATTAATTTTAGTGCGGGCATTTTGGGCACAGCGGACGCTAATGGGAGGCTCTGATGACCAGTAGTTATCTGATTGTCGCAACCTTAGCGATGGCTGCGGTGACTTTTATCACCCGTGCTATTCCGGCATTAATACCGCAAAAATTACTTGATAAACCGTGGCTGCATCGATTGAATGAGAGTTTGCCATTATCGGTGTTGGTATTGTTAATACTCACCAGCCTCGCCTATCAAGAGTTATCATTCACTACCGGCTTGACTGACGCGGCACTGCATTTATTACTGGCTCAAATTGGCGCTTTATTGCTGGTGCTATTCGTTTACCATATGAGTAGGCAACTACTGGTGAGCATGGTCGTTGGTATTGCCGCTATTAATGGGCTGCTGTGGCTATTCAGCCACTTTTTATAATGGAATGATGTCAAATAAATGATAATCAAAAAGGCTAAATCCTTAATAGAATTTAGCCTTTTTTTATTGCAATTGAGTCGTTATCTTTTAATGATATAGATAATTAGAACTCTTCTACGCCCATCATATCGACTGGGGTATCAGCAATCACGTCCACGCCCTTTTTAGCAGACTCACTGCGCTGTTCTTGTAAATGCTCAAGATATGCTTCATTGATTTGACCCGTGATGTAGCAGCCATTGAATACCGCGCAATCAAAGCCTTCAACTTTACTGTGCTTAGTATCTTTTACCGCGTCAATTAGGTCATCAAGATCTTGGAAAATCAGGCGATCGGCACCGATAATCTTACGCACTTCTTCTACACTGTGACCCGATGCAATCAGCTCACTGCGAACTGGCATATCAATGCCATAGACATTGGGATATTTTACGGGTGGCGCAGCACTAGCAAAAAACACTTTTCTAGCACCCGCATCACGCGCCATTTGAATGATTTCATGACACGTCGTACCGCGCACAATAGAGTCATCGACCAATAATACATTTTTGCCTTTAAACTCTAAGGGGACAGCACTGAGCTTTTGGCGTACTGATTTTTTACGCTGCTGCTGACCGGGCATAATAAAAGTACGTCCGATATAGCGATTCTTCATAAAACCTTCGCGATATTTGATATTCATCTTCATCGCAAGCTCCATCGCTGAGGTGCGCGAGGTATCAGGAATCGGTATGACCACATCAATATCATGATCATCGCCCCACTCATTAAGTATTTTTTGTGCCAGCTTTTCACCCATACGCAAGCGAGCTTTATAGACGGAAATATTATCCATAATAGAGTCTGGACGCGCAAAATAAACGTATTCGAAAATACAAGGCGTATACTCTTTTGGCTCAACGCACTGCTTGGTATGCAATTGATGTTTTAAATCAATAAATATGGCTTCACCTGGTTTCACATCACGAATAATTGTAAAACCTGAACCAGTAAGCGCGACTGACTCTGAGGCGACCATATATTCTGTACCGCCATTATCCGCTAAACGCTGACCAAAAATCAGCGGGCGAATACCGTTCGGGTCACGAAATGCCAGCAAACCATTACCAGTAATTAAAGCAACTACCCCATAAGCGCCTTCAATGCGACTATAGACCGCTGTTACTGCTTCAAAAATATCATTAGGGGTAGGATGCGTTTTATCCAAATTTTGCATTTCATGAGCAAGCACATTAAGCAATACTTCAGAGTCTGAGTCGGTATTTAAATGGCGACGGTCTTCTTCATAAAGCTCTTTTGCCAAGCTTTCTGCATTGGTCAAATTGCCATTGTGCGCCAATGTAATGCCATAAGGCGAGTTGACATAAAATGGCTGCGCCTCTGCACTGCTAGACGTGCCCGCAGTAGGATAACGCACGTGACCGATACCAAATTTACCAACCAGTTTGAGCATATGGCGGTTCATAAAGACATCACGTACCATGCCGTTTTCTTTACGTAAATATAAGCGCCCATCTTGCAACGTCACAATACCCGCTGCGTCTTGCCCGCGATGTTGTAACATGGTTAAGGCATCATAAAGAATTTGATTGACTGGCTCATGAGCTGCAACCCCAACGACTCCACACATAGTTGTATCCTATTTTAGATCACACATTAGTAACGCAATGACGGCACAATTATTAACAATAACTCTGTCAGATAATAAGTACTGATGATTCTGCTTGAATGTTTTTAATAAGTAAAAAAGATAAGTGTTTGATGAAAAAGAAAGGCACTTTAGGAATGCTAAAATATTGAAAATAAAATGAATTTACACAGCAATGTAGGATATATCAAGATATCATTGATACCCGCTTAATTTACTCAAGCTCAGTTGATTTAAGCCCTATCTATTAAAGCTTACGACTGATTGATTTGATCCCAAGCAACCCCTAACATATCAGAGGCTAAGGTCTTTGCCATAGGCGCATAAGGTAGCAATTCAGGAGCCAGTATTGATGATTGCCATTGCGGCAGCTGTACCAATAACGGCGCACTCACGCTCAGCATCACTAAAACCATCAGGACATTTTTAGCTGCACCCAGCACACCGCCAGCCATCTTATCTAGCACACCCAGCCGTAACGTTTTGAGTACGCCTGAGAATACAAATGCCACCAGATGCATAATAGCTAAGATAACGATAACCACTAATAAAAATGCCATCGCCATCTGTAGTACAGGATTTTCTACGAATCCCGATAACTGTGGCGCAATAACACTTGCCAGCCGCGTTGCTGCAATCAAAGCAATAAACCAACCAACCAAACCCACGGCTGTTTTAATCAAGCCCACTTGGAAACCGCGCCATAAGCCAATTAAGACAACAACGGCAATCACTATATCCAGACCACTCATGCTCACCACCTTGTTGTTTCATTAACTTTCTTGGCTTTAACTATCAAATATCACTCTAGTTACCTAAGCGAATTAGCTTTCCATCGCATCATAATAGCCACCAATGGCTTGGATACACGATTGTACTAATCCAGGACCTTGATAAATAAGACCTGTATATAATTGTACTAAATCAGCACCAGCTTTAATTTTCTTCACCGCTTTTTCGCCGCTATCAATACCGCCAACGCCAATTAACGTCACTTTATCACCCAACTGATCGGAGAATTGTTGTAAGATTTGAGTGCTAATGTGACTGACCGGACGACCGGATAAGCCGCCTGCTTGATCACCATCCACTAAGTCTTCAACACCGACTCGACTCAACGTCGTATTGGTGGCAATCAGACCATCAATTTCAAAGTCTAATAGCTGCTGTGAAATATAATCCACTTGCACAGGTTCTAAATCAGGCGCAACCTTTAATACCAACGGCACATAAAAACCATACTCTGTTGCCAGCTGATCATGACGATTTTTAATGGTGTCTAATAAATAAGTTAATGCTTCGCCGCTTTGTAGCTCGCGCAAGTTTGCCGTATTCGGTGATGAGATATTAATCGTAATATAAGACGCGTGCGGATATACGCGTTCAAGACAATAGACATAATCATCCGCCGCATTCTCAACGGGCGTCGTAGCATTTTTGCCAATATTAATGCCAATATTGCCTTGATACTTACAGCGTTTGACATTTTCAATTAAATAATCAACGCCCTGATTATTAAAACCCATTCGATTAATAATCGCATCGGCTTGTCTAATTCTAAATAAACGCGGCTTATCATTACCCACTTGTGGTTTTGGCGTGACCGTACCGACTTCGATAAATCCAAAGCCCAACTCAGCAAGCGCATCAATATAATCGCCATTTTTATCCAAGCCTGCAGCCAGTCCAACCGGATTAGAAAACTGTAATCCCATACAATCTATCGGCTGCATATGCTGACCATACACTAATCCCAATGCGCGCGCTTTATGTGCTTTAGCCAATAATGACAGGGTCATGTCGTGAGCGTGCTCAGGGTCCATCTTAAATAAAAACGGTCGAAGTAAGGCATAGGACATAGTAACGATTAACCCTGATTAAATAAAAATAGTGAATGGAGAAAAACCAGTCAAATTAAGCGCTGCGATTATATCAGCTTAATGGAAATAAGACCAAAGTTTCATGTGCTGCGATTGAATAAACACAGTAATAAGTAAAGCAATAAACTAAGAGCAAATAGATAGATATTTAGCGAAAAAATGTATAAACGTCAGTTAAATTATGGTACGGGACGATTACCCGTCAGGGCAATCCAGCCACGTATGATACGGTACAGATGCCAAATAACAGTAAAGAATATAATCATCAGACCAAGTCCGGTCAATAGAATTGACACGATGGCAGCGTTACCACTGTCTACCATCACACTTACGCCTAGACCACCGAGTGCAAATAGAAGCAGCATACCGCCAATCACAAAAAACACAATGCTGTACCAAAAGGTTTTAATTTGCCAATCAAAATGGGTTGCTAACCAAGTGCCATTTGCATCATTGCGTTTGGCATAATTCATGACAATAGGCACAATCCACAACAGCCCAGCGGTAAAATAGCTCACCACATATAACAAATAAGTCACATTATTATAAGTAATTAACTCGCGTTGTTTATCATCAGTCATCATAATGCCTTAACAATTGTAGTTAGTTTAATACCTATATGCTCATAGGCGCAGTTTTGGTTTATGATTTTGAATCATGACTGTAAGCATAGTTAGTATCATTGTGACGGTGAAGCTTATTTTCAAGATTATGAGCCATAAAGATAAATAGAGTCATCGTATCTTGCTTCAACTAAGAGGTCACCATTGCTTGTACTTGGATAGCTTTCGTTATGGCATCTTGTTGCATGGATAATTGCGTGAATTGCCAACCTTGCTGTTCCAACCCCACCAGCGCTGCACTCACGACGGCTTGGCTCGCATGATTAAAGCTTAATTGCACCGCATCGCCAGCAGCAACGACTTGCGCGTTGTCGATACCAGATGCGTTGAGTGCCGCATTCACACTGCTAGCCGGTGGCATTGCCGTACCATCTTGAGTAGTCGCGGGATTTAAATTGCTATCTATATTACCCGCTTGCGCCCGTAACCAAAAATAATCGGCAACCTGTTCTTGATAGCTTTCTTTACTATTTTTAGCAGCTTGATGCACGCTATAACCACCATAACCGCCAACAAACAGTAATAAAAATACCACCAATATACTTAATGCCATTTGGTCACGAGGAGACAATAGCTGCCAGCGCGACCATAGTACGTTTTGTTGATTTTTGATACCTGTTGATAAGGTATTGCCTGTCGGAATACCGTTTTTAACACGACGCTGTAATATTTTCATCACTTGACCTTGGGTGCTCATGTTACTCGCTGACGGTTAATCAGAAATTACTAATATGTCTTAATAGTGCGATTGATGATTGTGGCTCAATACATATCGAACCTAAACCCTTAGCCTATCAATACTATTTTAAGAGTTCGTATTTAAGAACAAATATTTAAAAATCAGTATTTAAGAGCCGGTATTTAAGAATCTGTAGCCGGAGACTGTCTTGTAGATTGCCCTGTAGATTGTCCTGTGCTATCCGCTATGACATTCACGGTTATTTGACCACTAAATTGCCCTTGCTCATTACTATTGACTCGTTCTAAATTGGCAGTTAGACCTTGCGCATTAAGCAGGCTAGTAAATTCATCAAGACTACTACGATCTGGTGCAACCAACGTAAAGCTCAGTGCGGACGGCTCCATCACTAAGGCTTGCGCTTGCAGCGAGGACTGCTTGATAAGAGGTGCAATGCGCGCCAAAATACCAATATGAGAAGCAGACACCTGACCATCGTTGCGCAATTTTGGTTGCATTTGCGCTTGTAATTTTGTGCGCGTGCTCAAGGCTTCATTCGGAAACCATGCCTGATATTGGGCAGCGACAGCCGATTGCGTGACAGTCGCCGCTTCGTTATAACGATACCACTGCACACCATCGGTAGCTATTTGTAATAATAAAGCCGATAACGCCACCATCATGGCAACGCGTAAATAAAGCGATAACTGCGAGTTTGACGCTTTAATAAAGAAGTTAAGCCCATGACGCTCAGGATTTTCAATAGGAGTAGGCACCGCTGACATGACAGTTAATAATAACTGACGTTCAGCGATTAGCGTGACTATTTCTGGGGCTATATTATTTGGAGCGGCTGACCCTGATGCTCTATTTTGTAAGCCGAGGTCATCGTCTATACCGTCAGTATAACTATCCGTAAAGCCCTCAACTAAAGCATTGACAGAGAAATCAAGGCTCGGTAGCACACACACTTCGCTTAACTGTGGCAAACGCTCAAAAATTAAAGGTAAATAACTGACGGCAAGACCTTGATGTACTGACTGTCGCAATAAGGTGGTATACGTATCTTGGTATAACACCACTTGCTGACCTGCACCCTCCTCGGGAATAGGCAATAATAGAAAATCAGGCAGTAATGCTTGGATAGTCAAGCCAGCTAATAAGGCGCTTTGTTGCCACATTTCAATATCGCTTTCTGCCAGCGCATATAAATAATGATGATTAGCATAGCCAAGCTGACGTATCGCTAATTGTTCAACGGGAGCAAGAGAGCTTTCTTCAAATAAATATTGTTTACCCGTGAGCCCTAATTGCTTCAGCTGCGCGCCACTCAGTTCAGTATCTACTTGCAGTAAATGATTGGACGGAAAATATAAACACAGTGATTGATGACTATGAATACCATAGGTATCATGTAGTTGCTGCCAACTATCGACGGTATGCCACTGTTTTGTATCCGTGTGCCATACCGCTAATGAACTGTGCTGCGCTCTTAACCAAACGTGTAACACTAAGCCTGTCCTTACTAGTTATATCGCTTATTAACTGCTGAATGCAATTTTTTATCAAAGATACTGTACAAGCGGTCAATATTAATGGGGCTGCACAGGAACAAATCGAGCAACCTCATGTGCCATCCCTGCCATAATAAATTCCATCTCAAATACGCGTGCTTCTGCCAGAGAAAACGACTCAGGACTGTCACCAGTTAGTAAGCTGGCAAGATAGGCAACGATAGACATATGACAGACCACGACTAAACATTCTGCTTCAATATTCGCAAGTGTTGCTAGCGCGGTACGGGCGTCATCTGATGGTGTGATATTGTCTTGAACAATATAAGGCACATGTGGCGCACGTGTTTGTAATTGAGCCAACGTTTGCTGCGCCCGAATATAAGGACTGACTACAAAATAATCTGGCTGATAATGCGCAGTGATATAATCGGCGGTTTGCGCGGCTTGCTGTTGCCCAAAGTCGGTCAATTGCCGTGCGCTGTCTGGGCGCGTCTCATCTTCCGCTTGTCCATGTCTCATGAGTATAATTTTCATAACGTTCCTTTATTTAAGCTTCTATTGATATTGTTATGATAAAGCTTAGTCTTTATTTTTATGAGTAGCGCTATTTTTTAAAGCGTCATTTTTAGAGTTATCAACGTGCACGTCAGCATCAACGTCAGCAGCAACGTCAGCATTATCATCAGTTGAATCATTGCTTGCGGCTTGCATTTGTGCGCTAAGTGAAGCATTACTGTGGTCGTGCGCCATTACAAACTCAACATCGCTGCGGAATCCGGCTTCCATTAAGTTTAAAGCCACACCAAGTGCCGCTTTATCTTCATAAATAACCGCATAGAGCGCATGAGTAATCGGCATATAGATGCCTTCTTTAGTCGCTTTTTCATGGACTTGCTGAATGGTATTGACCCCTTCAGCTGTTTGCCCCAATTTTTTGACAGCAGCATCAATACTCATGCCGCGACCCAACATATTACCGATACGATAGTTACGACTCAGCTCTGAGCTACAAGTGGCGTATAAATCACCAACGCCAGACAATCCTAAGAATGTCAATGGATTAGCGCCAGCTTCAACCCCAAAACGGCTCATTTCCGCTAACGCACGGGTTAATAGCATTGCCTTAGTATTTTCGCCCACTTCATAAGCCGCTGCCATGCCCATGGCGATGGCGTAGATATTTTTGAGCGCACCGCCAAGCTCGACGCCTCGTATATCATCACTAGCAAATACGCGGAAAAATGCACTGTGCAAGGCTGCTTGCACCGCATGGCGTAGTGGCTCTGAATCACTGGCAATCACGGTGGCTGACGGCATATTTTTCATGATTTCTATGGCAAGATTGGGTCCTGACATGACTCCGAAATTTACTTCAGGCAATACATCTTTAATGATGTCGCTCATGAGTGCAAAAGTATCTTTTTCCATGCCCTTGGTTAAAGAAACCAGCGACTGCCCTGTTAAAAAAGGTGCGATATTTTTAAGCGTTTCCCGAAATGCTAGGCTTGGAACAGCGAGAAAAATAATGTCTTTATCTTTAATCGCACCTTCTAAATCATGACTATATTTAAGGCGCTCATCAAGCTTGTAACCGGGTAAATACTTTTTATTCATGTGCAGCTTTGCCATAGACTTCACAGTACGTTTATCACGCACCCACAGCGTGGTATCACAACCATTACGCGCTGCTAAATTCGCCATTGCCGTGCCAAAGCTACCACCGCCTAAGAATGCCAAACGCAATTTGGTAGGGTTTTTCTGGATTTTTTCCATATTTTTAGCAACATCACCTTCAACGGCGCTAGGATTAATCTTTTTACGCCCAAGTCCCGATTTAGTGGCACGTTCAATAATACCGGCTAGTAGCCCACTTGGTTTTTCATTGTTGCTGTTGTCTATATTTTCATCAGTATTTATATCTTTGCTAGTGGCTGTTTTAACAGCATTCGCTTTATTTGGTTTTTTTTTCGCAATAGGGTTTGTCATATCTTATTATCCGTGTTGCCGGCTTATATTATAAATGCAGCTTATACACTTGGCATAAGAAGGTATAGCACTATATTGTGTTTCCATACTCAAGGGTATGATGTTGTAAGCTCATGACTAAAGGCAAGCTCACGACTCAAAGCGTATCAGCGGTTCAATATCTATCGATTTGCGGGTCGGTGTATGACGAAGACTGGTTCCAGTATAGACAAAAGCGGTGACATAATCCTCTGCACTCACGCCAAAATAAGCTTTTACGGCAGGCTCATTACACAATAATCCGGTGCGCCAAACCGTGCTAAATCCTTGTGCTTTTAATGCAAGAATAAGATTTTGTACCGCCGCGCCTGCACTAAGCATTTGCTCAAATGGCGGTACTTTTTTATGTGCTTCCATCTTAGTGACGACAGTAATAATAACGGGGGCGCGCAACGGTAACGTTGTTATTTTTTGACTCTCTTTATCAGATAACGTTTCACCAGCAGCCATCGCTTGGGCTTCAGCCGCGGCAACCAATGCTTGACCAAAAGCGTGACGCGCCTCGCCTTCGGTCACAATAAAGCGCCAAGGCTGCAGTTTCTTGTGGTCAGGGGCCGTTGTCGCGCAGCCAATTGCAGTCATAATCTGTTCATGAGTAGGTGCAGGCTCGTTTAAATTGCCAATACTACGTCTTGAATTGATCCAGCCAATCAGCTGTTCGTCGGTTACCGTCGCATCGGCTAATGCGGCATTTGCCGCACCCTTTGCCTCTTCTATCGAGATATCTTTATTATTCTTAGCATCACTCATGGTTCGTCCTTATTTGTTATTATCATTATTAAAATATTTTTATGCCTACGTTTTTAGTGAAAGGTTTTTAGTTAAACATTTTTGGCTATCGTAGCAAGCCGTTGTAATCATAGCATTATGCGGCATCATCAAGGCGATGCTTCATTTTTAGATAGTCTTCTGACTGCATTTCAAGCAATCTTGAGCGTGTTCGTTCAATCTCAAACGCTAATTTTTCACCTTGATATAAGTCAAGAATGGATTGTTCAGCACGAATAAGTAATTTCACACGGCGGTCATAAAACTCATCTACCATATAAATAAAACGGCGCGTTGGGTCACGCAAATCATCGTTTAAGGCGGGCACGGCATTGACCAATACCGTACTATAACGGTTGGCAATTTCGATAAAATCAGCAGCTGAACGCGGTTCCATGCATAAATGACGAAAATCACAAAATAAAATGGTTTCTGTACGCGCATTTATTTTAATTTCGCGACCGTTAATCACAATCGGTTCATTACTGATTTTTATATTGTTAGAAAGACTGGCAAAACGGTTTGCAAGCCAATGGTGATTGCCTTTGGTCATTGGTGATTTATACAACTCGGCTTGCTGCAATACGCGCAGGCGATAATCAATACCGGAGTCAATATTCATCACGGTACAATGTTTTTCGACCTCGGCAATGGCAGGCATAAAGCGGTCACGGTGTAGACCATCTTTATACAGTCCTGATGGTTCAATGTTTGAGGTCGCAACTAAGGTAATGCCGCGATCAAATAACATGGTAAACAAGTCGCCTAAAATCATCGCATCAGAGACGTTAGAGACAAAAAACTCATCGAAGCAGATAACCACGGCTTCTTTATAAATAATGTCGGCAACCTTCTCGAGCGGATCACACTCACCTTGTATGAGATTCAGCTCATGATGAACGCGTTGCATAAAATGATGAAAATGCTGACGCATCTTACGTTCAATCGTCAGCGAGTCGTAGAACATATCCATCATCCACGTCTTACCACGCCCAACTCCTCCCCACATATACAGACCTTTTGGCGCGACAGGTTTGGCTTTTAAAAAGCTGAAAAACCCTTTTTTTCGTTCCGCACTGGCATTAAGCTGATGATAGAGCTCATCAAGGTAACTCATAGCCTGATACTGCTGGTCATCTCTGGTAAAGTCATCAGTATTGATGGCTTGCTCGTAGCGCTGCAATGGAGATAATCTCATAAGGCGACTCGTCATTCGACAAAATAAATAATGAAATAATGTGTTGAAACCGTCGATTACTACCAACTTATGTCTTTTACACTGAGACAGTAGCAACCGAGATGTCAGAGTGGCTTACCAACGCCAGTCTTTAGGTTAGCACGGCTTAAGGTATAACAATAATCAATTAAATTTATCGAAATATAGTAAAACCAATCACTTTAATTTCAGTTAAATCTGTTTGCAATCTCTACAGTATTTATCAGAGGATACTATATATCGCCATTAAAATTATATATTGTCATTAAAACTATGCTGCTGTAATAATTTCTTCAATTCAGACAAGCGACCATGAAAAAAGTGACCAGCCCCTTCAATAACACTGACCTCAATCCCCAACTTCTCAGCGAAAGCTTGCATATTAGCGGGCGCAATGACTTCATCAGCGTCACCATAAATTTCGAAAGTTTTTTCAATAGGGAGCGTTAAGTCATTGCTGTCATTCTTCTCTATTGACGGTGAAATCAGAGCAACTTTCGATATCTCAAAGTCACTTAGACCCCAAATATGCGCTGACGTGAGTACTTGTTCAGCGACGCGTGCCGTCACATAACCGCCAAAGGAAAAGCCACCAAGCCATAGCTTACGGGCACTGGTTTGACCTGCCAGCCATTGTAGCACGGTCATCGCATCAAGCACTTCACCGACCGCATAATCATGCTCGCCAGTCGATTGTCCAACGCCGCGAAAATTAAACCGCACGACATGCATGCCACTATCACGCGCAAATCGGTACATCGTAGTCACGACTTTATTATTCATCGTACCGTCAAATAGCGGATTAGGATGACACAACAATGCAACGGTATCAGTATTCGGGTCATTAGGATTGTCTTGTTGCCACAGCGTATCGACTTCGAGCACGCCGGCAGGAGCGGGAATTAATTGCATAGGTTTCATTATTAATTGTGAATGGATGGGGTAATTATCCTAGATATGAGTTATATTTCAAGTCATTTGCTGTGTATCTGCTTGGTTTATTATCTATAACGATTAAAAACAGCTTAGAATCGCTAAAAAATGCCCAGTAATGAGGCTTAATTTTTATAAATGAGTACAGGTAACATGGCGGCAACACCACACACAATAACTGTCTAGACGTTAAGGAAACAAATAGGTTAAATTTACAATGCTAGTTTCCCAATGTAAATTGCCCAATCTTTGAATGACTTTATGATTTTTTATAGGAATAATTATGATTACTTTTAACAAAACTGCCACTTTGACTGCCACCCTAGCCGCAGCACTGGCTTTGAGTGCTTGTCAATCGACCTCTACCACCTCACCTGTTATTCAGCGCGCCAACTCTACTTATGAAACCACTGGCGTGAGTTCTACTAAGATCAAAGCGCAGCAAAATGCTTTAGACAGTGCCAAAAAAACGTGTGGCTCTCGTCAAGTGATTGTGGTAAATGACACCACCAAATATAACGGTATTTTAGGCGAACGTACGGGTCGAGTAATTGACCAAATCGGCGGTATATTTGGTAAAAATCAAACAGATACTGCACGCAATGACGACTATGAATATATGATTAATTTCCGTTGTCAGTAATCGGTTTAGGCAGCAGTCTAAAATTTTAATCAATTAAAAGTTTGCTTTTAATAAATAAAAGCAACTTCTAGCCAATAAAAATGCGATATAGATATTTTCTTATCGTATATTTGTTGGCTTTTTTGTTGTGAATACTTTTTTTAAATAATTTTTGTTGTAAATAATAGGAACAAGTTGTTTATCAGAATGATTTTACGCTAAGCTACCCTTCTTTTCTCCACGTTAGATTCCTCTTGGTCTACTATTATGCGCAAACCCAATCTTGCCAGTTTGGCACATGCAAACGCTAAAAATGCAAAGGTACTGGTACCTGCCAAAGATTTGGCGACCCTTGAAGCTGAGCTGGCTGAAATTGAGGATAGTCTGGCAGAAAACCTTGAAGATACGGTGCTGCGTCTCAGTGATTATTTAGCCGCTGTTGATATGGTAATCAAACAAACCTTTGATCATAGAGTATGGGTCAAGGCTGAAATTCGTAATCTCTCAAGTAAAGGCGGGCATTATTACTTTGAGTTGGCGGAAAAAGACGACGATGGGAAGGTGGTCGCAAGCTGCCGTGGCAACCTGTGGCGCTTTAAAGCCGCACGTGTATTGGCAAAATTTGAGCGCGCAACGGGCATCGTACTCGACCGCGATTTAACGGTATTGCTCAAAGTATCCGCAGGCTTTCATGCGCAATATGGTTTCTCGCTGACTATCGAAGATATTGACCCCAGTTATACATTGGGCGACTTAGCGCGGCAATATGCTGAAATGGTGGATCGTCTAACTGGTGAAGGACTATTACATCTGAATCAGCAATTGCCTAGCCCATTTGATATCGAACACGTCGTTGTCATTGCGCCCGAAAAAGCAGCGGGATTAGGCGATTTTCAAGCGGATGCTGATAGACTTGCCCGAACTGGCGCGTGTCATTTTCATTATCATCATGCGACTTTTCAAGGCAATCATGCGCCAATGGAGATACGTCAAGCGATTGTGAGCGCGCAGCAAGACTTTTATGCGACGTATCAGCGTTTACCGGATTTACTGGTTATTATTCGTGGCGGTGGCGCGGTTGGTGACTTGGCATATCTTAATGATTACGAACTGGCGGCTTTGGTTGCCGAACAGTCCGTACCAGTGTGGGTCGGCATCGGTCATGAGCGTGATAAAGTAATTTTAGATGAAGTGGCGCATACCAGTTTTGATACCCCATCAAAAGTAATTGCAGCTATCACTGCACATTTAGCACAAGTAGTAGCACAAGTGTTAAATTATCAAGCCCAAATTAAACAAGCTGCGCAACGACAACTGAAAACCGCTGAACAACAAACCACGCGACAACTCAACCGAGTACAGTCGCAGACCATTGGACGGTTGACTGCCCTACAAAAAGATAGCCACTTTGCATGGCGTAGTATCGAGCAAAGTGCCCAACGACAAATAACTCAAGCCGCACGAGTAGCAAAAGAGTCTTTTGAACAAACACAATCAGCTGCTTATCAACAAGTGGCTAGAACACGTGATAACAGTACTGACTATCAAAAAACTGTCATACAAAATGCGCAGCAACAAGTCCTGCAAGCGCAGCGTGATAGTCAGCATTTACGCGATATGATATTGCTACAGCAACCTACACGCGTACTCCAACAGGGCTATGCCATGCTCACTAATGAAACGGGCAAACAGGTATTAACTAGCAGTACTCAACTTTCTGTTGATCAATCCGTTAACATTATATTAAAAGATGGTAAGGCAACTGCACGCATTAGCCATGTAGAAAATGCTGCTATTGAAACCATCTCGACTGATAATGTATCAAATCAAGCAAATATTACTATCTGATTATTACTTTTCTAAAATTTTAAACATTAGGATATTTTATGACTATTTCTAACACTACCACCGCCGCGCCTGCTCGCAAACGCAAAAAAGCCGCCCCAAAGACCTTTAAAGCGGCTTACGATATTCTAAAAACCAATGCTGCGGAACTTCAGCAGCAAGATGAGCCAGATATTGACAATCTAATGACCACGGTTGAAGAGTCCATTGCTGCTTATCGTGTGTGTGAGACGCGTATTAATGCCATTCAACAAGCATTAGATGCAGCTTTTGCAGAAGAATCACCTGACAATAACGACCGCTGATGTAAATTTGAGCCTTATTCAGGCTCATCCACTTCAAATACTTGACGTAAATAAGCCAAATAAGTGTCATTATTAATCATGGTTTTGCCGGGGCTATCAGACAATTTAGCCACCGGTTGACCATTACATTCAATTAATTTTAGTACAATATTGAGTGGCGTTAAGCCCATATCGTTGGTGAGATTGGTGCCAATCCCGAAACTGGTCTTAATACGGTCATTAAAATACTGATGTAGCTCCCATGCCTTAGGCAAGTCTAAACCATCACTAAAGGTCAGAACCTTAGTTTTCGGATCTATCTTTAATTTTTGATAATGGGCAATGGCTTTATCACCCCAAATATAAGGGTCGCCACTATCATGACGCAGCCCATCGAAAAGCTTGGCAAAATACAAATCAAAATCGCGTAAAAATGCATCCATGCCCACCACATCGGTCAAGGCAATCCCCAAATCCCCGCGATATTCATGTACCCACGATTCTAATGCCGCTTTTTGCGAATCGCGCAAGCGCACATCTAATGCCTGAAACGCTTGCATAAACTCATGTGCCATAGTGCCAATGGGCGTCATATTAAGCTTTTTGGCTAAATAAACGTTAGACGTACCACTCACGATTTTTGGTTCAGCTTTATGCAAGGTTTCTACTACATGCGCCTGCCAAACTTTACTAAAACGTCTGCGCGTGCCAAAATCAGCAACAATGAATGGTGGCTTATCGACTGTCTTTTTCTGTGCAGCTTGTTGCTCAGCATAGCTATGTAATAACGCTACCTTGTCATCAAGCCTACGCTGCCCTTCTGCAATGACCGTGGCGTTTGATAAGGCATTAAAATACAACTCATTAACGATAGCTAAGACAAATACTTCAAAGAACATGGCCTGAATCATCGGTCCTTCGATGTCGATAAACAACCGACCTTTCTCGTCCGTACTCACGGTAATAAAGCGACGTTTTAGCTTAAATAGCTCAAGATAATCAACAAAATCTGAGCGCATAAAACGCAGACCACGCAAGTAGTCCAGTTCATCTTGCAAGAAGCGCAATTCACATAAACTGTCTAATTGCGCCTCAAGTTCTACCTTGATATCCGCCAACGGATACGCAGCGTCTTGATTATTACGGCAGCGAAACCGATAAACGCCATGTGTCTGCGGAAACTGATGCAGCATCGCTTGTAACATGGTGAATTTATACAAATCGTTATCAAGTAATGATGTGATAATGGGGGCAACGCTAGTAGGAGTATCGGTAACGGTCATGTTACAGCCTTAAACACGAAAACAAGAAGTCAACATCAATTAATCCGTAAAATCGCGCTGTAAATAATCAAAATTTAATGACGCAAATTTATAACGGAGTAGTGATAGTAGTAGATAAATAAAGGTCTGAGTATAACGAAGTTTACTATTTTTTGCAGAATTGACCGATATTAACAGCAAAACTACTACGTTCTAAGCAACATTTTAACATCAAGTTATCGCTTGATTTCAAGAATTGCACCACGAAAAAAAACGCTAAAAAATTAATCTTAGCGCCTTTTTTATCATTAAATAACAGTATAACAGTATAACAGTGGCTTATTTAACCAGTTTAACCAATGGCGCATAGCCCGACTGTGGCATCGCACTGACAGGGATAAACTGTAAAGCGCCGCCATTAATACAGTAGCGCAGACCGCCACGGTCTTTAGGACCATCGGGGAATACATGACCCAAATGCGAGTCTGCAACCCTTGAACGAATCTCGGTACGTACCATGTTAAATGCCATATCTTTATGCTGAGTAATTACCTGCATATCAATCGGTTTGGTAAAGCTAGGCCAGCCACAGCCTGATGCATATTTATCCGTTGATAAAAATAACGGTTCACCACTTACCACATCGACATAAAGACCAGGCGCAAATAACTCATCATATTCGTGACTAAAGGCACGCTCTGTACCCGCATCTTGAGTAATATTATACTGCTCTTTGGTCAAAGTATTTTTGAGTGCATTTTTATCAAAGCCAGCATAACGCTTAGCAGACAAAGTTTCAGCAATGGTGGTGACCGGTGCAAGCTTAGTACGCGCTACGCCTTCTGGTTTATCATCAGCCAAACTTAAATCAACATGACAATAACCATTTGGATTTTTAGCTAAATAATCTTGATGATACATCTCAGCCAAATAAAAATTATCTAATGACTTATTTTCAACCACCACTTTTTGTTTGTATTTGCTTTGGACTTCTTTAACGGCAGCATCAATAACAGCTTTGTCTTTGCTATCGGTATAATAAATTCCAGAACGATACTGGACGCCGCGATCGTTGCCTTGTTTATTGAGACTGGTTGGGTCAATCACGCGGAAGTAGTATTTTAATATGGTTTCAAGATCGGTTTTATCAGCATCATAGGTTACTTTTACAGTTTCAGCATGCCCAGAGCCACCAATAACCTGCTCGTAACTTGGATTTGCTCTGTTAGCCGCACCATTGGCATAGCCGGATACCGCATCGACGACACCGTCGACGCGCTCCATGTAGGCTTCAATACCCCAGAAACAGCCACCCGCTAGGTAAATCGTGCGAGTGTTGATTGGCTTACCTTGGGCGTTGTAATATACCTCGCCCTTTTTGTTGATGGATTCAATTTTGCTATTATTTTCTGCTGATGTTGCGTCAGGTTTGGCACTTCCCGCTTTTAGCTCAGCAAAATCGTTACCCGCATTTTCAGCCAAGGCATACGCTTGCTGTTCCGTCATGTTACCTTTGACCAGATGCACCAAATTGCCTTTTTTATCCAATATTGCCCAGCTTGGATAAACTTGTATGCCTAACTTATTAATCAGACTGCCTGACGCATCGACCAAAACGGGTAGCTTAGGATAATCAGCTTGTACGCCTGCATACCAAGTATTAAATTCACTGGCGGCTTTTTCATTCAGATGACCAGGGCTTGCCACGGTTACCACATTTAAGCCTGTAAATTTAGGATCGGTGCGCCAGCTTTCAGTCTCCTCTAACGTACCCAAACACAGCGGACACCAGCTTGCCCAAAATTTCACTAGCGTTGGTTTATTAGGGTCGATGACTGCAGCGCCATTTTTACCAAGATCTTTAGTCAGCTGTGGCAAAGCTTGCATTTGCTTGAGCATATCAGATGGCAGCATATCGCGTGAGCTTGTCACACCACTATTTTGGTTGGCTTTCTGACTGCCCGATTTGGCGTTATTTTCTGCGCTACTCATTTGCCCACAGGCTAATAATAGTCCTGCACTTAATACACTAGTGACGCCAAACGCGCTGACGTTTTTTAACCAACGTGATGGTGGACGCTGTGATTCTGGCGTTAAGTCGTTGTCATTTCGAGAGTCATTTTGAGAATTTTTATATGACATGGTATGTCCTTGTTACGAAGCCTGACGACTGTTTAAAAGCATTGCGACTATCTATGAGGTAGAATCTGATATGTTTCTTAAACAGTTTATAAGAAATAAAGAGGATTTAATAATATCGAGCGTGATTTTATAAAGATAAAAACAATAAACACAGGACTGGAAATTCAGAAAGTTGTTCGCTTGTATGTAGATATTACGATGATAAGACCGTAAATACAATTAGATAATATTAATAGTGTCGATTTATAATTTAGTTTACTTTAACAGTAAAATACGTATTGCTACATTTATTTTACAGCAGCGTAAGACTGTAGATAAGAAATAGTGATTTATAGATTTTAACCGATAATCTCATTGAAATTTGGCTTGGGAATTATCTAGCGACAACAGATTTTTTAGAAACGAGAGTATAAAAATGGCAAGTAGCTTGTAAGATGTTCAAGGATTCTTAAGGTCTTACTTAGGCTATATTTTAATCTAGTTTTTAGGTGATAATGGTTTGATATTTACTTTCTCGCTTGCATAAATTGAGCGACATAATTATCAACAGGATTATTGCGCAATTCGGTTGGCGTGCCTGTCTGTACCAAACGTCCGCCATTTAAAATACTAATACATTGACCGACTTTGACCGCTTCATCAATATCATGGGTAATAAATACAATCGTTTTATTGAGCCGTGCTTGTAGCTCCAGTAATTGGTCTTGTAATTGCGCACGAATCAAAGGGTCAAGAGCAGAAAAGGCTTCATCCATCAGCAAAATCGGGGTATCGGTCGCTAACGCCCGCGCCAGTCCGACACGCTGCTGCATCCCACCGGACAATTCATCAGGATAGCTGTTTTCTAAATTTGGCAAACCCACTTCATTTAGCCAGTGCCGTGCAATCTCATGGCGCTCGCTGACGTTCATCTTGCGCACCCGCAGACCATAAGCGGCATTTTGTAAGACGGTCATATGCGGCGTTAAGCCAAAATGCTGAAATACCATACTGACATTCTGTTGCCGATACTGCTGTAGCCCTTTATCGTCAAGCTCTAAAATATTAATAACGCTTGAAGGTGCAGACTGAGAAGCGCGGGCTGATATAGAGTTATCTTCTGCAATATTAGTTTGTGCATTAATGGCAGTATCCACCCAAATTTTACCACTGGTTGGATCAATGAGCCGATTAATATGACGTATTAACGTTGATTTTCCCGAACCTGACAGCCCCATAATGCAATGCAACTCACCGGCTTTAATAGTCAAATTAATATCATAAAGTCCTACGGAATAGCCGGTTTGCTCTTTTACATCAATACTGTTCATACCTTCAGCCAGTAGTGTCAGCGCAGACTGTGCTTGCGCATTGGTCGCATTATAAATTTTACTAATATTTTCTAGCCGAATATGATTCATGATTATTCTCGTTTTTTTATTAATTTTCACAGTCATTATTTTATTATGTCATCGAATCACTTATTAACCAATATGTCGACTACCCGCTTTAATGGTCTGTTGTCGGGCGCGTTTACCTTGACCAAAGGCTTGGGTAATCCGGTCAATGATAATTGCCACAATGACAATCGCTGTGCCCGCCTGTAGACCTTGACCAATATTCAGGGTTTGAATAGATTGCAATACGTCCTCGCCAAGCCCCGGCGCACCAATCATAGACGCTAGAACCACCATCGCCAACGACATCATCACTGCCTGATTGATACCCGCCATAATACTAGGCAAGGCTTGCGGCAGTTTAATCCAAATGAGTAATTGCCAATGCGTGCTACCGAATGAGCGTCCTGCTTCCACCATTTCGTGATTAACTTGGGTAATCCCTAACGTGGTTAAGCGAATCAGTGGTGGCAAGGCATAAATGACGGTAGCAAATAACGCGGGTACTTTACCAATGCCAAACAGCATCAGCACGGGTATCAAGTAGACAAAACTGGGCATCGTCTGCATCACATCCAGTATGGGTGTGATAATTTTGCGCAGCACCTTACTGCCTGACATGGCGATACCAATCGGAATACCGATAACTACCGTAACCAATACTGACACAATTAACAGCGCCAACGTATCAATCAGCGCGCTCCAAAGCCCGAATGAACCAATCAAAAATAACCCAACGCCACAAGCCAATGCAAACCATATTTTACGCACGCCAAACCATGCCAAGATAGTAACCAGCGCAATGATTAACCACGGTGGAATAATCGTTAATAAACGCTCAAGAGGCAATAATAAATAGGTTAAAGCCACATGGCTGATACTACGAAAAACATCACCATAATTTTTGACAAGACTTGCGAGAGACTTATTCAGTGGGGTTTCAAGCGACCACGAAGGAAAACTTGATGACCATCCTAATATAGTGTCAGTTGGTGACTTTGATGCGGTGGTATTAAGCGGAGAACTAACACTGCTATTACTGGTGCTATCTGATCCTAAACGAATACCTAAAGCAGCAGCGAGCTTATCGGCTGCCGTATCAGATATCCACGCTTGCCAAACATTGGGATTATCACGTAAAAATTCCAATGCTTGCTCATCGCCACTGCGCTTATTTTCACTCATTGCCAAGATAGCCCCATTCAGCGCATCAGGCGTAAATTGTACTTTTTTAAAGGCAGCAGAGACTTCAGGATTGTTGCTTATAAATGGCGTTGACACGGCAATACCTAATGGTGAGACAGGAAAGCCAGAAACACAGTTGGCACTGCCGTCCGCCTTTAATAAGTCTTGCCAGCACGCATCATCATAAGCAGGAAATTCTAGCGGGGCAAAGTCGTATTTAGCGATTAACCCTGTTGGCTGCCAGTAATAAAACAATAACGGCTTTCGCTGCTCAAATGCCGATGCAATCTCAGCATCTAAAGCTGCGCCTGTACCGGGACGGACATTATTAAAGGTAGTACCAAGACCCGTATTTTTAAGTAAGCGCGTATTAAATACCTCACACGCCCAACCCGATGGACAATTCATAAACCGTGATTTTTTTGGGTCTTCAGGGTCTTTAAATAGATGCGCATATTTTGGTAAATCTTGATAGCGACGTAACCCGGGATTGTCTTCTATCACATATTTGGGTACATACCAGCCTTGGGTCGCACCGCCTTTAAGCGTGTCGCCAATTACCATCACTTTTTTATCTTTGATGGCTTGCTCCATGATAGGCGAGCGCCCAACCCACTGCTCACCAATAACTTGAATATCGTTTTGTGATAATGCCGTTTCAAGCGCTGGACCTGCGCCTGGCACCTCTTCAATCTGACAACCGTAGCCTTTTTCAGCAATGTACTTGAGCACGCCAGTGGTGAATTGACCGCTCTCCCAAGTCAATGCGCCAAATTTAATCGGATTATCACACGCCGCTGATGCAGATACCGGCAGCAACCACGAACTCAATAGCAGTAAACTTAACGCAACCCATTGGCGCATGGCATATCCTATTTATCGTTATTTTTATAAAAATAATAATAATGCAAAATAAAACAGCAAACACATATTCATTCTAACTATCGTTTAACTTTGCTGAGAAATACAGTGATTTATAGTTTTAATAACAAAAGTTTACTCATAAAAAATAGCGCCTATTATCATAAGCGCTATTTAAATAAGTGGTTTGAATAAGCTTTTTAGATGAAAAGTGATAACTAGCTAAGCTTTTAATTTAATAGCTTGAGGGTTTAATAGTTCAATTATTTTAAAAACAACGCCATAGCCTTTTTAAACAAGTCGCCATAAGGCGGTAATAATAAATTCAGACCATTGAGCTTAGATTGTACAAAAACGGGTTTAAGATGACTAAAACGCTCAAAGCCCGCTTTACCATGATACGCACCCATGCCTGAATGTCCAACCCCACCAAAGGGCAAGTCATGCTGTGCCACATGAATGATGACGTCATTGACACACACACCACCTGATACCGTGCGCGTACGTACCTGTTCGATATCATAGTCATTATTGCCAAACACATATAAAGCCAGTGGTCGCGGTCGGGCATTGATGAAATGAATGGCATCATCAAGCGTGTCATAATGTATCAAGGGTAAAATAGGCGCAAAAATCTCATTTTGCATTAAATCGCTGTCAGGCGCAGGCTCAGTAACAACAATGGGCAACATCAAGCGCGTTTCAGCATTTGCCTCCCTATCAGTCAGCGCATGTACACTATTTTCTGGTAATGCTTGTAGATAGCGTTGCACGCGCTTAAATTGTCCATCATTAATAATATGACTATAATCTGGATTATGAGCAATATTAGGATAATGCTCTTTCATCCACGCGGTCGCCAAGCTAATAAAGCGCAAATGATATTGGCGTGGAATAAGGACATAATCAGGCGCGATACAAGTCTGACCCGCGTTCAGAGTTTTGCCCATCATAATTCGATTGACTGCACTTTCTAAATTGGCGTCGTCGAGCACAATCACCGGTGACTTGCCGCCCAGCTCAAGCGTAACAGGCGTTAAATTCGGTGCCGCTGCCGCCATGACTTTTTTACCAACTGCGGTTGAGCCCGTATAAAGTAAGTGGTCAAAAGGTAGTTTGCTAAAGGCTTCCGCTATATCGACCTCGCCGAGCACCACGCACACCATATCTGCTGAAAAATAATGAGCGATGGCTGTAGCAAAAGCTTGTGCAAATTGCGGTGCTGCCTCGCTCATTTTAATCATCACCCGATTGCCTGCCGTTAACGCATCAATCATCGGTCCTATCGCCAAATATAACGGATAGTTCCATGGCACCATAATACCCACCACGCCTAAAGGCTGCGGCTGAATTTCATTATGCGCTGGTCGATAAAGCGCGGATATAGAAGCGCGGCGGGTTTTCATCCATGACTTACCATGCTTTTTGGCATGCGTAATCCCCGTAAAACTTGGGAACAATTCGGCAAACTGCGTCTCTGACACACTACGGTGCCCAAAGTCCGTACTAATGGCTTTCGCAAGACTATTTTGATTGTCACTTAACATCGCTTCTAAACTGTCTAATTGCGTCTCACGGGTCGCCCAATCCAATATTGGCTTGGTACGGCTAAGCTTTTGCAAACGTAAAAATTGCGCTTGTAGCTGCTCAGTGGTGGTAATAATCGTTATCGCAATGTCATGAATGCTCGAAGTTTGATTACTGTCGTGTAGATTGTCGTTTAAATTATGGTCAGTCATAGCTCATCCTTATCGTACCTCTAAAACCAAAATGCTGTTATTTCATTAACATATTATTTTTAGCATCAGGCGTTAGACGTCAATTTTTATTAACATAAATTAGAGTGATATCGATTCTTTGCCAGTCAATGTAGCGTATTGATTGATGAATGAAAAGCAGGTTTAACGTACTGGTAGGTTTGTAAAACGTTAAAAAGGTAACGAGACTGCTATTTCAAACAACATTTTAACTCAGGTTTTTAGCCTTATTAACGCTTGGGTACTCAACTTAAAAACTGCTACACTTAATCATAACTAGCTACACTTGATCATAACTAATAGTCACCATCACTAGATACTAACCTCGTTTATCATTAAGAACCATTTATCCCACACCTCTATAAAATAAGAAGTTACCACACTCATGACTCAACACATCAGTGACACTGTGATAAGTAAAACCCTCATCAGTAAAGCGCTAATCGCTGCCGACTACAACCCAACTCATGATGCCATGCTACAGCGCACCCTTGAGCGTATTGCCCTTAAAAAAGAGCAAGGACTGCGGACGCCTGACGAGCTATGGATTGTCGATCATAATGATGTATATACCCTTGGGCAAGCAGGTAAAGAAGAGCATATCTTACGGCAGACCACAACGCCGATTATTAAGACCGATCGCGGTGGACAAGTCACTTGGCACGGTCATGGGCAATTGGTTATTTATTGGCTGTTTGATTTGCATAGCTTGGGCTGGAGTGTGCGTCATTTGGTTTCTCATGCTGAGCAAGCCATTGAAGATGTGGTTAATGATTGCTTAAAAAACCATCCGTTAGCTACGACGACCAATATCAGCGCCCATGCGCGCCGTGATGCGCCCGGTGTCTATTTATATGCCAATTATGCTGACATTATTGACAATAACGATATTGCCAATAACGACATTGATAAAAATGCTAACGAGCCAAATGATGACGCCATCATGATTGGTAAAATTGCCTCATTAGGTTTTAAAATTAAGCACGGCTTTAGCTATCATGGCATCGCGCTTAATATCGATTGTGATTTAGCTGCCTTTAATGCCATCAACCCGTGTGGCTATGCCGGTATGCAAATGCTGCGGTTATCCGACTTTACCGCAATGAGTGCCCAACTTGCTGATGCTTTAAATTATGAGCAAGTTACGCAAAAGCTGATTGATAATATTGCTCAGCGCCATGGAGGCTTGATTGAGCTACGCGCGATTGCGCCAAAATCGTAACCGCAATTTATAATAAAATATGTCTAGAATCTGACTGAAATTTAAATTGTCACGTACAATCGTTTGTCTATTTGCGCATAATATCGTGCGCGCTTAGACTTAAGCATTGCGAGAAAAAAACATTTAAACTTGCTATACTCGCACTCGGTACAAATTAGGCGCCACAATTATCGTAGCGCGCCAGCATATCCCTTTTATCGTTGAAGTATTCATAACAAAAGTACATTGGAGCACTTTATGGCAGATTTTAATAAAATTTTAGACGCAGGCGATGTTGATGGCGGCATCATTAACGTGGTTGTTGAAATCCCAACCGGTAGCAGCCATAAAATCGAATGGAATCGCGACTTAGCCGTATTTGAGCTTGACCGTATTGACCCACAGATTTTTGCTAAGCCTTGCAACTATGGTTTTATTCCACAAACTCTTGACGAAGATGGCGACGAATTAGACGCGCTAATCATCACAGAACAGCCTTTGCCAACGGGTATCTTTTTAAAAGCCAAAGTGATCGGCGTCATGAAATTCGTTGATGATGGCGAAATCGATGATAAAATCGTTGTCGTACCAGCTGACGACCGTGATACGGGCAATGCTTACAACAGCCTAGAAGACTTGCCAAAACAGCTTATCAATCAGTTACAGTTCCACTTTAGCCACTATAAAGACTTGAAAAAAGCAGGCACGACTGTGGTTGAATCATGGGGCGATGTTACAGAAGCTAAAGCAGTCATTCATGAATCTATCCAACGTTGGAAAGATAAATAAGCCATTTCTTTTATAAGACTTTACGTTTTAAGAAAAAACATGATTTGATTTACTGCAACCATTAACATGGTTGCGGTATTTTTTTGCGTCAATAAGGGATATATAAAGTTGCTATAATGACTTATCTCATAAATACGTCTCCGATAAGGATAGCCATGTTTAACTCTGATCCCAACTCAAAATTTGTTAAGGTCAAACTGCCAAAAACGGTCATTATGATGATTGAAAAAGGCAATATCGTGCTGGCAATCAAAACCCTAGCGGCAGACGAAAATATCAGTATGGATGTCGCCAAAGAACGTATCGACGCTTATGAGGCTGAATTTAAGGCTAAGCAGCAACAAAAACTCAATGCTATCGCCAATAAGCAAGGCATTCCGACAGAAGCGCTAACGTTTGATGGAGAACAAGCTCGCGAAGATATACCAGTGTTAATCAAAGACCATGTAAAATCTACCCCGGATCAACAGAGCTTTAAAACCTTACAGCGTGGACTTGATAGTAAGCTTAATGAATTAGCCTATAACAAACCGCTCGTTCCTTATTGGCTGAAGCGGATTTTTGTGATTATTATCATTATGGCAGGATTATTTTGGATTCTGTGGCGTGTATTTGGCTAGCGGTTTATCGTATCAGCATAATGACTTAACTTTATTATTAGGAAGCCTATTTTGATAGCCTCTTTAGTTAATTATATTAATCTAATCGCTAGAGTTGTCGAATTTACCGGCGTACTGATTATGTTTTTAGGGCTGCTATTTGCCTTATACAAAGCTATTTTATCAATACGAAATTTCACCCATGGCGTTTACGTAGAAATCAGACAGGCAGTTGGACGCTCTATATTATTAGGGCTTGAGGTACTCATTGCTGCTGACATTATGGCAACCGTAGTAACAAAACCTACATTAAATAGCGTATTGGTACTGGGCTTTATTGTTCTTATTCGTACTTTTTTAAGCCTATCATTACAAGTTGAATTAGAAGGTCGCTTTCCGTGGCAAAAAAAGCTTATTACACCAGAACAAAAGCCACCCACGACCCCTATCAATCCTTCTTAATCAGCTGACTTCAGACGCTTTTAATGTAGTTCACCAGGAATAATTCTTGCAAAGGCGCGCTGAGCTAAGTTTGGTTTAGAGTCAGTAGTTTGCGCTGCCGTTGAACTTGGGAAAATACGATAGCCAATAGATTGCACACTGACGTTGAATGCTGGTACTAACGAATAGCTTGCTGAGGCAAATTTACCCATATTACTGGCAATACTATTTGGTTTTTCCACGATTGCTTTTGCCACCATTAATGCGGCTTCGTCTGGCATGAGCGCGGGCATATAACGATATAGCTTGGTTGGGGCAATCATAGGCGTGCGTACCAATGGCATAAAAATATTGGTCACTTTAATATTATTACCCTTCACTTCAGCCGCCAAGCAGCGACTAAACGCATCCAATGCCGATTTTGATGCCACATAGGCGGCAAAACGAGGACTATTTGCTAAGACACCAATGGATGAAATATTGATGATTTGTCCTGATTTTCTAGCAATCATGGTGGGCAAAAATCCCAAAATAGTTTTGACCGCGCCAAAATAATTAATATCCATCGTGCGCTCAAAGTCGTGAAAGCGGTTGACAGATTCATGAACTGAGCGCCGAATCGAACGACCGGCATTATTTATCAGTACGTCAATATGATCGAAATCGGCAATAATTTGTGTGGTTGTTTTTTCAATGTTATCCATATCCGTTAAGTCACAAGGATAGTAGCTTGCCTTGCAGCCTTTCGCCTCAATGGCTTCTTTGACGACTTTTAATTTTTCTTCAGTGCGTGCCAACAAAATGACATGCGCGCCACATTCACTGAGTAAATATGCCGTACGCTCGCCGATGCCGCTTGATGCCCCTGTAATCAGGATATTTTTGCCGTTAACTGCTTTAGTAATTGCTGCTTTTGTAGGATTAGCCATAAAACGCCCTTGTTATTTATCATTGTTTATCATCATTATTTCTAATACTGTTATTAATTTTTAGTACAATTGTTGGATATTGCTATTCAATTTTAATATAGCAAAAATCTATGCTCTGTACTTAGGTAAATAAGGAGTAAATAAACAGTAAAGCTAGATTTTATGACGATAACTAGAAAATTCAGGTGTTATTCATGAGCGGTCAAGAAAGTATCAACGACGCGAAATTGACCAGCGGTGCTTTCTTCACCATACATGGCTTGGCGAAAGGCGTTAGAGTTGGGAATGCCTGTGGTATACCACGCGATATGCTTACGGGCGATACGACAGCCAGAATATTCACCATAAAATGCATATAACTCTTGCAGATGGGCTAAAACAATTTCTTTGATTTCACTAACCGTTGGCGCAGGCAATGTCTCACCAGTCTGCAAAAAATGTCTAATATCTCGAAATAACCACGGTTGCCCTTGTGCCGCACGCCCTATCATTACCGCATCACAGCCAGTCAACTCATAGACGCGTTGAGCTTTTTGTGCGCTATCAATATCGCCATTGGCAATCACAGGAATGTTAACGCTTTCTTTGACTTCTCGAATTAAGTCGTATCGAGCATCGCCCGTATACATATCTTCGCGGGTACGCCCGTGAATGGCAATCGCGGCAATACCTGCTTGCTCAGCCCGACGCGCAATACGCAAAATATTCTCACGACCGTTCTCATAACCTAAGCGTGTCTTTAAAGTTACTGGCACATCGACCGCATTGACGGCAGTATCAAGCAGACGCGCTACCAAATCTTCATCTTGGAGCAAGGCTGAACCTGCCAGTTTACGGCAGACTTTTTTTACTGGACAGCCCATATTAATATCAATAATTTGCGCGCCATTATCAATCTGAAAACGGGCGGCTTCGGCGAGTTTATCTGGCTCAGCGCCTGCTATTTGTGCAGAAATAGGCGCGATTTCATTATCAAAATTGGCGCGATATAAAGATTTTTTGCGCGCATACAAAGCGGTATCCGCAATGATCATCTCACTGACCGCGTGACCGGCGCCAAAGGATTTGCATAACCTACGAAATGGATTGTCAGTGACCCCTGCCATTGGTGCAACGATAAGACGGTTTTCAATACTCAAACCGCCTATCATTAATGGCTGTAATAACGGATGAGTACTTTCCGACAAAGATGCTGGCACAATATCAGCATGCTGAGAAGAATTAATAGACATAAAAAACGGCTTGATTTATCATAAAAACAAGCCGTTATTCTAAGCGTTCATACAGTTATTGCAAGTGATTAACTTTGATTAAAAAAATATCGAAATGATTAACAGAGCAATAACGCAAGTATCAACAAAACCATCAATGATGATTATTTATCAAATACACTGCCCTGCTCAAGGGTAATGTCATCATCATGCTGCTGCATACGCCATGGCAAAGTATTTGGCGAGACATTAACAAAATGCAGATACTTTTCAAATTGGTCGATAATATCATTAATAATGGCTTCTGAATGATAGCCATACAAGTCGTACGTTTGACCACCACGACGCAGATACACTTCGGCACGATGATCATGCTGTTGCGGTAATTTATCAGCTCCTTTTTCAGTAGAATCGCCAGTACAGGCATCAGTAAAATCTTTAGTAGAGTTTTCAGTATAGTAATCTGGCGCATCATATTCAGACAAGCGCACTTCATACCAAAATTCAATATCATCACCGCGTTGCAACTCAAGCACCACACGATTATTAATATCATCGTAATTCACATCAGTCGTCCAGCCGGTCTGCGAAAACTTGGCGGATACTTCTACCATTGATGGCATCACCACTTCTTTGATGTAACTTAACACTTTGTCACGCGTCGGCTGATTGGTTATATAGTCGATACGGTCGCGCCATGCCGATGGTTTGAGTAGATGCGGCGGTAGATGATTATCATTATTTAAACTCTGGTTACGATGCCCTTCAATACGTAGCGCCCGCCACATGCCAAACATCGAAATCAACATAATAATTGCAAACGGTAGCGCACTGATAATTGCCGCTGTTTGTAGTGCCGTCAGTCCACCCGCAAGCAATAATACCGCTGCCACTGCGCCTTCTGTTACCACCCAAAATGTGCGCTGCCACCACGGCGTATCACTGCGACCGCCAGCCGCTAGCGAATCAATCACCAACGACCCAGAATCTGACGAGGTCACAAAAAATGTGATAATCAGTAACACCGTTAATGACGATACGAACTCAGTAAAGGGTAGTTTTTCTAATAATTTAAACAACGCAATCGCTTGATTATTTTGCACATCGCCGATTAACGAGGTATAACCATCCACCATAATCATATGTAGCGCAGTATCGCCAAACACCGCAAACCAAAAAAACGTGAAGAAGGTCGGTACTAACATCACACCCAACACAAACTCACGAATGGTACGTCCACGGCTAATTTTAGCAATAAATAAGCCGACAAAAGGCGCCCATGCAATCGTCCATGCAAAGATGAATAATGTCCAACTGCCAATCCAATCGCTGTTTTCATATGCCTGTAAGCTAAAGGTACGCTCAACAATATTACCCAAGTAATTGCCTGTATTTTCCATAAAGGCATTCAAAATAAATATCGTCGGACCAACAATAAATACAAACAGCATCAGCGCTGTTGCTAAGCCCATATTTAAGATAGACAAGCGCTTTACGCCTTTGTCCATACCTGCGAGCACGGATACCAGTGCCGCTGCCGTTACAACGACAATAGCAATCACCTGAACCGTTGTACTAATCGGTATTAAATCGGGTAATAGATAATTTAAACCTGCGTTGATTTGCGTGACTGACAATCCTAAACTGGTCGCGATACCAAACATCGTCCCCACAATCGCAAACACATCGACCGTGTGCCCGATAGGACCATAAATTTTATCGCCAATTAAAGGATATAACGTCGAGCGCATCGACAATGGCAACCCATGCCGAAATGAGAAATAAGCGAGTGAAATACCAACGACCGCATAAATCGCCCAAATATGAAAACCCCAATGGAAATAAGCAATTTGCATCGCCTCTTTGGCGGCTTCAATCGTCTGCGGACTAGAGAGTGGCGGACTGGCAAAATGCATCACCGGTTCGGCTACCCCATAAAATAATAAGGCAATACCATAACCAGCAGAAAATAGCATCGCAAACCATTCGATGAATTTATATTCCGCCTCGCCATGATCCGGACCGAGCTTAATATTGCCATAAGGCGAAAATGCCAAAACGATAATAAACATTAAAAACAGCGCCACTGCCAGCATATAAAACCAGCCAAACGTATTGGTCGTAAAATTTAGCACCGTACTGAACAGCTCGCCAGCCGCTGCCGGATTCATCGCCGTGCCAATCACTAATAACAACATAATCACGGCAGCCGGTATAAATACTGGCAACAAAATAGTAGAATTAGGTAACTTATTTTTCATAAATACGGTCTCTTAACAGTCTCAAAAAGGCGGTTGTCCTTAAAGCGATCCCTGATAAGAGACCTCCTCAAAAAAGTTGGCATGTCTTTTGACAGCCAAAGCAATTAATCCCCGTAATAGCGGAAACCAAAGAACAAAACAAACAACGAACGCTGTTTGTCTAAATAAAGGTTGTTTTTATCACAACGACGCCAGAAACCCCAGAAACACGACTATCTCGTAACATTATTTTAAATTTTATTACATGACTATTACCAAACAACAAAAAAGGCAACTTGTCAGCTGCCTTTTATAAAGATGAAAAAATTAGACTGTTTTGCTAAAGTCTGTAAAAACTTCCTAAAAACTCTCTAAAGAATCATTAAAAATCCGTTCATTGACTTAGAATGACACCACCAGTACGTTAGGCATTAATAATAGCTGTTAGGCGTTAATAACAGTAGCCAGTTGTTTAGCCGTCTCTGCTAACTTTTCATGATCCACCTCAGTCGCTGCATGACGACCAAGCTCATGAACACTGGCAGGAATCAGATGTAAATGGTAGTGAAATACAGTTTGACCTGACTGCGCCCCATTAAATTGCATCTGAATAATACCTTCACGCGCAAATACTTGGCGCTGCGCTTGCATCACTTTTTTAGCCGTCATCAGTACCGCTGCGGCATATTCTGGCTCTAAATCAGCTAAATCGACCGCTTTTTGCTTAGGGATAATGAGTACATGACCTTCTGCTTGCGGCATAATATCCATAAAAGCGAGGGTTTTATCATCTTCATAAACTTTGTGATACGGAATATCACCGTTTAGCATTTTGGCAAAGATGTTATTATCATCATAGATGGTGTGCTGAATACCAGTTGCTTGCGTCATAATTTTTCCTTTTATATTACGGGTGAGTGATATTGATTTTTATCTCTACAATATAGTGAATGAAATAGCGCTATAGCACAAGCGACGGTTACTCTAGTCATTTACGTATCATGCAGTAAGATTAATCAACCAAATACGGTAATTTATTGGCGAATAGGGTCGATTAAATGGTATATTAAAGCCCTGCTTTTTTAGCTTACGTTTATGGATTTGACCGCCTTGCTTACTCAAATATCTGATAACAACAACCCCGACCATTCGCTATCTGCTCCTTCATTAAGTCAAGAGGCGCAAGAATCTACTCTCGATAATAGCCATCATCAACCTATCGCTTCAAATGCGATTATTTTGGCACAAGCGTTGACAGATACCACTATCAGTTGGCGTATCCATAATTGTAAAATCAGTGAAAAGATTGTGACGCAAGACATGGCGTTGCCGTTTTTATATCATTATGATAGTTTAGATGACAGTGTTAAACAGGCACATCCGCTCACACCAGACCTACTGGCACAATTTAACACGCCGATGACTTCTACCGATGCCGCAAAAATTATCGGTATCACCAGTGACTTATTACTATCACCTTGGCATGTAAAAATTATCGGCTCATTAGTCGTCTTTAGCGAAGCGCTACAATTAGCGGTACGCCTGCATTGGACAAATACTGGCAAACGCACGCAGCAGATTTATACTAAAAGCGCAGAAGACGCGGTAACAGCTGCCTGCAAAGAGTGGCAGTTTTTTGGGCGTATTGATGTGCTATTTAAAAATAATACGCAGACGCTCATTAGTATTGATGAGCTCGCAGAAAGCGATGAGCCGATACTGACGATTGACCCTAGCGTTGATTATCAACAGCTGCCAGCCACTCATGCGTTGATTGTTATTGCAACATTAGAGGCGGATAAAGCTCAATTGCCATGGTTTGATACTGCCATCTTAGAACGCCTTGAGTAGTTTTCTAACTATCATATTGTTATCATTTTCAGCGCATTATGGTGAGTGATTCATATCTAATGGTATGGTAGCTACTTAGTATTATTCACTGGTAGTTAGCCAGCATAAAAAGCACACTATTACTCATAAAAACACATTATTGCGGCTTATTATCGCTGCTCATTATTAAAACCATATTGAGATAGTGAACCCGTTCATATATCTCGCTTCATTGTAAGGAATATCACATGGATTATAATTCAAAAACCTCTACCGGCGGTCGTAATATGGCTGGTGCGCGTGCATTATGGCGCGCGACTGGCATGACTGATGGCGATTTTGGCAAGCCTATTATTGCTATTGCCAACTCATTTACCCAGTTTGTACCGGGTCATGTGCATTTAAAAGACTTGGGACAATTGGTCGCACGTGAGATTGAAAAAGCGGGTGGCGTGGCAAAAGAGTTCAATACTATTGCGGTCGACGATGGTATTGCTATGGGTCACAGCGGTATGCTGTATTCTTTACCGAGCCGTGATTTGATTGCCGACTCTGTGGAATACATGGTTAATGCTCACTGCGCTGACGCTCTAGTATGTATTTCTAACTGCGATAAAATCACTCCGGGTATGTTGATGGCAGCCATGCGCCTTAATATTCCAGTGGTCTTTATTTCAGGTGGTCCAATGGAAGCGGGCAAAATTATCGCCAGTACCGTGGCACACAGTCATAATAATGACGGTGGCAGTGATGCACAAGGTATTGATAGTAAAGGTAATCCTATTCGCAAGCTTGATTTAGTCGATGCGATGATGGACGCGGCTGATGATAGCATTAGTGATGAAGATATTGCCGCGATTGAAGCCTCAGCGTGCCCGACTTGTGGTTCGTGCTCTGGTATGTTCACTGCCAACTCGATGAACTGCTTGACCGAAGCTTTAGGATTGGCATTACCGGGTAATGGCTCGCTATTGGCAACGCATTCGCTACGTCGCGAGCTGTTCTTAGAAGCGGGTCGTACGATTGTATCCCTCGCTAAACGTCGCTATGAGCAAGATGATGATTCAGTACTACCACGCTCTATCGCCACTAAAGCGGCGTTTGAAAATGCCATGACTTTAGATATCGCGATGGGCGGCTCGACCAATACTATTTTGCATTTGCTTGCTGCTGCTAATGAAGCCGAAGTCGACTTTAAGATGCACGATATTGACCGTCTAAGTCGCGGTGTGCCTTGCCTTGCTAAAGTTGCCCCTGCTTCGCAAAAATATCATATGGAAGATGTGCATCGTGCTGGCGGTGTCTTTGCGCTATTAGCCGAACTTGACCGCGCTGGTTTACTGCACACCGATTTGCCAACCATTCATAGTGCGACGATGAAAGAAGCGATTGATAAATGGGATATTATGAATCCTGACAATCTTGAGGCGCGGGCACGCTATATCGCAGCACCAGGCGGTATTCGTACCACTGAAGCTTTCTCACAATCAAAAGAATGGTCAAATCTTGATGTGAACCGTGAGTCCGGCTGTATCCGTAGTGCGCAGCATGCGTATTCAACCGATGGTGGTCTCGCGGTACTGTATGGTAATATCGCGGAGCGTGGCTGCGTAGTCAAGACAGCGGGCGTTGATGATAGCATTTTAGTATTCACTGGACGCGCGCGTATTTTTGAATCACAAGACGATGCCGTTGCGGCTGTGCTTGATGATAATATCGTCGCTGGTGACGTGGTTATCATTCGCTATGAAGGTCCAAAAGGTGGACCGGGTATGCAAGAAATGCTTTATCCAACAACTTACTTAAAATCAAAAGGTTTGGGTAAAGAATGTGCGCTACTCACTGATGGTCGTTTTTCTGGCGGCACGTCTGGCCTATCGATTGGTCATGCCAGCCCAGAAGCTGCTGAAGGTGGTGCCATTGCTTTAGTACAAGAGGGCGATACCATTCATATCGATATCCCAAATCGTACCATTAACCTGATTGTGGGCGATGCTGAATTAGCAGCGCGCCGAGAAGATATGGAAAGTCGTGGTAGCAAAGCATGGAAACCAGTCAGTCGTGAGCGTCATGTCTCACCTGCCCTACGTGCTTATGCCGCAATGACCACCAGTGCCGATACTGGCGCAGTACGTGATGTGAGCCAAGTAGAACGTTAATCTTGTGATCATTGATAACGACAGTTTTTAATAACTATAAACCTTAAATAAAAGAACAAGCCTGCCTATGCAGGCTTTTTTTTCACCAAAAAACAACGTAGTCACCGCGCTGATAACGTTTATTTGCGGAAATTACCTACTTTTACCGTCATGATAAACAGCTTAGTAAGCCATTAAAAATGGTCATCGATGATTCTTAATGCTTATTTTCTATTAAAACCAACCTACCAGTGTGTGCAAACGCCATGTTTGAAAACTATAACCTATTCTTACTGATTTGCGGTTTCGCGTTCTTATTTGGGGCGCTGTTTCCGATTATGTTTAAACGCTTGCCTATCTCCTTGCCCATGCTACAAGTGAGCTTTGGGATGATAATGGGCTATTATTGGACGACGTTATCATTTTTAGACCCTCTCAATAACGGTTTTATTATTGAAAAGCTGACAGAAATTGTGGTGTTGGTGTCTCTCGTTGGCGCGGGGATTAAGATTGACACGCCACTGACTTGGCAATTATGGCGTCCTACCGTGCGCTTGCTATTAATCACGATGCCAATTGGGATTTTTACCATGGCATTTCTAGGTTATTACGCATTTGGATTAAGTATGGGCGCAGCTATTTTACTCGGTGCGGTGCTTGCGCCTACTGATCCTGTGCTGGCAGCGAGTATTCAAGTTGGACCACCGAATACGGGCAGCGAAGATGCCACCCGCTTTACCTTAACTTCAGAAGCCGGACTGAATGATGGCTTAGCATTTCCCTTTGTTTATTTGGCAATAAAAATAGCTGAGGCGTATAGCGAGGGACAACGCTTTAATGGAGAAATGCTTTGGTCATGGTTTACGCATGATGTGCTATGGAAAATCAGTGCGGGCTTAGTCGTGGGTATCCTAGTCGGTAAAGTGTTAGCCAAGCTGATATTTTCAAGACATACGCAAGGCACTGCGATTTCTCAAGGCTACGTTGTTATTGCCTTAACGTTACTGGCTTATGGTATCGCGGAATACGTGCATAGTTATGGCTTTATTGCCGTTTTTGTTGCGGCAGTTGCGTTTCGGCGTTCCGAGTGTGAGCACAGTTATCATCATAAATTACATGACTTCGCTGAGCAGTCAGAAGGGCTACTGATGTCAATCGTATTATTGGCTTTTGGTATGTTTATCGGTCAAGGTTTACAATCAGGGGTCGAGCTGACATGGCGTGTTTATATTGTCAGCTTCACGTTCTTATTACTGATACGTCCGATTGGCGGCATGATTGCACTATCGGGACTCAAGATGCATCGTACTGAAAAATATGCTATCTCTACACTAGGTATTCGCGGACTTGGGACGTTATATTATTTATCCTATGCGCTTAATCAGGGCTTTTTTGCTAAAGAAGATCAAGTCAAATTATGGGTGGTATGCTCAATTGTCATTTTAGTATCGATATTTATGCACGGCTTAAGTGCCCCAAGATTGCTACAAATGACGACAAACAAGCCTTCTAAACAACTACCTAATTAAGCCTAGCTAACCGTTTAACTACCAATCTTGACCATTGTAATGTGCAATAAATAATAGTCACGACGTAAAAAACCTACCGTTAATATTTATATTGCCATATATCTTTGGCTTGATATAAAAAATTAACAGTAGGTTTTTTTAGTTGCAGCTAATACATTAAGCCGCCAATTAACGCCCTAACACTGCACGCGGGTCAATAGGATTGCCATTCAGGCGTACTTGAAACTCAAGTCCCACTTGACTGGTCTGTCCACTACTACCCATGCTAGCAATACGCTGACCTCGTTGCACGGAATCGCCTTCATTAACCATCAGCTGACTATTATGCGCATAAGCCGTGATGTAATTATCACTATGGCGAATCATAATAAGATTGCCATATTCTTCTAGCCCACTACCAGAATAAAGCACCGTTCCAGCTTGACTGGCAAGTACCGGATCGCCTTCTTTACCTGCAAACCACATACCCATATTTCCCGCCGCTTCATCAAAGTTACGGACGATTTGATTGCGACTTGGGAACTCGTAGCCTGCCATTGCATTAGCGGTCACTTCATAAGCAGGGTTTGAGGGTGCATTATTATAGATAGGAGTCGATGGGGTATTATTCGTTCCACTATTAGATACGCTAATGTTGTTATTATTGTTAGTCGGCTGATTTTTGCCACCGTCCCATAACTTGAGCATTTGACCACTATAAATGGTGTATTGACCATCAAGCCCATTAAGCGCACCAATTTGGCGATAATCTAAGCGATAACGTGAAGCGATTTGGCTGACAGTATCACCGCGCGTTACTACATGGTAATTCGGCACACCTTGAGCATTAGTAATAATTTTAGGATTTGACGACGGTGGCTGATAAGAGGGCTTAGTGGCACAGCCGGTCAGCGCCATCGCACCAACTAATGCTACGGTCGCAAACTGCGACTTAAAAGTGAGCTTTTTCATACAATATTTCCTATACTTTATGTTATTCATGAGCATGCTATGAGCTTGATACACCACCTAAGTCAAAGACGCAGTGTGCCAGTTATGATATAAGTTCCCACTTATAATACCAACGCGGATAACCGATTAAGCGTGGTGGTCGGGGTATGATGTAATCTAACGGGTGATAGACTAATATAACCTGCCGCTACCGCCTGAATATCCGTATCATTAGACAAGCATTGGTTATCATTTATCACCTGAGCAGCAACTGTTGGCTGAGCAATGGCAGTATTAGGGTTTGATACCGAAGCATTCTCGCATTTCCGCAAGCTTAACCAATAGGCATCGCGTCCACGCGGATCAACCACATGATGGACGGGTCGCGCCAGCTGACTGTGACCCAAACGTGTAATCTTGCGCCCTTTAATATCTGCGGCACTATTTACATGAGGGATATTAACGTTTAACACATGATAGGGCAAATGCTTAATTTCTTCTAATAAGGGCGTTTCGGTTAATAGTTTAACAATTTCCGCCGCTGCCATTTGATAATGGCTGGTTTTATCCTGCCCATTACCTTTAATAGCGCTGCCGACTAATGAGGTCGCAATCGCTGGTATTCCAAATAATTGTGCAGTTAATGCTGCGCCAAAAGTACCTGAAAACAATACATCTTGCCCTAAATTTGCGCCCGAGTTGATACCTGTAATCACACAATCAAAACTAACATCACAATATAACTGATGTAAGGCTAAATAAACACAATCAGCGGGCGAGCCATTCACCGCTATAAACCCAGAGGCTAACTCATGAGTATATAATGGTTGAGAGATATTAAGGGCACTGGCGCAGCCGCTTTGTTCGGTATCAGGCGCGACAACCATCACCTCTCCAACTGTAGACAGCGCGTGATACAGCGCCAACAATCCGGGGGCATGGATGCCATCATCATTACTAATTAGAAATTTCATATCAGCTCAGTATAATCCCATTTGACCGTCTGTATGCTTATCTGCTTTGTTATTCTAAAATTGCTATAATGAGCCAATACTCTGATATCGCTTATATTATTAAACTTTTGTTCTTTATGTTATAATACGAATGAGGCTATTCAGCCTTTTTTTTATCAGCGTATTTGACGACTAAAAATTCAATAAAGACGAATATACAGATTTTTCTGTATTGGCTTTGTGAAAAAATAATAAATCTACTCTATGACTGTAATACAACTGCCATAAAATTAGCAAGAGTAGCCTATTGTTTACCAGATAAGACATCAGATCTAGATAAGAAAGGTGAAAAATAAAACGTTTACGTTAACAAATTTCCTAAAAACGTTTCTATAAATAAAGCATCATTAGCGCACTAGCGGGTAATAATTTCAGGAATAATTATACCTAAATAGACCACTATCATACATGAAATGTGAAACCATCACCTTCATCCAAATCATTAAAAACCACCCTAGTAATAACCTTGTATAAGTCGATAAAACCACTATTGTCATAACTGCTATTGTACCGCCAATGTTACAAGTCACAACAATATCCATCTAACTATTAATGATGGTGTAACTTGCCAATAAATACTACGGATATGTTGCTGTAAATCCTGCTCAGGTGACAATACATCTACACTTCAGCCAATATTTTATGTGACATTTGTTTTTTTTCGCATTACCATAACATCATCAAATAACATAACATCATTATCAAATAATATAAAGTGAGTATGATACCGAATGACTAATCAACCGATATTATCTGTAGTTTCTATGGCCTCAAAAACAGCCTCTAAAGTTGGTATTGCTGGGTTAATAGCTTCGGTTGCCATAATGTCTCAAACGACTAATGCTGCACCGAACACGGCGACCACCATTCCACTTGATATGTCTGGTATGAATATTACCAAACACGAAATTGCGGTCATGCAAGTACTGTCTGAAATCTGCCCACCGATGTTAAAGGGTAACCAAAAGCAACGCTTTTATAAATCCTATAATATGCAATTGCGTGAACTAATGCCGTCTTTAGAAGATCCAAAAGCCGCCATTCAGTATTTATCTACGCAGCAAGATTATCGTCAGATTTTACAAGGTATGCGTAGCTGGACAATGAGCTTCGCTAAGCAAGATAATCAAGAATTGTGTGAAGATATGGCGAATGCTGAATTTTAGAACCTAGTTTGCGCTTATGTATTACATATATTAATAGGCAATAAAACAATAATAATAGCCTACTATTAGCGATAACTTACGACCACTACGCTTTACTAAGTGATATACAATTTAGTATGTAGTAACCATGTCTAATGATAAAATTAACCAATCAAACTTGTTGCACCCTGTTTAATGATTAAGCAGAGCAGCAAGTTTTTTTATGCCTGTAAATTAGTAAATCTCTTTTTCTGATTTACGCCATCTATTATAATAAAAAATTTGCTAAGAGAGATGGTAACGCTCAGTTTATCGTTCATAATAATTACTCTTATTAGCGTGTGGCAAATCTAGCGCTAGACATATTTAACTTGATGGTGTGATGTAATAATTTATGACAGTAAAACGTATAAAAAAGCAGTTCGTACAGTTAATAGTAGGTTTCAGTATTTCTATCAGTGCCGTGCTAGCAAATGCCGCCATTCAAGCACCTGAAATGGATAACTCAGCCTATGTATTGATGGATTATAATACAGGCGAAATATTGGCGCAAAAAAATGCCAATAAAGCTTTACCGCCAGCATCACTGACTAAAATGATGACCAGTTACATCATTGAACAGCGTTTAGCCTCAGGTGACTTACAAGAAGACGAACAAGTGCTGATGAGCAAAAATGCTTGGTGTCGTATGGGTAACGGCGAGTCTTGCATGTATGTCCCAGTGAATACAACCGCCAGCGTTATCGATATGCTGCGCGGTATTATCATTGACTCTGGTAATGATGCCTCTAAAGCGATGGCAGAACATATTGCTAGCAGCGAAGCTTCATTTGCCCTAGTAATGAATGAGCAAGCCAAAAAGCTGGGCATGAAAAATACGCACTTCGTAAATGCTACCGGACTTACTCAGAATGGTCATAGATCTTCCGCCATTGATTTGGCAAATCTTGCTCGTGCCATTATCAAAAATAGTGGACCGTATTATGGCATCTACGCAGAACAAAAATTTACCTATAATGGGATTACGCAAGGTAATCGTAACGCCCTACTGGCTACCGACCCTACCGTTGATGGACTAAAAACAGGGCACACCAAAGCGGCTGGTTACTGCTTAGTTGCCTCTAGTAATCGTAATGACAAACGGCTTATCTCAGTAATTTTGGGTACAAAGAGCGAGCAAGCGCGTGCTGAACAGTCACGTGAGCTACTGAATTGGGGCTACAGCCAATTCCCTGCCGTTACCAAAGCTCCAGCTGGACAATTCGTGAGTCAATAAGCCCGTATTTTGCTTTTCGGAAGGGAAAAAATAGAAGTGATAAAATTGTTCGCTCATGAGTGCTAATCAATAAGACAGAAAAGTATAAAATCACTACCGTAGGCGATATTCCAAAGAGCTCAGAAGCATTCACTATTTGTCGTGGCTGCTAAGGATATTCACCTGTTAGATTTGACAATAAAAAAGGCACTCACCATTAATGATGAGTGCCTTTTTTACTACTGTTAAACTCTAGCTATAAACTACGACCAAGCTAGCCATTTTTTCAGCAGATTACGCAATATTTTACTATCTCGCGGCGCACTATGACAAAAATCTACGCCCACCGCCTTTAAGCCATATTCAAAACTATTCCAAGTAGACGGCTTATGCGACGGATACCAATAGATTAATAACACCCGACTGCTATTTTCCTGCTCACGAATATAGCGCGCTAACTGCGCCGCCTTCTCTGGCAAAATATCTTCTGCAATCATAATGATATCTACGTGAGTGGTCGTCAACTCCTCTATGACTGATACGCTATACTGCTGACAGCTTACCAATGCACCGAGATGCTGTAATTCTTCAACGATAAATCCAGTATCTTCGTGATGATAATAAATGACCTTAAGACCTGCAAGAGAGTGTTGCTGCTGATTTCTATAAATATTGCGTAACGGCATGATAGCCGTAAATTCACTGCCCACACCCAGCTCACTATCAACTTCCAAAGCACCGCCAATCAACTGTATCACTTGCTTAACGACTGGTAAGCCCACACCGACCCCTTCATACTCACGCGTATGGCTCGGATCAACTTGAAAAAATGGGGTAAAAATATCCTGCATATACTTAGCATCGATACCGATACCGGTATCAATCACCTTAATTTGCCAACGAATATTTTCGTTGAAATGTGTCAGCTGTGACTCAACGATAACTTGCCCTGCTAGAGTGAATTTAAGCGCATTTTCTATCAAAGTGGCAATAATCTGTTTGATTTTATTCACATCGCCTTCAAGGGTATAGTCAATATGCTGAATTCGACTGATTAACTCTATATTTTTCTGCTTAGCAATCGACTCAAATTCAGCTATTAAATCTGCCAATAACTGTAACGGATTAAACTCGCTGAGACTGATACCAATTTGACCTTTTTCTATCTTATTCAGCTGAATGATTTGCTCTAGCGTATTATCTAAGTGCTGACTACCCTTACGAATAATCGCTAATATGTCTTTTTGTTCTTCATTTAAGCTTTGGGGATTTAATAATTGCAAACCCCCAGAAATTGCATTTAACGATGTCTTTAACTCATGAGTGATCATACTTTGAAAGTTATAGCGCTGCACATCAAGAGACAAGTCTTTATTATGCAACTGCTGCTCAAAAGCGGCTAGCGCAATAACCTTTTCCTCTGCTATTTGTAAGCGATTGAACAAGGAAATAAATGCCAGCCTAATGCCGTTTAACTCTTGAAAATCGAAATATTGATGGATAACGGGCAGTTGCTTAATCTCTGGATTATTCCTAACCATGTCGCAAACTTTGGTGAGTTCAGCAATGTCTTTAGACGGCCATTGCAGCTTACGTATGATAAAAACGACGCAGCTGATACTAAAAATGACGGTTGCAAGCCATAACCAAATATTTTTAAGAAACCAGTCTAAACGTAACTTATTGATATCTAAGGTAATATTAATATAACCGATTAAGGTCGTAGTATCTGGTAGTTTAGCTTTGATTAAGCTATTCTCGAGCGCATTACCTGTCAAATTTCTTGATTGCTGTTGACTGCTATTAGCATCTTGAACCGTGATACCACGCATATAAGCGCTGGTGACGGCACGGTTCAAACTAATCGTATTGGTGAAAAACGCATTATACCAATCATTACTGGCTTGCTCGATGGCAGCTTGATCAAGGCTGACAGTTGGATGATCCGTAGAATAAAACACAATGCTTTGAATACTGGAATCATCTTCTAATAAAATGCCAACTTGACGGGCAACCAAATTGGCACCATTGACACTAGAAGCACTTTCTGCCAGTAAGTCGGCTAATTGGTGGATATATAAACGCTGTTGTTGATAATGATAGACAAAACCATAAATAAAAGACAATAGAAAACCAGCAATAACAGCAACGGCGATTGCTTGGATAACAGAGCGTCGAATAAGAGCAGGAATGCTTCTAACAGAAGGTGTACGCATGGAACTCAATAACGTTAGGATAGCTGAGATGTATCTTACAGGATAAGAACCGTTATTATATTAATTTAGTGAAAATTTATAATGGTGGCAGAAGTGACCACCATTATAAATGATAGGTAAAAATTTATAACAATAGATAATATACTATTATAAAACAATCAAATAGTAACCATCCATCTAACCTATCTGTTCTAACGTTTTTTATCTATCTTTTTATCTACTTTCTTATCACGCGTGGTAAATTTTTGCGCGCGATTACGCTCACGCTGACGCAGCTGCTGGGCTTTAGCTTTGGTTGGGGTATCGGTTTTAGTCGTATAAGGGTTTTCGTTGAGTTTAAAGACCACGTTTAACGGTGTACCTTCTAACTTAAACACTTGGCGGAATTGGTTTTCAAGATAGCGTTGATAGCTTTTAGGCAACGAGCCCGTTTGATTGCCATGAATAACAATTACTGGTGGATTGTGACCACCAATATGCGCATAACGCAGCTTAATCCGACGACCACCAACAGTTGGTGGCGGACTTGCAGCCACGGCATCTTGCAAAATTTGGGTCAAACGGTTGGTTGACACTTCAAACATTGAAGATTGATAAGCACGTAGGATAGATGGATATAAATTACCCACATTCGTACCGTGCAGCGCCGATATTTGATGCACTTTTACATAAGGAATAAAGTTAAAACGGCGATCCATTTCTATTTTAATATAGTTTTTTTGGTCAGCTGTAAGACCATCCCACTTATTAATTGCCACAACTAAGGCGCGACCTGCATCGAGCGCATAACCAATCATGTGCAAGTCTTGATCAACGATACCTTCTTGCGCATCAATAACAATGACCGTGACGTTTGAGTCTTCAATCGCTTGCAAGGTTTTAATAACCGAGAATTTTTCAACTTTATCATCAATCTTGCCACGGCGACGTACTCCAGCCGTATCAATTAAGACGTAGTCTTTACCGTCCCGCTTATACGGGATATAAATACTGTCGCGTGTAGTACCCGGCATATCAAATACGACAACGCGGTCTTCACCCAATAAGCGATTGACTAGCGTGGATTTACCTACGTTCGGACGACCAATAATAGCCAGCTTTAAGCCTCTTGGCTCTACTATGTTTTCTTGATCAGGCATATCGGCAGTCAGAATTTCTAACAGATTACCGACACCGCGACCGTGGCTTGCTGCCATTGGATACGGCTCGCCCAAACCTAAAGCATAAAACTCAGCAGGGGCTGAATCATGAACACCATCGACTTTATTAGCAACGACATATACTGGCTTGCCAAGCGTGTGTAAGAATTTGCCAATCTCAGCATCAGCACCAACCATGCCAGCCCGTGCATCTACTACAAAAACAATGATGTCAGCTTCATGAATGGCCGTATACGACTGCTCAGACATATAATCATCAATCGCGCCTTTGCCATCGTCCGCTTCACCGATACCACCAGTATCTACCACAATAAATGACTTGCCTTCATATTCGGCATCACCATATTGGCGATCACGGGTTAGACCTGACAGGTCGGCAACCAATGCTAGGCGACTTTTGGTGAACTGATTAAATAAGGTAGATTTACCGACATTTGGGCGACCAATTAAGGCGACCACTGGCTTGATACTCATGCGTTACTCTCAGTGACGGGCAATAATGACAGCGAATAGACTGCACTTGACCGCAAACTTAAATGAATGATAATAAAAAATAGTGATGATTAATAAAATAATGAATCATGGGACGGTCTAACATTTGCTTATTGCCACTGATGTCATAAACGATAACCATCAAGGCGCATAGATTACGCGAAACGCGCAGTCTAAACAAGCAATTTACACAAGGCACTAAACGCTGCCTGAGCAGCGTTCAATAAAATAAGCATGACAAATAGCTAACTACTCAATAATGAGTATGCAGATAATTAGCGAGCTACTTGCCAAATAGCCACTTGCCCAGATGTGCTTTGGGTTATCAAGCGGTTGCCTTGTACCTGTAAGTTAGTAAGTGCGCCTTTAGTCTGTACACGGCTCACAATATTACCCGTTGCTGGGTCAAATAAATGCACAACACCATCCAAATCACCGATAGCAATATAATTGCCAATCATCACAGGATTGGTCAATTTTCGATACGCCAGTGCATCGCTTTCCCACAACGTTTGACCATTGGTGCGATCGTAAGCAACGACTTTACCATCTAAACTAGTTGCAATTACTTGCTTATTATTTACGGCAAGCGCTCGTAAGCTAGCAAGCTCATTAAGGAACATCACCTGACGCGATGCCAAATCAATTCCTAATAATTGACCACTGTAGCTGATGACAAATAACTGATTGTTATTCACGATAGGCATGGCATCAACATCACTCATGCGCTCAACTTCGCTACCACCTGAGCCGACACCGACGCGGCGTGACCACTGTGGCAGCCCATTATCAGTAGTAATAGCATGCAAGCGCCCATCAGCAGTAGCCAGCAGTACTGTTTTATTATCTAATAAAGTTGGTGCAGCAGCGCCACGTATACTGATTGCCGGTACTTGAGTGGTAAACTGCCAAACCGACTGACCCGTTTGTAGTGACAAGCCATGCAAGAGACCATCATTCGCTGATAAAATAACGCGGTTGTTGGTAATGAGTGCTGGTGTCAACACCGAACCTGATAACTGCTGCTGCCAACGCTTAGCACCCGTAGTACTATCAAAGGCTAATACTTGTCCCTTGCGTGTACTGACGATAGCTGTTTGGCTAAAGGCATCTAATGCAACACCGCCCGTTATTTGATCACCAACATTAAGCGACCATAGGCGTTTGCCAGTATTATCAAAACCTGTTAAATCGCCGCCGCGTGACGCAACGACAATTTGGCTATTGTCATAACCCACTTGTAAATCAAGCGGATCTTTTTTGCTGGATTTTTTATTATCCACATCAACACTAAACACTGGCTGCAGCACACTAATGGGTTGCGCAATTTGTACTAATTTTACTGGATCATTGACGACCGGCTTGATGCCACGGTTACAACCGACGACAGCAGTGGTCATCAGTGCCAACACTGCCACGTGCATGACAGTCGCTTTTATAGTTTTACTAGAGCGTACAGATGGGGTCATGATAGGTTCTCACTACGAATAAATTAATAATCAATAAAAGCAAGTAGCATTATAAAGTTGGAACGATATAAAGTTAAAACCACATAAATCAGTAAAGCATAGATATAACTGGTATGCCTATATCAGTATGATTCAGCTGAACTTACTGTGCTACTTGTTCTGGTACGTTAGGAATATTAGCGCTGTTGGTTTCAGCATTATTAATAACTAACGGCTGTTCAGGGGCAGAAGAGGCTTGAATCAAACTAGCTTGCTCACTAATCGGCTCAGGAACGATACCCAGACTTTCCATTTTTAGTGCTAACACGGCACGCGTCTCATTACGAGTACGTAGCAACTCCCACGCATTATTATAAGCTTTAATAGCCGCATCTTTATTATTTTTTGCTACTTGAATGTCGCCCAATAGCTCTTGCTGACTGGGTGCAAACGAGCTTGGCATCTCTTTACTGGCTTCAGCTAATGCCTCATCAATATTACCTGCGGCAAGCAGCGTTTTAGCATAGCGTAAACGGGTAATCGCATTTAATCCTGCATCACCCAAATCAATGGCTAAGGCTTTTTTTAAGCTGTCAGTAGCACCTTTAAAATCGTCACTATCGGCTTGCCCGCGTGCTTTAATCATCAGCGCTTGCCACGCATAAACAGAACCACCATGCGTACTGACCAGCGCATCAATATCTTTATTGAGCTGCGCGCGACTGTCTGCAAGCGCTTTTTTTGCATCCGCCTCTAGGTCTGGATTTTGCGCCGCTAAGCTGACTTCTTCATTCAATCTTTGAATATCCGCATAATGATCAGCGGCAACGGTATCCACACGAGCATGGTTATTTTGCCAATATGTCCAACCAAAATATCCAGCCAATGCCACTAAAATAGCAGTAATAATATAGCTGCCATATTGCTTTAGTGCTTGCATTGAGTTGTCTGCATTTGGCGAATTAGGGGTCAGAGCCATGTTTGTTTACCTGATAAAAACGAGTGACTAACAGTGTAAATACTGAAAGTCCAGTTGCTGAAAGTGAAACTATATAGACCATCATTTATATATAAAAACATATACTTTAAATCTACGCTTGAGTATGACCCTGCACACCTGAGAAGTTCTCTATTTTAGATAACCAATCGTGCGCCACTGTCGTTTGCTCACCAGTATGCATATTTTTAATACTGATGGTATTATCATCAAGCTCTTGCTGTGCCAAAATGACCGTCAATACCGCACCTGACTTATCTGCCTTTTTCATTTGGGCTTTTAAGCTCGTTGCACTTGCCATTTTAATGCGTAAATCTGGGCGCGTATAACGCAAGTTTTGCGCATAACCAATACCTGCACTATACACGTCAGGATGAGTGGCCACAAAAACATCACAAGCTGACGTCTCAGCAAATGGTGCGACGGCCTCAATCAATAATAATAAACGCTCAAGACCCATGGCAAAACCAACAGCAGGCTCAGATTGCACTGGTTTTTTATCTGCTACGCCATCACGCGTGTCCATCGATTTAAGCTGACCAAGCAGACCATCGTAACGACCACCTGCACAAACTGTAGCTTGGCTACCAAGCTTATCCGTCACCCATTCAAAAACCGTTTTATTATAATAATCAAGACCACGTACCAAATGCGGATTAATCTCGTAGGTAATACCCAATGCATCTAGATAAGCCTGAACTTGAGCAAAGTGCTGCACACTGTCTTCACCCAAAAAGTCAGCAAGCTTCGGTGCATCCACTAACAATGCTTGGGTGCTCGCCTCTTTACTGTCTAAAATTCGCAGTGGATTGGTGGTTAAGCGGCGTTTGCTGTCTTCGTCTAATTGTTCTTGCTTATCGGTCAAATAAGCCACTAGTGCGTCGCGATAGGCGTGGCGTTCATCACTTTCACCCAAGCTATTAAGCTGCAAACGCATCTCATCTTTTAAGCCCAACTGTTGCCACATCAAATGCGTCATCGCAATCAATTCGGCATCGGCATCTGGTAGTGCACTACCAAAACTCTCGACACCCAACTGGTGAAATTGGCGATAACGACCTTTTTGCGGACGCTCATAGCGAAACATCGGACCGATATACCATAATTTTGGCGTATCACCACGTAATAAATTATGTTCAATGACCGCTCGAACCGCACCTGCCGTACCTTCAGGACGTAGCGTTAGCGGCGTTGGTGGCTCTGACTTATCAGCAAAGCTATACATTTCTTTTTCGACAATATCAGTCGCACCACCAATCGCACGCGCAAACAAATCAGTCTGCTCAACAATCGGCAAGCGGATATGCTCATATCCGTATCTACCCAATACATCCGCCAATATTGACTCTAAATGCAGCCACTTTGCGGACTGGTCTGGCAAAATATCGTTAAACCCTTTAATTGCTTTAATCATGGTACAGTTATATCCTCAAAAATTTTAACGGTTAACGCTATTATTGTTGTCTTTACTTTTAAGATCAGCATCTTAATTAGCAATGTCATTATCAAAGATTATCGGACTCGAATAATCTCATTTTCACGGCGCTTTGCCAAGTCATCGGCATGAGCGCGTACCATGCTTTCTATCTCGTCAACCAAGTTATTGGTGTCAATAAGATGGCTTTTTTCACCCATCCGATATACCAACGATTTGCGTGCCGCCCCAACAATGCCAATATCGGCTTCTTTAGCTTCACCCGGTCCGTTCACTTTACAGCCAATCACTGATAAATTCATCGGTTCACGAATGTCTTCTAAGCGCGACTCTAGAGCCGTCATGACTCTAATCACATCAAATTCTTGCCGTGAGCAGCTTGGGCAAGCGATAAAATTTACCCCATTAGAGCGAATGTTCAGGGATTTTAGAATATCAAAACCAATTTTGATTTCTTCTTCCGGTTCCGCTGCTAATGAAATACGGATGGTATCACCAATACCGTCAAGCAATAAACCACCAAGTGCGATAGCAGACTTGACCGCACCCGTGCGATAGACGCCAGCTTCAGTGACACCTAAATGTAGTGGGTTATCAATTTGCGCAGAGATTAAACGATAAGCGTCTAAGGTCAAAAATACATTGCTGGCTTTAACTGAGATTTTATATTGGTCAAAGTTTAAACGCTCAAGAATATCAATGTGGCGCATCGCTGACTCTAGCATCGCCTCGCCTGTCGGCTCACTATATTTGCGCTGTATTTCTTTCTCTAACGACCCCGCATTTACCCCAATGCGAATAGGAATATTATAATGCTTCGCACACGCGACAACTTCACGAACTTTAGCATCACTACCAATATTACCAGGGTTAATACGCAAACAATCAGCGCCTGCCGCTGCTACCGCAAGTGCAATTTTATGGTCAAAATGGACATCGGCAACCAACGGCACACTTACTAATTTTCGGATTTCACCAAAAGCTTTTACCGTATCCATGGTTGGCGTTGATACACGCATAAAGTCCGCACCTGCCTCAACGCAGCGCTCGATTTGCGCGACCGTCGCCGCCACATCGCAGGTATCGGTATTGGTCATGCTTTGCACGCTAATTGGCGCATCGCCACCAATCGCGACATCCCCGACGTAGATTTTTTTAGTAAGACGACGGTTAATAGGGGCTGACGTTGACATAGACAAATCCTTCGATCAGAGCAAAACAAATAAAAATGAGAGCAACGGTTTAAATAAAAAAAATGATTAAATCAATTAACTATTAAATTAATTAAAGTGCTAATTCAAAACTGGCTTGTTTAGCATTAGCGCTAGCGTTAGCGTTAGCACTGGTATTGGCATATTGATCTAGCGCCACTGGTTTTTGATTCAGTAAGACGCTGACATTATCAATATTATTAATATCAATCTTAAATGGTGGCATACCTGATAGCTTATAATCACCGCGAGTCTGAGCGCCATTCATAAGGCTGCGACCTGTAGCATCCGTAATATTAATAGTGGCAATATCAGTCAGTATTAACTCTAAAGCGGTATTATTTATGCTGCCACTACCGTCCAGATTAAGTGCCGCACCACTCTCATTGGCTTGATTATTAATTGCCGCGCCTTGAGCTTGATCTGATACGGTCAATGCTGCAGTAACGGGGCTTGACGCTTGCGGCTCTTTATTGGCAGTACTCATCATACGAAATAAAAAGACAATCAGAACAATCAACGCGACAAAGGCAATCATTAACAAGGGATTAAAACCCGTGCGGCTATGACTGTCACGCTGCAGAGTACCCATAGGCTGCAATGGCGATCCACTATCTGTCACTGAACGCGATTTGAGCGCTTCAGGGTAAGCGGCATCGAAACTATGGGCTATTTCTACAGGATCTAAGCCTAAAAACTTAGCATAATTAATGACAAAACCACGGGAAAATGCGACTTGCGGCAAGTCATCAAAACTTTCTTCTTCTAGCGCTTGTAAATGACGCTTTAAGATGAATAGCTCGCTTGATACCTCATCCAAGCTCAGTTGCTTGATGTGGCGAGCCTGCTGTAAAGCCGCGCCAAATGAAACTTGGACATCAGGTTGATCGGTTAACGATGAATCGGTCATTTCCAAGCGGCCTCTGGTTTATTAAGCCAAGTTTTAAGTTGCTTTGCTTCGTCACTCAATGGATAAGCAGATAAAAGTTGCTGGGCTAATTGCTGGCGCGTGACGGCATTTTTTTGAGCAGCCGCAAGTTTAATACCTTGTAATAATAGACGTGGGCTCGTACCTTGACCTTGTAGCAGCAATAATGTCTCTTCATACAGTCGCTGTGCTTGCGGAATACGCTGCTGTTCTATCAACAAATCTACCAGTTCAATATGCGCAATAATACTGTTACGATTCCCCTCCAGCGCCCGCAAAAATGCTTTTGCCGCTGCCGGATGATCGTTTAATTGTAAATAAGTACGTCCGAGATTTTCAAGCGCCCCAATCCGACCATCATAGCCAAGCGAGGAACCCGCAATCTCAAACTGCACAGACGCCTCTTGATAGCGCTTCATCTGTGATAAATATACCCCATAATTATTACGCGCCTGCACAAAATCCTTATCTAGAGCAATCGCTTTTGTAAAATACTGATCGGCTTTTTCAAGATTAAGGCGACTGCCTTCTTGCTGTAACAGCACGCCCATCATATCATAGGCGGGCGCATATCGGCTATCAGCCGCAAAAGCTTTTTCCAGCTGCTGCTGAGCAGAATCAAGATCATTTTTACGAATGTATTGCGCCGCCAGTGAGGTGCGAACGCGCGCGACCTCATCTTTATTCGAGCTACGGCTCTTATTGGATTGCGTTGATGCTTGATAATTATTGACACTCAATAAATCATCAGTTGGGAAGCTTTGACACCCTACCAATAGCAAGGTCAATAGCGCAGTTGCGAGTAAGCAAACGTGTTTGTGAGATTGGTTCTGACAAGAATATTTAGAGCTCATTATAGCCGCCATCATAAAACTGTGGTTCAGTACAGGGAGTTAGCACTGTGGTCAACGAGCCAACAGTTTAATGGATTTAGCGAGCATAAGTAAAATTTAGTTGCCTTAACTACATATCTCTTACTATTAAGACCGATATATGACAACTAAAATGCTATAAATAGCTCATTTTTAAGTATTTTCACGGTCTTTGATACTTTGTTGCCATGCCGCAGAACGTCTGGTACGGTCAGCCACTTGCCCAACCAATTGACCACAAGCGGCATCAATATCATCACCGCGCGTTTGACGAATGGTACAGACAAATCCTGCTTGACTTAGAATGTTACTAAAGGCATGAATACGGTTGTTACTAGATTTATCATAATTGGCGTGCGGAAATGGATTGAACGGGATTAGATTAATTTTACTAGGCAGGTCGCCTAATAGTGCCACCAATTGCTCAGCATGAACATCACTGTCATTCACCCCATCTAACATCACGTATTCAATAGTCACGTGTTTTTTATGGCGCGGATTGACTTCAAAAACGTAATTTCTCGCTGCCGCCATCAACTGCTCTAGTGGATATTTTTTATTAATAGGAACCAATTCATTACGTAATTCATCATTTGGAGCATGCAATGAGATTGCCAATGCCACATCAAGCTCTTGCGCCAACTCATACATTTTAGGCACGACACCAGACGTCGATAACGTCACGCGACGCTTAGATAAACCATAAGCGTGATCACTGAGCATCAATTCCATCGAGCTGACAACAGGACGATAGTTTAATAACGGCTCGCCCATCCCCATCATGACCACATTGGTCACGTTATTTTCCCATAAGCTATGATCGACATACTCTAAACTGTCCTGAGCATCAGTCATATACGAAGCATTAGCAACCCACAACTGACCTAAAATCTCAGCAGCGGTCAAATCTCGCTCAAATCCTTGCTTACCCGTACTACAAAAGCTACAGTCCAAAGCGCAGCCCACTTGCGATGAGATACATAACGTTTTGCGACCATTGACCTTGCCATCCTCTGCAGGTATTAAAACCGTTTCGACTAATGAACCACCTGTTACTTCAAAGACCCATTTACGCGTGCCATCATCACTATATTGGCGATGAATAACTTTTGGTGGCGTTACGCAAGCATGAATAGACAATTTATCGCGTAACGATTTACTCAAATTAGTCATTTTCTCAAAATCAGTAACGCCTTGTTGATAAATCCACTTAATCACTTGGGTAGCACGAAAGGGCTTTTCGCCAATGCTTTTAAAGTAATCCGCAAGTTGCGTCGGCGTCATCCCTAATAAATTGGTTTTTGCCTGTGCCTCATCTAATAGCTTGATAGCATTAATCTCGATACTATTAATGCGATTAGCTGATGATTGCGTTGACGGGTTTGGCGTAGTGACGGTTGACATAATCGATGACCTGTTGGCATATAACTGGTTAGCATATACTAAAATATGCAATAAAATGGCGCATGAGCAATCCATTATGAGCGCAGCGCTTGTTACTTATGACTTTATTAAATAGGGTTAAATATTTCATAAAATACAATACTAATAACGAAATGCTAATAAGGGATTGATAACGCTGATTAAATAATTAAAATTATATAACGTTTACTTATCATGAAGGGCATGATGGTAAATTTCAATAAAAAATAGTGCTTTCTATGCAAATAATAATAGGTGAAACGGCTTATACCCTATTGAGTATAAGCCGTTTTTTAACACTATTTTTACTAGAGTAAGTATAAACCATCATCACAATTAGCAAAATTTTTTAATAATGATAATGGTAAATACTAATCATCATTAACGCTAGTAATTAACGAATACGAGCACAAACTTCGTCATCATTGAAGAAATAGCTGATTTCACGTGCCGCTGATTCGGCTGAATCTGAACCATGAACTGCATTTTCATCGATGCTGCTCGCAAAATCTGCACGGATAGTGCCTTCAGCCGCGTCTTTGGGGTTGGTTGCACCCATAATATCGCGATGCTTAGCGATAGCATTTTCGCCTTCTAATACTGATACCAATACTGGACCTGAAGTCATAAATGATACTAAGTCATTGTAAAATGGACGCTCAGCATGCTCAGCATAGAAACCACCGGCTTTTTTATCATCAAGTTGTTGCATTTTAGCTGCAACGATTTTTAGACCCGCTTGTTCAAAACGGTCATAGATAGCGCCGATGTGATTGCCAGCAACAGCGTCAGGTTTGATGATAGATAGCGTGCGTTCGATAGCCATGAAAAGCTCCTAATAAGGTAAAGGTAAAAAAGGAAGTCTATATTATCTATGACCACAACACTTAGCAGGTTTCTAGTTGATTTACCAAGCGCGTGATTGTTGTCTATTATAATGATTAAGGCTGTAAATGATAGGGGCAATTATCGCAACTGCTAAGAAAATCATAATTTAAGACAGCATAAAAACGGGAAACAAGGCGGAAAACCTTTGTTGTCACCTGTTATTTTAATTAAACAGACAACCGTCAAAACATCAGTACTCTCTGTCTGCTTTCATTTACTCTTCCAAACGACTGTCGCGACAGCTGCCAGCAGTACATTCACGCACGCGCTCATTTAGGAAGTTCACGCGCTGCGTGGTAGTACGCGTCGCACAGTTCATATTTACAAAGAAACCTTCACCATTATGATAGCTACAACGCTCATCGCGGTCACGTATCCAAGCCAATTGCCCACGTTTGAGTTTAGATTTTTGCGTACTATTTAGGACTTTATTTAGCTTAGTATAAGAATTATTAAGCTCTTTATCAGCTTCTAAATATACTTTGGTTAAACAATACAGTCCGTCAAAATCATTAACAGGTTTATTGCAGTTTTGAGCACCCCAAGAGAGCATCGGCAACATAAAAGCCGCGGAAGTCAGCAGTGCCAAAGATGAGTTGCGCAGAGAACGCTTAATAATAGGGGTTGTCATAGTGTTTTCCTCTTAACGTCTTATTGGTGACATTATTTTTACAACGTTATATTTTCTTAAGAAAAAATCATACTACTCAACCCTATTTTAGCCCGATTTATCTCAAATTATCTTAAAGTTATGTAATTAAAAACTAAACAATCATTGGTTGTTTTTATGAAAACATCAGGAATAAAAAAATCCCAATGCTCGGCACTGGGATTTTTTTATTTAAACATCACAAGCTATATTATTTAGCTAGTAAATTATGCATCATACGGGTCACGTAGCACAATCGTCTCATCACGGTCAGGACCAGTTGAGATGATATCGATAGGACAATCGATTAAGGCTTCGATACGTTTGATATAAATCTTGGCATTCTCAGGCAATTCATCATAGTTGGTGATACCAACGGTTGATTCGCTCCAGCCTTGTAGCGTCTCGTAGATTGGCGTTACTGACTCGTAGAATTCAGCATCATGCGCGCCAGCACATTCGGTTTCTGGCAACTCATAACCCACACCAATAAGTAGCTCTTCTAAACCATCTAAGACGTCAAGTTTGGTCAAACAAATACCGGTTAGCGAGTTTAATACCACAGCACGGCGTAAACCGGCAGCATCAAACCAACCACAGCGACGGGCACGACCAGTCGTTGCGCCAAATTCATGACCAACTTTGGCTAAATGCGCACCTACATCATCGAACAATTCAGTTGGGAATGGACCGCTGCCTACGCGCGTAGTATAAGCTTTGGTGATGCCCAATACGTAATCTAAGTATAACGGACCAATACCCGTACCAGTTGAAACCCCGCCCGCCGTAGTACTTGAGCTGGTTACAAAGGGATACGTACCATGGTCGATATCAAGTAGCGTACCTTGTGCCCCTTCAAACATGAGGTTTTTACCAGCACGGCGTAATTGATCAAGCTCTTCAGTTACGTCTGTAACCATACCTCTAATTTCTTCTTTCCACTCTTGGCAAAGCTTATAAGTCTCATCAAAATCGATGGCTTCGACTTTATAATACTGCGTCAATTGGAAGTTATGATATTCAATAAGGTTGCGTAATTTTTCTTCTAAATCTTCACGAAACAAGTCGGCAAGCTTAATGGCACGGCGTGCAACTTTATCCTCATATGCAGGACCAATGCCGCGACCGGTCGTACCGATTTTACCACTGCCGCGCTTGGCTTCACGCGCTTGATCAAGTGCCACGTGATACGGCATGATAAGCGGACAGTTTGGAGAAATACGTAGGCGCTCGCGAACGGGCACACCGTTATCTTCTAAACCTTTCATCTCTTTAAGTAAAGCATCAGGCGCTAATACCACCCCATTGCCGATAAAACAGGTAACGCCTTCACGTAGAATACCAGATGGGATTAAATGTAAGACCGTGGTCTTGCCATCAACAACTAAAGTATGTCCAGCATTATGTCCGCCTTGAAAGCGTGCAACTGCTGATGCTTTTTCGGTGAGCAAATCGACGATTTTACCTTTACCTTCATCGCCCCATTGGCTACCTAAAACTACGACATTCTTACCCATGATCAATCCTTACAATGATGTGTGGAAGTGTGTTCGTTAATGATTTACGATTAAAACTTATTGAGCATCAAAACTTAAATGTAATACTCAAGAATGTAATACTTAAAAATACAGTGCTCAAAAATGCGAGCTTCAAAAATATAATACTCAAGCTATACGCTGATTAAACAGCGATTAACTGCCATTCATTATTCTGTAAATTGAAACGATGCGTGATGTCTGTTGGACAATCATGCGCATCTAACGGCATCGTGACGCGATAACCTTGCTCACGCAAACCATCGACTTGTTGCGCTAATGCTTGTTGTTGCGCATCATCAGCATTACTCATAGCAGTGTAATCAACGATAACTACCATCGGCGTATCCAGTTGTGTATGCGCCAGCAAACGGCTGACATCCATACTAAAACCAGTTGCCGCACGTGGTTGTTGCTTATTGCTATAATTGGCATTTTGTAAACCGTCAAAACGCCCGCCGCGAACCAATGGTTGGGTTTCACTATTCATATAACCATTAAACACAATGCCCGTATGATAGTGATAACCTGATAACTCGGTCACATCGATACTCACTTGACATTGCCAATGGTCTTGTAGATGCGTCTTTAAACGTTGCAATTCATCGACCGCTTCTGCAATTTTGCTGTCTTGCTGAGCCTCGATTGATAGCTTGGTCAATAACGTCGCCATATCATGCCCAAAACGAGCCAATGCATAAAAATCATCGCCCATTGATAATGATTGGCAGACACGTTTTAGCTCAGGCAAATTCTTATTCGCATACAGATGCATCAGCTGTTCCGTATCATTATCAGATAACTGCGCTAATACGGCTAAGCGTTTGAATATTGCCACGTGACCCAAGTCAATATGTAATGCGGCGCTCATGTTTAAGCTATTTATCATACTAAACAGGATATCTATTAACTCAATATCTGCACTTAACGATTCACAACCAAAAATCTCCGCGCCTAATTGTAGCGGAATACGTGACCCAAATAAGCCTGAAGGTAACGTATGAATCACATGACCCGCATAGCAATAACGTGCAATACCCTCGCCACCATGATGCGCATCAATGCGCAAAATCTGTGGGGTAATATCCGCACGCAGACCCATTAAACGACCTGTGATTTGGTCAATAATTTTAAAAGTCTGGCGTTTTAAGTCCTCTGAAGCTTCACTCAGTAAAGACTCCGTAAACTCAATCATCGGTGGGCATACCAACTGATAACCATGTGTAATCAGTTGCTGGGTGAGCTGATAACGGAGCACTTCTTGCTTTTGCGCGTCTTCAAACAAAACATCAGCGACCCCATCAGGCAGCAGCCAGCTATTGGCAACGTCGCTGGCAACGTTACTGAGATAAGGTAGGCGATTGCTAACAGCAGCGCTATCAGAATTTGTCGAGCTTAGCAGAGCAGGTACAGCAGAATCAGAACTGGCAGACACAATAAATCCTTGTTTGGTATAGCGCTTACCAAAAAACGCGATATTATAAGGGCATGTTTATCATCAAATCAATAACACACATTTTGTATTTTTAGCGCACAACATCATTAGCCCAATTTTTCTAAAAAAACTAGGTAACATCAAATTAGCAAGTAATAAGTACCCGTTAAGATGATAAAACGATGATATTCATGTGATAAATATTTAAGGCGCTTTACGTCTAAGTTTAGCATAACTGCTAAGTTTCGCCTAGTCACAATTGGTTCTAATCCTTAACTGAATCGTTATTAATTTTCACTACCACTAATCTATATCTGTATTAATATTTTGATATTACCAACACCATTAGTGAGGTTTATAAAGCAGTCAATAAACGGTTGCGAGCCTACTGGGAATATCTTTTAGCGGTGATTAGTAGCGTTATTTGCATGGCATGTTTACGCCAGACTCATGTTACACTAGCCCAGTTTTTGATTAGTTAACCACTTAAGCTCCTAATTTTTCAGCTACTATTTTCTTGAGCAATTAATTTGCTAAGCCATTAATTTCCTGAGTCATTGATTGATAGTAAATCATCCTCTGTATACTCTTTATTTTCATTATTCGTCTCGGAGACCTTATGTCATCTGATTATCATCCCAATCCTGCCATCAATGGAACCAACGTACTCGGTACTGAGCTTGCCAGCTGCTGCTTTGACCCTATTACCGGCTATTATCGTAATGGCTTTTGTCATACTGGCAACCATGACGTTGGACAACATACCGTTTGCGTCAAAATGACCAGCGAATTTTTAAACTTTTCATCCAGTCGTGGCAACGATTTAATCACCCCACTGCCTGAATACAACTTCCCCGGTCTAAAACCCGGTGATTATTGGTGTATTTGTGCGCTACGCTGGGTTGAAGCGTTAGACTTCGATGTTGCGCCACCTATTAAGCTGACCGCCTGCCACGAAAGTCTATTAACGCTGGTGGATATGGAAACTTTAAAACGCTTTGCATTGTAAGGCATAGCGTTTTCTGACTGCCTATGCTTTGCAAGATAACTGTATTTTGAAAGATACCTGTTCTTTGCAAGCAAATGATTAACTATAGGTTTAGCACGCTTAATGATTCATCAATAGGCAATTTTTTCAACAACGATTGGCTAATTACTATATTTTTTATATCTGTATTTTTATTTATATTAAGGAGGCGTGAATGAGCCGCGATGAAATGCCGTCAACGAAAATAACGACTCGTATCACACCTGAATCTAATCTTGAACATGCTTATTCTGATGTGGAAGAGGACCGCTCATATCTCGATTATGATAGCTATATCTACGGCGATGCCGATGCGACGCTTGAAGATACGCTCGAGACCATGACTGTTTATGATCCTGACTCCGAACGCTATGAAGATATCGATGTAACAAACGCTGATGAAATAGTCAATTGCTATGCCTACTCACGTAAAACAGGTGAGCAACTGGAACAATTGCCACTGAGTGATGTTAGTAAAGCCTTAACGAATAGCGGACAGTTTATTTGGCTGGGTCTGTATGAACCCAGTTTAAAAACCATTGCAAAAGTGCAAAATGCCTTTGATTTGCACGAGCTGGCGATTGAAGATGCCTTTGCTGACCATCAGCGCGCTAAGGTTGAGAACTATGACAACGATACGATATTTGTGGTGATACGTACCGCCAAGCTTGAAGATAATGTGATTCGTTATGGCACGACAGCAATATTTATGGGTAAAAATTATCTGATTACCATTCGTAATGGACCCTCTAACCCTTATACGCCTGTACGCGACCATTGCAACCGTCGCCCTGAAAAGCTGCGTATGGGACCAATTTTCGTTTTGCACGCCATTCTTGACTTTATTGTCGATAATTATATGCCGGTTACCGACCGTTTAGGCAGCTATTTACGTGAACAAGAACGCAATATTTTTACTTATGAATTTAATAAAGAAACGCTAAAGAACTTATATGAATTAAAATCACAATTGGTACATATGCGTGCCGTTATTTTGCCGGTACAAGACATCTGTAGCTTTTTTATTAATCATAAAAAGAGTGATTTAGTCTCTTCTTTTTCGCAAGCGGCAAAGCCATATTTTCGTGACGTCAATGACCATTTGCTACACTCTTTAGATGCCATCAATGGGCTGAATGAGATGCTCAGTGTGGTAATGAATACCTATCTAGCGATGGTTAATATGGGACAGAACGAGGTGGTACGCAAGCTTGCGGCATGGGCAGGTATTTTAGCCGTGCCAACCGCAATCGCGGGTATTTATGGGATGAACTTTGACTTTATGCCAGAGTTACATTGGAAGTATTCCTATTTAATTATTATGTTATTCATCGGTTCGCTCTGTAGTTATTTATACTATAACTTTAAAAGATTAGGTTGGTTATAACACCTAAAAAATTAAATAAGCATTTTTAGTGCACAAAAAAAAGGGCTTCCAATTGAAGCCCTTTTTTATACTAAATTTTCTTTATTTTATATGATGCTACACACGTTATTTTGAGTCAAAAATAACAGCTTATTGACGGATACCCTAACTTATAAACCTGCTGATTTTTCGGCAGCATCGACAGTTTGACGAATAAGCGTATTAATAGTCATGGGTCCAACGCCACCTGGTACTGGCGTATAAGCGCTAGCGATGTTTTCCACACCGCGCATTTCGATATCACCAACGCCACCAGTATCGGTTGGATGGAAGCCAGCATCAATCACTACTGCCCCTTGTTTTATCCACTCAGATTTAATCAACTCAGGCACACCCACCGCCCCAACAATAATCTCCGCGCGTTGTACATGAGCCGCTAAATTTTGCGTTTTTGAATGACAAATAGTGACGGTACAATTGGCATTCAACAGCATTTGTGCCATAGGCTTGCCCAAAATAGCGCTACGTCCTACCACTACGGCTTCTTTACCCGCCAATTCAATATTATTATGGTGTAATAGATGCATGATACCCTGCGGCGTACACGAACCGAATGCAGACTCTTGCATACTCATACGACCAAAACCTAAGCAAGTCACGCCATCGACGTCTTTTTCAAGTTTAATCTGTTCAAAACAAGCGCGCTCATCGATTTGGGCAGGCACAGGATGCTGTAACAAAATACCGTGCACATCTTGGCTATTATTCAGCTCATCTATCTTAGCCATCAACTCTTCAGTTGTGGTATTACTCGGCATTTCCACGCGAATAGAATCCATACCGACTCGTTTACAAGCGTTGCCTTTCATACGCACATAGGTGGCAGAGGCAGGATCTTCACCGACCAGTATCGTCGCTAAAATTGGCGTGCGTCCAGTTTTGGCTTTAATAGCATCAACACGAAGGCGCAGTGCGGTCTCTATTTCTCCAGCAAGTGCTTTGCCATCGAGCAATGTGGCAGACACTTGAGCAGACGACGCGCTAACCTCAGTCGTCTTGGTCTCAGTTGACATGGCATTTGGCGTAGCATTTGACATAGTAACTCCATCGATTAAGCGATAAAAGGTAAAGACAACGCGAGCATACTCTCTACACGCCTGCCTTGTACTCGCATTTATAGTTGATTAGCGTTCATAAAAGTAAGTATTTATAAACCTAACATCACGCCATAAAACAAGTACTAAATTAAGCATGGTATTGTACCTACCTCGCCCGTAAAAACCTAGTTGTTAACACCTCCTAAATCCAAAATCCTACGCGCTTTTCTGCTCATAGCTGGAAAATGATAATAAATAGCCTTCTCACGCACAAATTTAAGACTAGCACCCTAATAAATCATCCTCTTTGGTAGTAATCATGACCTAAGAACGCTAATAATAATAAATAAAGTAGATTTAGTGAAAAAATAGCTTGTAATTTAAAATATTTTTGCTAATATAGGCGTCCTTGATTGGCTGGGTGGCAGAGTGGTCATGCAGCGGACTGCAACTCCGTTAACGCCGGTTCGATTCCGACCCCAGCCTCCAATTATTTCGGTTTAAATTATTTTAAAGTTTTTATTAATTTTATCTTGCATAATAAATAAAAACCTTTATAATAGCGACCACTATCTAGCAAGTAAATTGCTTATAAAATAGCATTTACTGAACAGATAACACAAGTTTTGCCCGGGTGGTGAAATGGTAGACACAAGGGATTTAAAATCCCTCGCTAGTAATAGCGTGCCGGTTCAAGTCCGGCTCCGGGTACCATTATAGCAGTACAAAAAAACACCATTAATAATTTATTATTAACGGTGTTTTTTTGTCTTTATTTTAGTGATATTAAACCAATTATCGGTATTTAATTTATTCTATCAACCAAGAAAAACGCTTGATAAGTAATCTGAGCGGATAGCCACGCGTCAAACTCTTCTTTGCCATTGAAAATATTGCTCATCAGCTATGTTAAGTAATGCTTCATCCTCTTTAGTATCGCCATAAGCATATATTTTTTGATACGCATCAATATTGACCAGTGCTCTCACTCGCCTCGCCTTTTCCTTACCTGAGCAATCGGCATTATTATATTTACCAGTAAGCGATCCTCTATTCACTTGAAGTTGACTACAAATCAGCTCTACGCCTAGCGCATCGCACCAAGGCTTAAGGTACACCTCTAGCGAGGCTGACACGACAATTACCCTATCTCCCGCTTCAAGATGCCACTTAATTCTCTCTAGTGCATTTGCTCTAATAACTGTTGTCAAAAATTCTCTGGCATAAGTTTTACCAAGTGCTTTGAGTTGCGTGTTAGAAAAGCCTTTTAAACCGACATAAATGATTTGCTGCCGCAATGTAGAGCCAGACAGTATACCGATACGGTAGCCTATAATTGAGGGCAAAAGCAGTAAACCTCCCCAATATATTCTTGAGGACGGCACTACTTTTTTTATGAAAGGTGTAAAGGTATCGCAATGGGTGATGGTGCCATCAAAATCAAATAATGCTAAATTCATAAGTATGCTCTAAGCTATTAATGACTGTTACCCGCCATAATGCAAATTTGGCTGTAATAAAAACCTACGCTTGCAACAACCCCTGAACATTAATACTATCTCCCTTAATAGTCGGATAATCTGCAAATTTTAAGGTATAACTACCTTGCGTATTGACGCTGATCTGACAACGCGCACCCAACGGAAAACTTTGTTTACGTTCAATATGACCAAAACCCATCCCGTTATAAATAGGCAATCCAGTCAGCTTATGTAATTGGCGTACAACAGTTGCGACATCATAACGCGCATCATAACTGTCCTCACCTGTGCCCGATAGCGCCCCAAATACGACGGCTTGCTGACCTTTAAAGACTCCGGCTAAATATAAATCATACAGCATGCGCTCAATACGATACGGCTGCTCGCCCACGTCCTCTAGGAACACAATACCGCCCTCAATACGAGGTAGATAGTCGCTGCCTGCCAGTGCCGATACCACACTTAAATTACCGCCCCAAATCTTTCCGATTATAGTTTTGGTGTCACCTGTTGCTAAAATAATGGGGAGCTGCTTACTGGTTAATTCGGCACTTTTAACCTCAATACTTAAATTAGGATTACTCAACGCTTCTACAAACTGTTTGCAGCTCAGCTCATCTGGTTTGGTTTTGCCAAACTCGCTATAGAGCATTGGTGCTGCGAGCGAACTCATCCCTCCTTTCGCCAACAACGCGCATTGAATAGCGGTAACATCACTGAATCCTGCCAGTATCGTACCGCGCTCTTTCATCACGCGCCCAAGCGTCTGCCAATCAATCATCGGTAGCAGACGCATTGCCCCATAGCCACCACGTACGCCCAGTAACAGCTTTGGCGCAGCGATAGCACCGGTCGCAATATTCTGTAAGTCACTGGCACGCTGACCATCAGTACCGGCAAAGCGCAGATATTGCCGACTGACGATAGTAGGATTAGCCACCTTGAACCCAGCGCATTCCAGCCGTGCTAATGCCAGCTCGTTACGGGCGTTATTACTGCCGGCATTGGAACTGGCAAATAAACGTGTCTCAATACTGGGCACGATACAATTTGCTTGCACATGCGATGACTGAGATAGCGGCTGTGATGACGAATTTTCATTCATCAACGACATTGGTAAATCATCTTTGGTAAGTTGCGCGTTTTTACTTTGGTTACTAGTAGTCGCCGCTAACGTCTGAGTGATATTTTGTGTTACCAGTAAACCTGCACTCATCCCTACTCGGTGTAAAAACTGTCGCCGATTAAGCCCAATGGCTGTTTTAGTATCTCTTTTCATATTCGTTTACTTATTATTTTGCCTAGTTTTCAATGGGTGCTGTAGTGTCTTTGACACCATAGCTTATTTTTACCTTTAAAATTTTATCTGCATCTAGCTGCTGCTAATTTTTATGGTGGCGCGCTATCTGCTGTGAAAGCTCATATTTTAGCGTATTTAATCAGCATCATAGTTGCAGAACCTTTGCCCAATTTGCATTTCTGATACTATCAAAGCCCATGACTATCATGACAATATAAAATAGGGCGCTACCCATATACAACAAATCAATCATTAAGCGGTTTGGTACTTGCCGCTGTGCTTGCTATAGTATTGGCGTGCAAAACTGATGATGGTCAATAACCATCAACCTTGGTTTTATCAGGCATAACAAATTAACCACACAAGGAATAATCATAATGACAGACGACCAAAAGAAAGAAAATAATCTTAGTAAGAATGCGCTATACAACGATAAGTTGAATGATAAAATGGCAGAAATAGCCCATAGCGAAACCAATGAAAAGCTGCTCGATGCCGATCTTGAATACATCATTAAAGAAGAAGAAAAATTAAATGAAAAACTAAAAAGTAGCAGCCATCTTAAACGCTTTACAACCGATGTCGCCTTATTTATCAGCTTAGTCAAGGATTACTCGCAAGGCAATTATCGCAAAGTACCTTACAAGTCCATTGCAGCGGTGGTGGCAGGATTAGTCTATATCTTGAATCCTATTGATATTATTCCAGACTTTATCCCAGTAATTGGCTATATTGACGACGCTATTATCTTCGCTTTTTGCTTAAAAATGGTAGAAAAAGACCTGCAAACTTATCAGGTGTGGCGAGAGAGTCAAGACAAGACCGAGACATCAACCACTGCTTAAACACTTAAAGCGCGAATACGTTGTTATAGATAACACTATAGATAGCTGTGTATTAATGATACGATCAAAAAAAGCAACGCTCGATGATTTAATTATTGGGCGTTGCTTTTATAATTATGAGACTATGATAGTGAGATAGTGATTAAATAGTTTATTTTATCAAAAAATCATACTTGTCCAATGACTGGTATTTTTAATCTGGAACGTCATAACGAACTTTTTCAGGATTTAACCCAAAGGAATAAACAAAGGTAGCCACCAAGCTATTGATAATAATAAACGGTAAATCAATGGCGACGTGTCCGAGCACATAACGTCCAAGTAACCAAGAAACAATGAGCATAATAATAAAAAATCCGCCCATATAACCTAAAATCGCGGGATGTTTTAAATTGTACGGCTGCTCTGGCGGCGGTTGTTTATCCAATATATAGCTGCGTATCGCCCAACCTGCGGCATAAGAAAAGCTACCCAACACCACATAACTAAAAAAATTCATATTATTTGACCGTTTTGACCATGCTCTTTTTGACCATGCTGTTAATAAACTGCCGACTGGCGCTGCTACGGTGTCACCTTGATGACTCAAATTTTTGCGTTACAGCTCTGTCGTGGCGCTTGTCTTATCTAGTTTAATATTGGCGTGCGGATTAGCTAGAATATCAGTATTGACCTCGTCGCACTCTACCCGATAAATGGTATTGGCGCCTTTATAGATATAAGACAAATACTCGCTATCAAGCAGCGGATCAATATTGGCATAGGCAGTTTTGACATGCGCCATGACTAGGACTCTGTCTGGGCGCCCAATGACTGCATCGATATTATTAGGGTCGATAGAGAAATATTTAGGAACATCGCTATTATTTAACACTTCTAACGGTTCAGGGGTATCCCAAACGCGATTGGCACTGGCAGGCTCTTTCATCTGCATGAACCACGCGCCATTTTGTTCACTGACTTTAATTTGTGCAGGCTCGTCATGACTGACGGTATAACAGCCTGCAAAGATAGATAAATCAGGCTTGGCGGCAATAGTACTATCTGCTGTCGTAGTTGGACTATTGTTGTCTGTACTGTCACAGCCGACTAACAATAGCGCACTACAAGCTGTGATGCTGGCAGCCAAAATAGATAATTTTTTATAAATAATCTCTGCGCGTAGGGTTGTCATAAAATCATCCTGCATGAATGCGTTAAAGAGTGTGGCTATCAGTGTTATTTTAACAGAAAATGAGGGCACTACTATTTCGTTATTAGGTTTTGCAGTTTTATATATTGAGACTGCGCATGTGTGCAACGGATTTGTTATAATCAGCTTCAACCAAACCAATGTTATTTAAACGCTATCATAACGTTTCAGCACCCTTTTAAAATGGGTGCATACTTATCCTTTATCAAGCCCTTTATTAAGCCAACGAGTTTTTATGTCAGACCACTTTATAGCAGCACCATACGTCACCAACCATAACGCCACTGACCCGCTAGCAGCCAAAACTGACGCAACGGTGGCTTATGCCGATGGTGCATGTAAAGGCAACCCTGGTGCAGGAGGTTGGGGTGCGCATCTGATATTTAGTAATGGGCAAACGCAAGATTTGTACGGTGGCGATTCCGAAACCACCAATAATCGCATGGAGCTGATGGGGGCAATTCAAGCGCTCAATCACAGTCCACGTGAGTTAAAGCTAGAAATTTGGACAGACTCCAGTTATGTCAAAAAAGGGATAACGGAGTGGATTGAAGGTTGGAAAAAAAGAGGCTGGAAAACAGCCAGTAAAAAACCAGTCGCCAATCAAGACTTATGGCAGCAATTAGATGAGCTTTGCCAAGCACGCGATGTAGATTGGTACTGGGTAAAAGGTCATGCTGGACATGCCGGTAATGAAAAAGCAGACGAGCTAGCCAACCTTGGCGTTACCTCTAACAGTGGTCATGCAATTGTAAATAATGAACAATCGCCAGTCGCCACTAATGATAATGTGAGTGAAAATATTAATGACAGTATCCGTAAAAAAAAAGTGTCGTTAATGTCTGATAAAACTGAAATACTATCCGATGATGATTGGCTCACAAACGATATTTTAGGCTTTGACATGTTGGATGATGACTCAGATGAGGAATTCTCCGCCGAACCCCACGACACTATTTTAACTGAGCTGTCTTTAATTGAATCCAATCACCAACCGAATAACGCGACACCGCCGATGAGTGCTCATATCATGACCGCAGACAGCTTAATAATAGACCACCGTGAATCAGACGTGTCAGTAGACTTGCCAAAATTCGATGGTGATACCAGTCGTGCCAACCCACACTTTCGTCCCTTATTGCCCAAGCCTATTCATCGTCATGAAGCCAATCGACAGCTGATTATGGATACGGAAACCACAGGATTAGATCCACTCAAAGGGGATCGCGTCATTGAAGTCGGTATTGTGGAGATGATTGGTCGTAAGTTTACCGGTGAAAAGCTGCATGTCTATATCAATCCACAGCGTGGCATGGATGAAGTGGTCATTCGTATTCATGGTATCTCTGAGGCATTTTTAGCTGACAAACCAACTTTTGATCAAGTCGCGCAACCTTTGTACGAGTTTATGGATGGCGCAGAAATCATCGCTCATAACGCCTCATTTGATATGAGCTTCTTGTCCATGGAATTTAGCAAAGTGGGTATTACAGATTTTGCTCAGCGCGTGCAGGTAACCGACTCATTGGTTATGGCAAAACAGCAATATCCGGGACAAAAAAACACGCTTGATGCGCTTGTACGTCGTTTAAACGTTGGTAAGCAAGACCGTACCTTTCACGGCGCATTATTGGACTCAGAGATTTTAGCTGAAGTCTATTTAGCGATGACGGGGGGTCAAGTATCCTTAGCCATTGAAGAAGAAGGTCAATCTGATGGCGGACAAACCGCTCATACTCAGTTCGCCACGCTTGCCGCTTTATTAGTAGAGTCTAGTACTGACAGTAGCGAAAATCAAAACTGGTTTGCAAGTTTGGCAGATCAATATCCAGAAATTAAAACTAAAATGGCACAATGGTAACTATTTAACTCACAGTTACGAATAGTCGCAAATAAACCCTGAATTCAAACTATTTTAAATATTATAAAAAACCACGGTATAACAATAATAGTTAATCATCAATATTTTATGGAAAAATAATTATGCGCCAGTCAGAGCAGCTAACCTTGACCGTCCCTACCCTGAGTATTACTAATTTTGACTTGCCGTCACTACATTTATTGCACGATGAGATTATGGTCACGTTAAAAGATACTGAGACTCATTTAAGCGAATTTAACGATGATCATGAGCAAGCACCGTTATTATTAGATTCTATTGGCGTCTTAACCCAGCTGTCTTGTATCTTTGAGCTGATTGCGCTTTCAGGCGGTCAAATACTGACTGGCGCTATCGCACAGGGTTTGCAAAAACTTTATGACAACAGTGACAATACCAATAGCGCCCTTATTATGGATCTGTCAGAAGCCATCATGACCCTTGATCGCTATGTTGAATTTGTATTATTGACACAAACGGTCGAGCCAACGTTACTATTACCGATCATTAATAAGCTCCATGCTCATAGCGGCCAAGACGCTATTCCTGCGGATCATTTTATGGGTTTTGGCAGTAGCAGCATCATTATTGCCAATCCTGAACAAAACTTTTTGCCGTTAAGTGAGTTGAATTTGGATAGTGAACTCCTTACTAATGCTTATCGTAGTGGTTTTGCTGTCGCCCTAACCAATAAAGACGGTAATATCACGGTTGATAATAAGCAAAAACTGTCCGCTATGAGCGCCGCTTGTGCATTAATCGCAGCGCATAGCCAGTGTTTATTCTGGCAAGCAGCTACGGCAGCAGTGACTGATATTGAAACCATTTTGCCGTTAAGTATTGGCCAAAAGCACACACTCATTTATTTAGAGCAGCAATTTCATAGCTATCTACCAGTCATGGATACACGATTTGCCGATTTAGTGAGTTTTGCCTGTCAGCGTGATAGCGAACTGGCGGCAACGCTACGTGGACAATATGCCAGTAATCAATTAGAGCTGCCACAGCTTAAACAAATGCAACGCTTTTTATTCGGTCCTAATCGTCAAGTCACCGATATTTTAAACACTTTAATTCAAGCTCAAATTAATACGATAAAAGAAAAAGTCGATAGTTATGCGCGTGGTAATTCGCTCACTGCTGTTGCCCTACAGGCTGAGCAGATAGCCGATGAGCTCATCGAGCTGAGCTCAACCCTACAATTATTAGGCTTAAATACCGCAGCAACAGCGCTACAGAAAGCAGGTGCAGCTGTTGCAAAATGGCAAACCCCTACGCCAAGTGACTTTGACCATCTATTGCTCGCCCTCATGAGTGCAGAAAATGCAACCATTACGATGGCGAAAATGCACATTCCGGGCGTGGTAAAGTTACCCTTAAATAACAACAAAATCTCCTTACATCAGCTTGATACGGCTTATGATACGTTGATTAAAGAAAGTCGTACCACCATTGCCAGTGCTGAACAGGCACTCAATGATTATTTAGCCGATGCCAGTCGTGATGTGCTCAACATCCAAAATATCCCTGAGATGCTGCGCCAAGTGTCTGGTGCGGTACGTTTCATACATCTACCAATCTCAGCCAGTATGTTGAGCCAATTAGCCAATTATATGGACGAGCGCCTTGCCGTGAATCATCCTTTTGATGGTAAAACGCTGGCACATATGGCTGATGTGATGATGTCAGTGGACTATCGCTTGGAGGGCTTTGAGCATAATCGCCCTGTGAGTAAGCACTCACTGGATGTGGCGCAGCACAGTTTAAGCCAATTATTAGCGGCTTAAATTTTACTTATAATAATGAGTTATTTCATTATTATGCAATCTAATCTTGTTACATTCGTAATATTAAGCCCGCTGATATTTGCTTTGGATAGCGCTCTATGACTACCGCCTTTGTATTTGATGAAGAAACTGTTTTATGCCAGCAAACCCTTGATGGCTGGTCGCCTATACAGGTTGATTTACCACAATTTAATCCGAATAATAGCCACGACGCTTATCAAGTCGGTCACGTTGCGCTATTTGAAAGTTTAGCGCTATGCTCAGCGGGCGATAATCATTTAGAGCCGACGCAAGCACATAACGCGCCAGCAACAAGTGCCATTACTTATCGTTATGCTCAAAGTAATAACATTGCTTTACCTACAATAACGCCTGTACCCACAACTGATAGTAGCGTTAGTCAAGACAGCATTGCTTTTATAGCCTATCGTCAATTAATCACCCAATTGCCAGTTCCCTTAGCCGCGCAACTGAGCCAAGCCATACAGCTGTTACGCTGGCAAGCCGATACGCAATTTTGTAGTCGCTGTAGTGCGCCCGTTACTGCCGCTCAATTTGGTGAGCGCGCGATGGTTTGCGCGGTTTGCGAATTACGCCAATATCCACGTGTGCAGCCGTGCGTGATTACGGCGATTACCCGACCCAATCCGCTAACGGGCGAAATGCAAATTTTACTCGCGCATCACCATCGTTATGGCAGACAAAGTCCGCCCCTACAATATGGGCTGATTGCAGGCTTCATCGAAGTGGGTGAAAGCTTAGAGCATGCGGTGGCACGTGAAGTTAGCGAAGAAGTGGGTATTCAGTTGACTGATATCCAGTACGTAAGCAGCCAGCCGTGGCCGTTTCCTTCTAATTTAATGCTCGGTTTCCGCGCCTCTTATGTCAGCGGTGAGATTGTAATACAAGAAGATGAGCTGTCACATGCGGACTTTTTTGATATTTCAGATTTACCGAAGATACCTTTTAAAGGTAGCATTGCTTATCATTTAATTGAGCAAATTGTTCATGAGCAAGGCATGACACTTTAGTCCTTGTTTGTATTTTGTGCTATCTTTGGTCACTATATTTTCTCATGCCAGCCCTCTATCACTGCTGACGGCTGTTAAGGTCAATCATTAAATGCCCAGTACTACAAACGCCCGTTTAGTCAGCTTACCTATCTTATTTGATACGTTAGCACTCGATGCCCTTCCCAATGATGTGCAGGAGCAAATTGCGCAGATTGATGCCTGTCTGCCGCAAACACAATGTGGATTATGCGCACACCCAGATGGTTGCCTGCCGTATGCTGCTGCTATTGTTATGGATGGTGAGCCTTACAATAAATGTGTGCCTGGTGGTCAGCCTGTCACCGATAGCATTGCTGACATTATCACTCGAAATAACATCGCCACTGCTGATAAGCCACTGCTCACTGCGACGCCTTCAAAATGGTCACTAGATTCTCTATCGCAGCGTCCTCATGAAGTTCGTGCCGTCATTCGTGAAGATGATTGTATCGGCTGTACTAAATGTATTCCTGCCTGCCCCGTCGATGCGATTGTCGGTACTGGCAAGCACATGCATACTATTTTTACCGATTTGTGCACCGGCTGTGAGCTGTGTATAGACCCTTGTCCGGTGGATTGCATCGATTTAGTGACGATTGAGCGTGAGCTATCTATACCCGAGCGTGCACAAGAACAAGACGAGCTACGCCAGCGTTATCATACCCATCTGCACCGCGTTACTGAGCAACTTGCAGACAGTAGTAATGCCAAGCCTGTCGTTAGTATGGTAGAAGCAAAGCTCAATAATGCGGCAAGCCAAACGCTTGATATCAGTGAACAACAAGCAAAAGATACTATTGCCGCCGCTAAATTGCGTACTAAAATTAAAAAGTTAGAGAAACAACTCAGTGTTCGTGATAATGCGGTTAAACAAGCTGAACTTATCACGCTACAAACGCAACTTGCACAAATTTAATCACTAACCACAACTGCTAAAATGATAAACAAAAACCATGAGTAAAACGGTCAAACATAAAACTGCGGATACCCCACCATCAAGACGGATGCCCAATCGTGATGTCCGCCCATTTTTTGAAAAATTGGCAGCGACGATTGATGAGCCGGTTACTGAGCTGGAGTATAAAAGTAACTTTGAGCTGCTTATCGCGGTGATTTTATCAGCGCAAGCGACGGATATTAGCGTTAATATTGCTACTAAGCAGCTATATCCAGTGGCTAACACGCCTGAGTCCATTTTGGCATTAGGTGAAGACGGACTAAAAGCGTATATTAAAAACATCGGCTTATATAACGCCAAAGCTAAAAATGTGATTAAAACGTGTCGTGATTTGATTGAGAAATTTGGCAGCACGGTGCCTGATAATCGTCAAGATTTAGAGTCGCTAGCAGGCGTCGGACGTAAAACCGCCAATGTGGTATTGAACACCGCTTTTGGGCAACCGACCATGGCTGTCGATACCCATATCTTCCGCGTTGGCAATCGTACAGGACTAGCGACAGGCAAAAACGTCCTTATCGTTGAACAAAAACTCATTGAACGTATTCCAGATGACTTTATACTGGACGCGCATCATTATCTCATTTTGCATGGGCGTTATACGTGTCAGGCACGCACGCCTAAATGTGGCGCTTGTCCTGTTTACGCTGAATGTATGTTTAAAGATAAAGCCGCCTTTGTCGAGCTGTAGTTAAGCCAGTAATCAGGCAGACCTGCGTGAGCGTTTTACCTTAATAAATATCTTGTTGAGTAATGCTCATAACAGTCTGGGCACAGCTCACTAGAGTTTTATGACGTTTCAGGGTAGAATAAGCCTATTTTTAGGCTGAGATGTCTTAGCAATAACCACGATATTGCTAAGGTAATAACCGTATACATAACGGTAGCTGCTCGTTAGTCTTATCTTGATTACCCTGCGCTAAAATACAGCGACTGCGTAACCTACCTTTTATTAGCCTATTATTAACGTCCCGTGATTTAGAAAATCAAACAAATTAAGCATTACCCATTACCTGCCGCGTCAATAATTGCACGGCAAACATTAATTAAAGCGGCGCTCAGACGTTATGCTTTTTCCTATTTTTATTGATTCAATTAAGCGATCCCACTATGCGTGAATACAACTTATTTACCTCAGAATCCGTGAGCGAAGGTCATCCTGATAAAATGGCTGACCAAATTTCAGATGCCATCCTTGATGCCATATTACGTGAAGACCTGCATGCACGCGTGGCGTGTGAGACACTGGTTAAAACGGGTGCAGTTATCTTGGCAGGTGAAATCACCACTACCGCAAATATCGACTTTGAACGTATTGTTCGTGATACGGTTAATGGTATTGGTTATCATCATTCAGACCTTGGTTTTGATGGCGAGACTTGTGCCGTTATTAACATGCTTGGTAAACAGTCTCCTGAGATTGCCCAAGGCGTTGATCGCAGTAACCCTGAAGAGCAAGGCGCGGGCGACCAAGGTTTGATGTTTGGCTATGCCAGTAATGAGACTGAAGTGCTCATGCCTGCGCCCATTGAATACGCCCATCGTTTAATGCAGCGTCAGTCTGAATTGCGCCGTGCCGGTGAACTACCGTGGTTACGTCCTGATGCAAAAGCGCAAGTGACGCTTAAATATGATGGCAACCAACCGGTAGCGATTGATGCCGTCGTCTTATCGACTCAGCATGATCCCAGCATCTCGCAAAAGGATCTGCAGGAAGCAGTGATGGAATCTATCATCAAGCACGTTTTACCCGCTGACCTATTACACGCTGGTACGCGCTATCATATCAACCCAACGGGTAAATTCGTAATTGGCGGTCCTGTAGGCGACGCAGGATTAACGGGTCGTAAAATTATCGTAGATACTTATGGTGGCATGGCACGTCATGGCGGCGGTGCATTCAGTGGTAAAGATCCTTCTAAAGTGGACCGTAGTGCTGCTTACGCAGTGCGTTATGTGGCTAAAAACATCGTTGCAGCAGGTATTGCTGATCGTTGTGAAGTACAAATTAGCTATGCAATTGGCGTTGCTGAACCAACGTCTATTTCGATTAATACTTTCGGTACCAACAAAATTGGTAACGATGAAATTATTCGCTTAATCCGCAAACATTTCGACCTACGCCCTTATGGCATTACGCGCATGCTGAATTTACTTCAGCCGATGTATCAACAAACCGCTACCTTTGGGCATTTTGGACGCGATGGTTCAGAGACGGCATTTACGTGGGAAAAAACCGATAAAGCTGACATTTTAAAAGCAGATGCTGGTTTGTAAGTAGTTGACTAACCGCTCTTAATATTAATGAACAAGTAGAAAATTATAAAAGCCGGACTTCGTAGCAGCATATTGCCTGAATAGAAGTCCGGCTTTCACTTTTTGCTCGCGCGTTTTAAATGCTTTGTTTTAATACACTATTTTATACATTCACAGACCATTAATAGGAGTAGCTTATGTCTCAAGATACCACCCAAGACAACAATCTGAACCTTAACAACCATGCGGATGCCGCTGTTGAAATTACTCCTGAAATGCAAGGGTTTTATCAACGTGCCGACGCCATTATTGGTTTAGCAAATAGCCAGCTTGGTGAAGACGCGCATTCAGGACAAGTAGGCGCTTCATTACTCTATGCTGCTGCTCGTTATAGCGCTTCAGTTGCCTCCATTGGTTTTGTAAAAGGCGATGACTTTGCTAAAGAAAAAGACGATATCGTCGAGTTTTACGTCAAACAATACCGTCAAATGCTCAGTGACAACTTAACTGATTATGCACAAAACTTTGATCAGTATATTAATATTAATAAGCAATCATAAAGCCTCATTAACCTGGTTGCTTTTTTGCTTTTTAACGCTATGTTTAAGTAGCATTAATTTAAGTATGAATAGTCCGTCTATTAGCAATGACTAATAGACGGGCTATTTTTTTGTGGTTTAGAAATAGAGTTTATAGTGATGGATGGATAGTGATGGATAGATAGCTTACTTTTATGGACTTTGATAACGTTAGAAATGAGGTATGATTAAAGAGAATATTTATGACTAACAGGACGTTATCATTTTAATAAACAAGGAGTTATTATGTTTATCAATCATTTTTCGATATCGTGGCAATCATGCCTTTCATTAGCGGGATTATCAGTGACGATGGCGTTAGCCGGCTGTAATAACATGCCGAATATTGCCGCGCCAGATACCTCGCCTATTCATACTCCCGCCATTAATCATCCAGCATCTAGCAATATTACTGCTACTAAATGCCCACCTTTTAATCCCGAACAAACCATGTGCACTGCCCAATATGATCCTGTCTGCGTCAAAATAAAGACTGGCTCAGTAGTCAGCTATCGCACGGCGGGCAACGCCTGCTCAGCGTGTGGCACTACTTCGGCAATCAGCTATGTCAAAGGGCAATGTCCATAATCATCTTAATAAAAGCTATAAGGCTATCACAACTATAAACGCTGATCATACACGTTAGGACTTTAAAAATGTAAAAAGCCCTAAGACAGCTTTCTATCTTAGGGCTTGGTTATCTTAGTGGTTAAAAGCAATTTATATTCAGCGTTAATCATACTTATAAAAAAGGACAAATAACGCCACGATATATATACTTTTAAAACACTTAGCTCATTCTGAGTTTATCAAAAGTCAGCTTATTATCAGCGCCAACATCAACTTTGATGATGTCACCTGCAATGAAGTCCCCTGCCAGTAATTTCAGTGACAGTGGATTTTCAATCTCTTGCTGAATGGCACGTTTGAGTGGACGCGCACCATATACAGGGTCATAGCCCACTTCAACCAACTGATTCATCGCGGCATCAGATAAGGTAATATCAAGCTCACGATCTTGGAGACGGCGACGCAAACGCTCCATCTGAATATCGGCAATACCTGCCATCTGCGCTTGTCCAAGTGCATGGAAAACGACAATTTCATCAATACGATTGACGAACTCAGGACGGAAATGCTCGCCAACTGATTCCATTACCTCCGCTTTGATATCTTCATAGCTTTCACCCACCATTTCTTGAATTTTATGCGAACCTAAGTTACTGGTCATAATAATCACGGTGTTCTTAAAGTCCACGACGCGACCTTGTGAGTCGGTCAAGCGCCCATCATCCAGTACTTGCAACAAGATATTGAACACATCAGGATGCGCTTTTTCCACCTCATCAAATAGCACGACGCTGTAAGGCTTACGGCGCACCGCTTCGGTTAACGCACCACCTTCTTCATAACCAACATAACCAGGAGGCGCACCTACCAATCGGCTGACGCTGTGTTTTTCCATGAACTCACTCATGTCAATACGCACCAGTGCATCCTCTGAGTCGAACAAGAAATTCGCCAAAGATTTGGTCAACTCCGTTTTCCCAACGCCTGTAGGTCCTAAGAATAAGAATGAGCCAGAAGGACGATTGGGGTCAGATAAGCCCGCACGACTACGGCGTACTGCATTGGCAACCGCTTCGACCGCTTCATCTTGCCCGATAACACGCTCATGGAGCTTTTCTTCCATGGATATTAATTTATCACGTTCGCCTTGCATCATTTTATTAACTGGAATGCCGGTTGCCGCGCTGACCACTTCGGCAATCTCGTTATCCGTGACTTTATTACGTAATAGCTTGATATTTGGTGCGTCCGTTTGCTCTGTTTGTTCAGCTATATCAAGCTTAGCAATTTGTTTCTCAAGCTCAGGTATGACACCATACTTTAATCGTGACATTTCAGCGACATCACCTTCACGCGTCTTTTTTTCTAACAGAATACGGGCTTTGTCCAAGTCTTCTTTATACTGGTTGCTGCCTTCTACTAACGCTTTTTCAGCCAGCCATATTTCAGTTAAATCTGCGTGCTCTCTTTCTATCTCTAATATTTGCGCATCAAGCAATTTTTTTTCAGCTTGGGCACCAGCATCTTCTTCATTTTTGAGCACTTCGCGCTGCATTTTGAGCTGCATCAGACGGCTATCTAATTTACCTAAGGATTCAGGCTTGCTGTCCATCTCCATGCGTAAACGGCTGGCGGCTTCATCGATTAAATCAATGGCTTTATCGGGCAATTTGCGGTCAGTGATATAGCGATGACTCATACGCGCCGCAGCAATGATGGCACTGTCTTGGATAACGACCCCGTGATGCAGCTCATAGCGACCTTTAAGTCCACGCAAAATCGCAATGGTATCTTCCACCGTTGGCTCATCAACCAATACCTTTTGAAAACGACGTTCAAGCGCGGCATCTTTTTCGATATACTGGCGATACTCATCTAACGTGGTCGCGCCCACACAATGCAGCTCACCACGAGCCAGCGCGGGTTTTAGCATATTACCGGCATCCATCGCACCGTCCGCTTTACCCGCCCCAACCAAAGTATGAAGTTCGTCAATAAATAAAATGACATTGCCTTCTTGTTTGGATAAGTCACTGAGTACGGCTTTGAGGCGCTCTTCAAATTCACCACGGAATTTTGCACCCGCGATTAAAGAGCCTAAATCTAAAGACAGTACTTCTTTACGACGCAGACCTTCTGGTACATCACCATTGATAATTTTTTGTGCTAAGCCTTCGACAATGGCGGTTTTACCAACACCCGGTTCGCCAATAAGTACGGGATTATTTTTAGTACGGCGTGACAGCACTTGAATGGTTCGGCGAATTTCTTCATCACGTCCAATCACAGGGTCAAGCTTACCAAGTTCTGCTTGTTCCGTCAGATTAACGGTGTATTTATTGAGCGCATCACGCTGATCTTCAGCATTTTGGTTATTAACGGTTTGATCACCACGCAGCTGTTCTATGACCGCTTTCAGCTTGGCAGCAGTTACGCCTGCCTTTTCAAATATTTTTTTGGTATCGCCTTGTTCAGCTAACGCCAACATCACCCACTCAGTGGCAATAAAGTCATCACCCGCTTTTTGGGCTTGACGGTCAGCAAGATTGAGAATCTTTACTGAATTTGGATTTAAATTAACGTCACCCGTTGGCTCGCTAATGACTGCTTGATTATCTAAAGCCTTTGCCACACCATTTTTAAGTGCAGGAATAGAAGCGCCCGCTTGCTGACAAATAGACAAATTCGACTCATCTTGTAGCAGTGCACCAAGCAAATGCACCGGATCAATACCAGTATGGTCGCGTCCTAATGCCAGACTTTGCGCTTCTTGAATGGCAGCTTGGAGTTTTTGAGTAAATTTTTCGAACCTCATGATAATATCCTTTTATAATTAGCATTAATGAATAGGTATCTACGGCAGCTCTTTTATTAAATATTTATGAAGTAGTGCTTACCATAATCTAGCATTTATATATGGCAAGATGGGTAATTTTTCAACTTATTATTTATTCATTTATCAGTAGGATTTAGCCCAGATGAATGTCACGATAGTTACGGATATTTGGCGCAGACAAGGTGTCAGGCTGAGTAAAATACAGCTCATAGAAGAGTTGTAGAAGGGTTATAAACCAGATATTTTAATGCATAATTTAATCTTTATTAACCATTAACACTAGGCAAAATATGACCACTAAAAATTCAATAACAATTGCGCCATTATCGAACACTGATTACGATGCTTGGTTAAGCCTGTGGCAAAACTATCTGACATTTTATGAGACCAGTTTGCCATTAGAAACGACGAACGCAACATGGCAAAAACTCTTAGATAACCACGTGCCTATTCATGGCTTTGGCGCGTGGAAAGACGGCACACTCGTCGGCATGACTCATGTGGTATTGCATCCCAATACGTGGAATATTACTGACTGTTGTTATTTAGAGGACTTGTACGTGAATGAATCTGTACGTGGACAAGGTGTCGGACGAATGCTGATTGAGCACGTATATGCCTTTGCTACTGAAAAAGGCTGTAATCGCGTCTATTGGACTACTCAAGAAAGCAATACAGCGGCACGCTATCTTTATGATACGCTTGCCACCAAAACCGATATGATGAAATACCGCAAAGACTTATAATTTAAATGCATTATTTATCAAAATTAATGTCAAAAAAAAACGCTAAGTGTTAAATACTTAGCGTTTTTTTTACTATTAGTCTCGCTTATCAATGGTTATTTGCCATAAGTGCATAAATAAGCCGTTTCTACATCAACTTTAACCCCAAAATTTTGGTTGGCTTCAATGGTAAATGATTGACCCGCATCAAAGGTTTGCCAGTCATCACTCTCTGGTAATTTGACCGTTAAAGCACCGCTTACAACGGTCATGGTTTCAAATTCACTGGTGCCAAATTCGTATTCACCGATTTCCATAACCCCAACCGTTGCAGGCTTGGTTGCCGTTTGAAAGGCGATAGAAGTCACTTTATTATCAAAATAATTATTCACGCTTGGCATCATTTTTCCTTAAATTATTGTCATTTATACTAAAAATACTGTTATTAGAAGCTACTTACTGACTTATAGCCCCGCTTTTAGACTGGCTTCAATAAACTGATCCAAATCACCATCAAGAACGGCACCGGTATTAAAGGTTTCAACGCCCGTACGCAAATCTTTGATACGCGAATCATCCAGCACATAGGAGCGAATTTGACTGCCCCAACCGACATCAGATTTACCATCTTCCACCGCTTGTTGGCTCTCCATGCGCTTTTGCATCTCTAACTCATACAGTTTGGCACGCAGCATTTTCATCGCGGTCGCTTTATTGCCATGCTGACTACGCTCATTCTGACAAGTCACCACGACACCTGACGGCTCATGAGTAATACGTACCGCTGAATCCGTCGTATTAACGTGCTGACCGCCTGCGCCTGATGAGCGATAGGTATCAATACGCAAATCCGCTGGGTTGATATCAATTTCAATATTATCATCAATTTCGGGTGACACAAAAACGGCAGCAAATGAGGTATGGCGACCATTATTACTATCAAAGGGCGATTTACGTACTAGGCGATGCACGCCGATTTCTGTCCGTAGCCAACCAAAAGCATAATCGCCTTTAATCTCAATAGTCGCTGATTTAATGCCCGCAACACTACCGGAAGATACTTCAATCATCTCCACTTTAAAGCCGTGCGCCTCCGCCCAGCGCGTGTACATACGCAATAGCATCTCTGCCCAATCTTGCGCTTCAGTGCCGCCACTGCCTGACTGAATATCCAAGTAGCAATTATTCGGATCCATCTCGCCACTGAACATCCGACGAAATTCTAAATCGGCAACGCGAGCTTCTGCATCATCCAACTCTGCTTGAACATCAGCAAGTAGCGACTCATCATCCTCTTCTACCGCCAACTCTAGCATCGCGGACGCGTCTTCTAGTATGGTCTCTAATGACACCACCACATCAATTACCCCATCTAACAGGCTTTTTTCTTTATTAATCTTAGTGGCGCGTTCGGGGTCATTCCACAATTCAGGATTTTCTAATTCTAAATTAACCTCTTCCAAACGTTCTTGCTTGCCATCGAAGTCAAAGATACCTCCGCAAGTCCTGACCACGCTCAGATAAGTCTTTAATGCGTTCTTGATACGGGTTGATTTCCATGAACATTCCTATAAATGAGAATTAAAAAAACGGGGGTTATACGGCGATATTTTAAACCAAATTAAAGCAGACGTTTGCTATTAAATAAACTAAATCGACCAATCTTCGACTGCCCAGCGGTGTGCCAAGGCATGAGCATGCAGCGCATCGTCAGGCGAGACACAAATAGCCACATCCGCCCATTCAAGCAAAGGAATATCATTTTTGGAATCAGAATAGGCATAGGTTTTAGCATAGTGTAAGCCTGCCAATTGCTGCTTATTTAACCATTTATCTAAATGATAAATCTTACCTTCTTTAAAGTTCGGCTTATCGGTTAATTTACCCGTGTAGCGCTCGTCTTTAATTTCTAGTGGCGTGGCAAGTACATTGGCATCTTCCACCCCAAAACGCTCAGCGATGGCGGACACCACAAAGTCATTAGTCGCAGAGATAATCACCACATCATGACCCAATTCTAAATGCTCACGCAACACGGTTAGTGCTTTTGGGCGCATGTGCGGCTCGATTTCATACTTAATATAATCTTCGCGCAAGGCATGCAAACGATCTAGCGGCAAAGTCGTTAAAAACTGCGCGACAAACTCATTATATTCAGTCGCATCAAGTGTTCCTTCAATATATTGCTCATAAAAAGCTTGGTTGGCGGTACGATACTGCGCTTCATCGACCAGACCGTGGGTGACGATATACTCGCCCCATAAATAATCGCTATCGACATCAAGTAACGTATGGTCTAAATCAAATAACGCTAACGTGCGTGGCATATTTTCTGTAGTGGCAGATAGCGTGTCGATATTAAGGTTTTGTGCAAGCGTACTCATAGTAAAAGTCTCATTGATAATGCATGGGTATTCATTCAGAAAAAATAATGTTAGTTATTATTGCTAACGCTCATGATGGTTAAGGCACAGTTATTCTGGCGCTGTCATTTCTTGCAGAGCGTTTTTAAAGGTTTGGCTATGGGCGGCATAATGTACAGCAGACGCTTTAATCATAGCGACTTGCTCATCGGTTAAAGTTTTGACCACTTTTGCAGGCGCGCCCATCACCAAGGAATTATCTGGAATAATTTTACCTTCTGTTACTAAAGCATTAGCGCCAATGATACAATTTTTACCGATTTTGGCATTATTCAGTACCACAGCGCCAATGCCAATCAGACTATTATCGCCCACTTCACAGCCATGTAACATCGCTAAATGCCCAATAGTAACGTAATTACCAATCTGTACGCTAATGCCTGCATCGGTATGAATGACGCTGTTTTCTTGAACATTAGTATAATCACCGATATTAATGCGTTCAACGTCACCGCGAATCACCGCACCGAACCAAACACTGGCTTGATGCCCTAAATACACATCGCCAATGACCTGCGCTGAATCCGCAACCCAACCATTAAAAGGCACTGCAAACTCAGGCATTTTGTCTATATATTTTAATATCATGGTCTGTCCTTGGCGTTTGTTAACTTGGTATTTATAATACTTAGCAGTTATTAATTTATTAGTTATTAATTTGGCATTTATGAATAAGTAAACAGTCATTTATTATCGGAAATTCAGACATTCTGAGTCATGTTAATAAAAGCGTATTCGATATCAAGAATGGTATAGGCTTTATAGTACAATCACCCTAAATATAATCCTACTAAGGAATAAAATAATGAACGGCAAAAGATATGCCTCTGTCATCTTGCTATCGAGTAGCTTGATGGTAGCCGCTCCTACTTATGCAGGAAATGCCTCCAATACTGAAAGAGCAGGCGATATTATTGCCATAGCGATACCTGCAATTGCCTACGGTAGCACGCATTATATGAACGATAAAGAGGGACGTCAGCAATTTTATCACTCATTTGCTGCCAACCTTGGCACGACTTACGCTCTAAAATCAATTATTGATAAAGAGCGACCAGATGCTAGTGGTAATAATTCATTTCCATCGAGCCATACCTCAGTTGCCTTTCAAGGCGCGAGCTTTATTCATAAACGTTATGGACTAGAATATAGTATTCCGGCATATATTGGCGCAGGTTTTGTTGGATATAGTCGAGTAAAAGCAGATAAACATGATGTGTCCGACGTTTTAGCGGGCGCGGCATTGGGTATTGCCAGTAGTATGTATCTCACCAAAAGCTATAATGACCAATTATATATCGCACCCTCATTATCTCCAGATTATTATGGATTATCGGTGCATTATCAATTTTAAGCGCTTAACAATTTGCCACCACCTGACAGAATCGGCTGGCTATCTACAGCATTATTGTATATAATGCGCAAAATCTGTGCCTAAGCGAGCGGACATGATGCGACTTACCCATTCACTACCCTGTGAATTTTGTAGTTCTCATTGATAATGTCTCCTCGCTTTTTTGTGGAAAAAATTTGTGTCTGACCCTTTTTTTATTGACGTTTAACAGCAGTTATAGCCTCATAAAAGGTGGTTATAAGACAATATTTTAACCAGCAGAACATGATGGCACTCATAAACAACAGCGGAGGCAAACCTTGAATTCATCGACAGAAATACAAGCAATTTTGGCACTAGCAGACGGTACGATTTTTCGCGGTGTGAGTATCGGTAGTGCAGGTCATCGTGTCGGTGAGGTGGTATTTAATACAGCCATGACAGGCTATCAAGAAATCCTCACTGACCCAAGCTATGCACGCCAGTTGGTAACGCTAACCTATCCACATATCGGTAATACCGGCACCAATAGCGAAGACGCTGAATCGGGTAACAATCATCAAGTATGGGCAGAAGGTCTCATCATTCGTGACTCAACAATGGTGACCTCAAGCTTCCGTCATTCTGAATCACTCACCGACTATTTAAAACGTAATAATACCGTTGCTATCGCTGAAATTGATACCCGTCAGTTGACGCGTTTATTGCGTGACAAAGGCGCACAGCACGGCTGTATTATGACTGCCTCAAACGGTGAAACCATCAGCACTACTGATGAGCAACAAGCGATTAAATTGGCGCAAGAATTTGCTGGAATTTCAGGTATGGACTTGGCAAAAGAGTGCTGCCATCCTGAAGGCTTTGAATGGACAGCGGGTACGTGGGAGTTGTCAGATACGCTGCTCAATCGCGATATAGCGGGTAGTCATGACAGCGGTACGGGCGGCTTCTTTAAGCATTTGGGCACGCATATTGAGTCAAAATATAATGTCGTGGCTTATGATTTTGGTAGCAAAACCAATATCCTACGTATGCTCGTTGACCGTGGCTGTCATGTGACCGTTGTGCCTGCACAAACGCCTATCGCAGATGTGCTCGCCATGAATCCAGATGGTATTTTCTTATCAAATGGTCCTGGTGATCCAGCTGCTTGTGGCTATGCGATTGATGCGGTGCGTCATATTATTGAAGAAACGGATATTCCAACTTTTGGTATCTGTTTAGGTCATCAGCTGATTGGTCTTGCCAGTGGCGCAAATACCATTAAAATGAAAACAGGTCATCATGGTGCCAATCATCCAGTACAAGATTTAGCGTCTGGTACCGTTATGATTACCAGTCAAAATCATGGTTTTGCGGTTGACGAAGACACTTTACCTGCTAATGTAAAAGCCACGCATCGCTCATTATTTGATGGTACTAACCAAGGTATCGAACTGACCAATAAGCCTGTCTTTAGCTTCCAAGGTCACCCAGAAGCCAGCCCCGGTCCGCATGATTGTGCGCCACTTTTTGATAAATTCATCACTATGATGGAAAACGCTAAGACTGAGCAAGCTTAAACTATCCGTATCAAAAATAAGTTAGCCCTATCAAAAAATCAGCCATTAAAAATAAACTAGGCGCTAAGAGCAATCATAGCGCCTACAGTCGCAACATATAAACAGTCACAGCAAACAAAATTCAAAGTACATCTTAATTAAAATATCACTCAAACGAAGGTAGCCCTAACTATGCCAAAACGTACCGACATAAAAAGTATTCTTATCATTGGCGCAGGTCCTATCGTCATCGGTCAAGCGTGCGAGTTTGACTATTCAGGCGCACAAGCATGTAAAGCTCTAAAAGAAGAAGGCTACCGCGTCATCTTGGTCAACTCAAATCCTGCCACCATCATGACTGACCCAGCGATGGCAGATGCCACTTATATTGAGCCGATTACGTGGCAGACGGTTGAGCAAATCATCGCCAAAGAACGCCCTGACGCTATCTTGCCAACGATGGGCGGACAAACAGCGTTAAATTGTGCTTTAGAATTAGACAAGCATGGCGTATTGACCAAATACAATTGCGAATTGATTGGCGCGACCAAAGAGTCAATCGAGATGGCAGAAGACCGCAACTTGTTTGATAAAGCCATGAAGCGTATTGGGCTTGAATGTCCACGTGCTGAAACCGCTGAAACTATGGAAGAAGCGTTTATTACCCAAGAAAAAATGGGCTATCCGTGTATCATTCGTCCGTCATTTACCATGGGCGGTTCAGGTGGCGGTATCGCTTATAATCGCGATGAATTTATCGAGATTTGCGAGCGCGGTTTTGACTTATCGCCAAACCATCAGTTACTTATTGATGAGTCATTGATTGGTTGGAAAGAATACGAGATGGAAGTGGTTCGTGACAAAAATGACAACTGCATCATCATCTGTGCGATTGAAAACTTTGACCCGATGGGCGTGCATACAGGCGACTCTATCACGATTGCGCCCGCGCAAACGTTGACAGACAAAGAATATCAAATCATGCGTAACGCCTCAATCGCCGTATTGCGCGAGATTGGTGTTGAAACAGGTGGATCAAACGTGCAGTTTGGTATCGACCCTGAAACGGGTCGTATGGTCGTCATTGAGATGAATCCACGCGTATCGCGTTCATCCGCATTGGCATCAAAAGCGACTGGCTTCCCGATTGCTAAAATCGCCGCCAAACTAGCGATTGGTTATACCTTAGATGAATTGCAAAATGACATCACTGGTGGCAAAACCCCTGCCAGCTTTGAGCCTGCACTTGACTATGTCGTTACCAAGATTCCACGCTTTAACTTTGAAAAATTCCCACAAGCGGATAATGTCTTATCAACGCAAATGAAGTCCGTTGGTGAAGTGATGGCAATTGGTCGTAACTTCCAAGAATCCATGCAAAAAGCCTTACGTGGCATGGAAACTGGCTCGGACGGTTTTGATGAGCAAATTGACTTAACCCAAGTCCCTGCTGATAAAGCCCGCAACGAAATTACCAACCGTCTAACTATCCCAACGCCAGAGCGCATCTACTATGTTGCTGACGCTTTCCGTATTGGTATGAGCGTTGATGACGTCTTTAATTTAACCAAAATTGACCCATGGTTCTTAGTACAAATTGAAGATATCGTCAAGACAGAAGCGACGGTTAAAACATTAGGCTTTGGCGGTTTAACTGAGAATAATTTACGTCGATTTAAACGTAAAGGCTTATCTGACTTACGTTTGGCGAAATTACTTGGCGTCTCACAAAAGCAATTGCGTGCTAAGCGTTGGGATTTAGGCGTACATCCGGTTTATAAGCGCGTTGATACTTGTGCAGCTGAATTTGAAACCAGCACCGCTTATATGTACTCAACTTATGATAGCGAATGTGAAGCCAAACCGACTGACAAGAAAAAAATCATGGTCATCGGTAGTGGTCCAAACCGTATCGGTCAAGGTATCGAGTTTGACTATTGCTGTGTGCACGCGGCACTTGCGATGCGTGAAGACGGCTACGAGACCATCATGGTCAACTGTAACCCTGAAACGGTTTCAACTGATTATGACATCTCAGACCGCTTGTATTTTGAGCCAATTACGTTAGAAGACGTGTTAGAAATTGTCCGTATTGAGCAGCCTGATGGCGTTATCGTGCAATTTGGTGGGCAAACCCCATTGAAATTGGCACGTGCCCTTGAAGCCGCTGGTGTTAAAATCATCGGTACTAGCCCTGATGCCATTGACCGTGCTGAAGACCGTGAACGCTTCCAACATATGATTCAGCAGTTAAATCTAACTCAACCAACTAATGCGCTTGCTACTAGCTTAGAAGATGGCTTGGTTAAAGCAAAAGATGTGGGTTATCCACTGGTTGTACGCCCATCATACGTCCTTGGCGGTCGTGCTATGGAAATCGTTTATAACGAAGACGAGCTAAAACATTACCTGCGTACTGCTGTTCAAGCTTCTAATGAAGCGCCTGTATTGCTTGACCGTTTCTTAGACGATGCCATCGAGGTTGACGTCGATTGTATCTGTGACGGTACGGATGTGGTCATTGGCGGTATCATGCAGCATATCGAACAAGCAGGCGTGCACTCAGGTGATTCAGCATGTTCATTGCCACCGTATTCATTATCAGAAGAATTATGTAATGTGATGCGCGCACAAACCGTTGCCATGGCAAAAGAGCTTGGTGTGGTTGGTTTGATGAACGTGCAGTTCGCGGTCAAAGGCGAAACCGTTTATATCTTAGAAGTGAATCCACGTGCCGCGCGTACCGTGCCGTTTGTTTCTAAATGTATTGGTACGTCATTGGCTAAAGTTGCCGCACGTTGTATGGCAGGCACGTCACTAAAAGACCAAGGTTTTACCAAAGAAATCGTGCCTTCTTTCTTTGCCGTCAAAGAAGCAGTCTTCCCGTTTGCTAAATTCCCTGGTGTCGATCCAATCTTGAGCCCTGAGATGAAATCAACAGGTGAAGTGATGGGCGTGGGCAAAACCTTTGGCGAAGCGTTCTACAAAGCCATTATCGGTAGTAATGAGCGTTTGCCAGGTTTGCCGACTGAAGGCGAAACCAAAACCGTCTTTATCTCTGTACGCGATAGCGACAAAGAACAAATTACCCCTATTGCGCGTCAGCTTATCGACTACGGCTTTAACATTGTCGCGACTACGGGTACGCAAAAAGTATTGGCTGCCAACGGTATTGACTGTAAGCAAATCAATAAAGTCACCGAAGGGCGTCCACATATCGTTGATGCGCTAAAAAATGGCAAAATCGACCTGATTATTAACACCACCGAAGGCAAGCAAGCGCAAGAGGATTCGTTCTCTATCCGCCGTAGTGCCCTGCAAGGTAAAGTGTTCTACGTCACGACATTGGGCGCAGCAGATGCCGTTTGTAAATCTTATGCGATTGACTTGCCGTTTGAAGTCTATAAATTGCAAGATTTACATGCACAAGCAAAGGGTCTTGACGTCGCCGAATAAATTCAGTAAATTAGACGTCACGAATTAACTTATTATTAATGTCTTATGAATACCTAAAAAGCATAGTGGCTGAACAGCTACTATGCTTTTTATTACGTACGTTTATAGTGTGCGGGCATGGTACAACAATGTGCCGCCACGCTTCTCTCATACCCATAGCAATAATACCGTCACACATCACACCATCTCATCATGAGGTGGTGTGATGGTGTTGGTTTAAGGAAAAAATATGCAACGTTACCCAATGACTCCGCAAGGACATGCCGCTTTAGAGGCCGAATTAAAACAATTAAAAAGTATTGACCGCCCACGTATCACTGCCTCTATCGCAGAAGCGCGCGAACATGGCGACTTAAAAGAAAATGCTGAATATCATGCTGCTCGTGAACAACAAGGATTTTGTGAAGCGCGTATCCGTGACATCGAAGCCAAACTTGGTGGCGCACAGGTCATCGATCCGGCAACGCTGCCGCAAGAAGGGCGCGTCGTCTTTGGTGTGACCGTCGTTATTGAAAATATGGATACCGAAGAAGAAAAACAATACAAAATCGTTGGTGATGATGAAGCGGATTTTAAATCAGGCAAAATATCTGTCAACTCACCGATTGCGCGTGGTCTGATTGGTAAATCTAAAGGTGATGAAGCACGTATTGAAACCCCAAGAGGTGTGGTTGAATACGAAATCATGGAAGTGGTTTACGGTTAATCCTAACGGTAGCAATGTTGATCGCATTAGCCATGCTAGCAGATTGCATGGCATACTCATAAATTACAAAATGCTGCTGTTTTTACAATCAGGTTATAGCAGATAATCGTTTAGATTTAAACTAAACAAATAACGCGAGCTTTTTTTGTGGTGACATAAAAGCAATCATGATAAATACTGCCCTCGTAACGAACGCCGATAAGCGGTTCGTTGCGAGGGTTTTGTTTATCAAACAAACCACTCTTCTCTTATAATTATAAAAAAGGAAAGTATCAATCCTATGATAACTCTTAAAACTAAAACTACTCAAAAAATAAAGGCAACGGCTACCCTGACCCTAATGGCAAGCAGCTTGTTCATTATCAGCGCTCATGCTGCGCCTGACCTTATTATCGCCCCAGGTGCAACGAACAGCACCACCATTGTTGAGCAAAGCGCTAACGGTGAAGTGGCAATCATTACCGCTACTCCCAATAGTATCAGTATGCAAAATGGTATGCCTTATGCAGTCACCCAAGTGACCAACATCCCACGCTATACGGTACGTCAAAATGGCGCTTTGCAAAGTGTTAACAACCCAATCTTGGTCAGTCAAAATAATGTGATAAGCACAGGCACAACCGTTACTACCTTGCCTTTAAATACAATTCCAGTCACCAAGCAAATGACCCCAGTCGGTGTTATTACCACGCCTGTTAATACCGTAGCGCAAGCACTACCCATAACGACCAACAATACGATAGCGGTTACGACAACTTCACTGGATACCTTGCAATTAAAACCTGTATTTAGCACTCCAAACGTGGTCTCTGCCAATACGAAAGTTATGAAAATTCTCAAAAATAGAGAAGGTGTTGAGTTCGCCGTCCCTGCCAATCATATTGCCGCTGGTGACATTATCGAATATCACACCGTTTATACCAATACGACCGCAACACCGGTCAATAATATCAATGCCACCGTTTCTCTACCCAATAACGTCAAACTGGTGTCTTTAAATAGTCCGCTGCCAACGCTCGCCACCATCAATGGTAATACCTACCAAACCATCGGACAAGTAAGCACATCTACCTTAATTCAAGAACCGTATACAGGCTTACAATGGAATCTAGTCAATCTTGATGCCAATGCCGCTCAGACGGTCGTGATTCGCGCCACTGTGCAATAAATAACATCTGCTTATCACATGACATCGTCTTAATATTAAAAGGTCTTTTTAAAAGACCTTTTTTGTGGCTATTATTTTTGAGTGGTATTATTTTTAGGTACTGTTTTTGGATACTGTTATCTGCTAAATAGCTATTAAAAGGGCTGCGCTAAAAACGCGATGAAATAACAGCGGTATGATGGCGAATAATCATAAAAAATTATAAGGTGATAGACTCATTCTACCAGCCATGATTTATATAAGATGGCTTGATGGTTGAGTTTTGGCTATTTTTGATTGACAATAGCAGCTTAATATTATCAACGGATATTTACCGCCATTATGATAGTGATGCGCTTATTATCGTCTTTAAAACATGATGAATCCGAACGGGGTATCTTTTATCTTGGGCGTGCATTGGTTAAAAATGGTCATACATCGATTATCGTCTCCAGCGCTGATGACGATAACGATTTGGTAAAACGTCTAGAGCGTGATGGTAACCTCTATCATCAACTACATATGTATAAAAAATCATGGATGGCGCTGTTACAAGTTGCACCATTGCGACATCTAATTGAGCAATATAATCCTGACGTCATTCACGTTCACTCGCGCACGCCAGCGTGGATATTGCATTTAGCGCTGCGCCGCGCCCGTGTTAAAACCAGACCAAAAATCGTCTCCACGATGTATGGTTTTTATCCCATTAATAAATATTCGCAAGCGCTGCTCGATGTCGATACGGTTATTACCGTGTCTGATAGTGTGACCAATTATCTAAAAAAAGGGTTGCGTCATGAGCATATTAGTCCCAAAGTCATCAAACGTATCTACCGCGGTATTGATATACGCCGTTATCCTTATCGCCACAATCCCTCGGTATATTGGCTTCGGCACATCTTTGCAGAATATCCTGAGCTTGAAAATAAAAAATGGCTGGTCTTTCCAACGGTTATCGGCAATGAATATGGACAAGAATGGCTCATCGATATATTAGGCAACCTCAAAGAACAATTTCCTAATATTCACGCCATCATTATGGATGAAGATTATAGAGAGGGAGATGTGGCACACGAGGATTTTCGCCAGCGCAGCAATACCCTGAATCTTGGTGAAAACATTACTTATGTCGGCAGCAAGCGTAATGATATGCGCGAATGGCTATCCGCAGCAAACATCGTGATGGCACTGGCTAACCAACCAGAATCTATCGGTATCAATGCCCTGCAAGCCATTCATTTAGGAACGCCCGTGATTGGTTGGGATCAAGCGGCATTTAGTGAGATTTTAAAGCCGCTTTATCCGCAAGGCTTGGTCAAAAAATACAATGCCCATGCCTTATGTAAAGCGGTTAAAAACCAGCTCGAAGGCGTGACTCGTCCTGAAATGACTGACCAATTTACCATGCGCGAGATGATTAAAGAGACCCTTGCGGTCTACTATGATTTATACGAGCAGACGTTAGAAGAACAGCAACTCATAAAGACCAGTCAAGCATCACACAAACTGACGAAAAACATGAAGTCAGTGTTTAGTAACACTATCGAAACGGCGGAGCAAGCGCCTACTAAAGTCAATATACAAAAGACGACAGCAGTGGCTATCTCACTTGTCAAACCAAAATCAGCAACTGATGCCGATACTCCGCAAGCGCCTATCGTAAAACCACCGCAGAAATAGTCTTTATAAAAAGAGCTTATAGAGTCAATGGATAAAACAAATAGAAAAAATGTAGCGCGTGATATTACTGGCATTTGCTAAATAACAGTGTCAATAACATCACGCGCTCATTAATGTTTATTAAGACAAACAATAATCTCAGCTAATATCAGAACACCAATATTTGGTCACCACATACTCTTCGATGCCGTATTTAGAACCTTCGCGTCCAAACCCTGACTGCTTTACGCCACCAAATGGTGCCACTTCGGTCGAAATCAGACCCGTATTGTGCCCAATAATGCCATATTCAAGCCCCTCGGTGACACGCCAAGCACGCGCAAAGTCGCGACTATAAAAGTAAGATGCCAAGCCATAAATAGTATCATTAGCAGCACGAATCGCCTCTTCTTCGGTCTCGAAAACGAAAATAGTCGCCACGGGTCCGAATATCTCTTCGCTCGCAATATCCATATCAAGACTGATATCGGTAATCACTGTTGGGTTAAAGCTTAGCTCGGACGCCTTATTTTTATCACCGCCAGTGACTAATTTTGCGCCTTTATCAACGGCATCCTGTAGTAAGGCTTGGACTTTTTCTAACGCATCTTGATTGATTAAAGGTCCGATATCGACCCCTTCATTGGCACCATTGCCTACTTTTAATGCTTGCACTTTTTTGACAAAGATATCTAAAAATTGCTCCTTGATACTCGCTTGTACATAAATTCGATTGGCACAAACGCACGTTTGCCCTGCATTACGAAACTTGGAAGCAATCAGACCCTCAGCCGCTTTTTCTAAATTGGCATCATCAAATACGATAAAAGGCGCGTTGCCACCCAGCTCCAGAGAGAGCTTTTTAACCGTCGGTGCGCACTGTGCCATTAAGGTGCGTCCAACTTCAGTCGAACCAGTAAAGGACAATTTTTGAATGCGGGCATCACCGGTTAAAATGTCACCGATAACGGACGATTTACCAGTAACGACTTGAATAACCCCTGCTGGAATCCCTGCTTGCTCTGCCAACACACCCAGTGCCAATGCAGAAAATGGTGTTTCCGTAGCGGGCTTAATAATAATCGTACATCCTGCTGCCAAAGCCGGTGCAGCTTTGCGGGTAATCATTGCTGCTGGAAAATTCCAAGGCGTAATCGCTGCGCAAACGCCAACGGGCTGCTTTAAAATCACATGACGCAGCTGCGCTTTAGTCGCTGGGATAACATCGCCATAAATGCGTTTACCTTCTTCCGCAAACCAGCGGATAAAGCTATTGGCATAACCCATCTCACCGCGTGACTCGCTGATAGGTTTGCCTTGCTCAGCGGTCATTAAAATAGCCAAGTCTTCTTTATTTGCATCAATCAAATCCGCCCATTTTTGCAATAAATCAGCGCGTTCTTGTGCCGTTTTTGCCGCCCACTCCTGTTGTACAGCATGAGAGTAAGCCACCGTATCCTTGATATCTTGTTCGGTTAAACTGGGAATAGTACCAATAATCTTACCGTTAAATGGATTGGTCACGTCAATACTGGCAGCATTACTGGAATCATGCCAACCATCTTTAATTAGGCACTGTTGTTTGAGTAAATCAGGGTTTGAAAGTTTTAACATTTTTATATTCCTTATTATTTTATGAGGGATTTGAAGTAAGTCTACAATCATCGGCTTATTAAGCAGACGATTTATTCATACGCCCACTACTCTAGTCGCTATGTACGCCATTATGTTTATGTATTTTGTTATATTTCCTGACTTTATTATATTTACCAACTTTGTTGTTTTTACCGCATTTGTTATTTTGCGAATTTATTACCCAAAAAAAATACGACTGACCGTAACGTTAGCAAGCCGTTACGCACTTTGTACCCGTCCCGTGATATCATAGGCACAGATATACGCAGCTCTTTAATGGTTGAGCGACTGACCCGCTATCGGCAGTCTGTCTTCTATTATATTCATTATTTATAATAATGAGAGCTGCGTTTTTTATTTTTCATGTTTTACAGTTGAGCGTTGCTATGCCCGAATCTCGTACCACTCTAAACCCTACGTCTGAACATAATGCGCCCTATTTAATAGGGATGTTACTGCGCTATAGTACCTTTGGCGCAGCAATATTACTGCTGTTAGCGGGATTATTATTATTAAAATGGTGGCTGATTGCCATTGGTGGCTTTGGGGTCGCTTTGGGCATTTATGATGTGCTGCAATCAAAGCATGCCATCTTAAAAAACTATCCGGTCGCTGGTCATATTCGCTACGTGTTAGAGGACTTTCGTCCTGAGATTCGTCAATATTTGCTCGAGAATGACAAAGAGCAAGTGCCGTTTTCGCGCCAGCAGCGTGCACTGGTATATCAACGTGCCAAAAACGTCAGTGATACCAATGCTTTTGGTTCGCTTGATAATTTATATGCGCATGGCAAAGAGTGGTTTTTACAATCCGCCATCAGCGAGCCTATTCAAAATCAGAACTTCCGTATTATTGTCGGTGGTGAACATTGTTTACAGCCGCATGATATGTCGGTGTTTAATATCTCAGCGATGAGCTTTGGCAGCTTATCCGCTAATGCCATCATGGCGCTGAACCAAGGCGCAAAAATGGGTGGCTTTACTCACGACACAGGCGAAGGCGCTATTAGCCCTTATCATCGTAAATTTGGTGGGGATTTAATTTGGGAGCTAGGAACAGGCTACTTTGGCTGTCGTGATGCTACTGGTCATTTTGACCCGCAGTCTTTTGCCGAAAAAGCCGTTGACCCGCAAGTTAAAATGATTGAAATTAAACTGTCACAAGGGGCTAAACCGGGTAAAGGTGGCGTGTTGCCGAGTGAGAAAATCACCCAAGAGATTGCGGATACGCGTCAAGTGCCAATGGGGCAAGATTGCGTGTCGCCCTCCTCACATACGGCATTTAGCAACCCGCGCGAGTTGGTTGCATTTTGGCAACAGCTGCGTGAATTATCAGGCGGTAAACCGGTTGGCTTTAAGCTGTGTATTGGTCAGCCATGGCAGTTTATGGCCATTGTTAAAGCCATGATTGAAGCGGATAATTATCCTGATTTTATCGTGATTGATGGTGCTGAAGGTGGAACCGGTGCAGCGCCAGTAGAATTTATGGACAATGTGGGCATGCCAATGGTTGATGGATTCTTATTGGTGCACAACACTTTAGTTGGCTCTGGTATCCGTGACAAAATTAAACTTGGCGTTAGCGGTAAAATCGTCTCGGGCTTTGATATTGCGCGCATGATTGCCTTGGGCGCAGATTGGTGTAACTCAGCACGTGGCTTTATGTTTGCCGTTGGTTGTATTCAATCACGCTCATGTCATACTAATACCTGCCCAACAGGCGTTGCTACCCAAGACCCGTATCGCCAAAAGGCATTAGATGTGCCAAGTAAAGCTGAGCGCGTGGCAAGCTTTCATAAAAATACGCTCAAATCACTGGCTGGTATTGTGGGCGCTGTTGGGTTACAACATCCAAGCCAATTGCAACCCTATCATATCGCGCGTCGCTTAGATGATGGACAAATTAAACTATTATCAAAGTTCTTTTATTTTACTGATGAGGGGGCACTGCTTGACCACAGTGCTCGCGCTGATGTATTTAATCAAATGTGGGTTATGGCAAATCCGGCTAGTTTCTTAGCTGATAATGATGCGCTGATTGCTTACAATAAAGACTCGCGTGACAAAGGTAAAGAAACCAAAGCACCGACGATAGAAACGGTATTTAGTAAAGTTAGCCACAGCGATGGTGGTAGATTGACTGGCAATATTAATCATACCTTTCGTGATTTACCCGATACGACAAGCTAGTTCATTATAAAATAGATCATCATAAAAATTGACACGCTATCAACCATCACCACGTTATAGAAGATAAATGCACCATGTCACGTTCTATTTTTACTTTACCTATCATGAGCTTACTCGCGCTTACTATTACGGTAAGCGTCAGTGCTTGTCAGCCGTCAGCGTCTAATGACGCTGAAACTAACGCTGAGCCTTGGTCATGTAAAGAAGCATCGTCACCCTTTGCTTATAGCGTTTGCCGCGTGAATGCAGACGTTTTAACAAGAGGCAAGAATATAAATGGTGGGTATTCATTGCAATTATTTTGGCAAGAAGCGGATAATAAATCCCCGCTGCTGACCTTTGACAAATTATTGGCTACCTTACCCGCGTCACAGAGTTTAGCATTTGCCATGAACGCTGGGATGTATAACGAGCACTATGCGCCAATTGGTTATACCGTCATTAACGGCAAAGAGGTTCGAGCATTAAATCTCAAAGAAGGCGGTGGCAATTTTCATTTATTGCCCAATGGAGTCATGTGGTGGGATAAGGCAGGTCAGGTACAAATTACTGAAAGTCAGACATTAAATGAGCAGCTCAAAAATGGCAGCGTAAAACCATGGTTTGCTACTCAATCCGGTCCCATGCTCGTCATCAATGATAAAATTCATCCTAAGTTCAATGCTAATAGCACCTCCGCAAAGTTTCGGAATGGCACAGGCGTTTGTAGTGATGGCAGCATCCAGTTTGTAAACAGTACTGAACCTGTCACTTTTTATCAATTGGCGGCACTATTTAAAGATACCTTACAGTGTCCAAATGCATTATTTTTAGATGGCGGTATTGCATCAGCATTATATGCGCCAACTATCGATAAACATGATAAAAAAGATATGGGCGTCATGATTGGTCTGATTGAGACGAAAAAGTAAATACAAACACAAACTTGCGCAAGGAAGCGTTTAGTTTGCTACAATAACGCCAATTTTTTGCAGTCATTTTTTATACTTAACGTTTATCATTAGCTCTTATTATTTGAATAAATATATTGTTATTCATCTCTATTATCAAATCATTGTTATTACATTACTATTATCATATTACTGTCATCAAATCACTGTTAAACAACAGGATTATCAAACTAATAAAGCGAGATTATTATGGGTTTTAACTGCGGCATCGTCGGTCTACCAAACGTGGGTAAATCCACTTTATTCAATGCCTTGACCAAAGCGGGAATCGCTGCTGAGAACTTCCCCTTTTGTACCAAAGATCCCAATACTGGTATCGTTCCTGTACCTGACCCACGCTTAAAAAAGCTGTCTGATATCGTCAATCCTGAGCGCGTCTTACCGACTACGATGGAATTTGTTGACATTGCAGGCTTGGTCGCTGGCGCGTCAAAAGGCGAAGGCATGGGCAATCAATTTTTAGCCAATATCCGCGAAACGGATGCGATTGCTCACGTGGTACGCTGCTTTGATGATGATAATGTGGTACACGTTGACGGTCGCGTCAGCCCGATTGATGATATCGAAACCATCAATACTGAATTGGCATTAGCCGACCTTGAAGCGGTTGAACGTGCCATCCACAACTTGACCAAAAAAGCCAAAGGCGGCGATAAAGACGCGCAAGCCATGCTTGATGTGTTCAAAAAAATTGAGCCATTATTAGCAGACGGTCAGGCGGCACGCGCAGCTAACTTGGATGCTGATGAGAAAAAACTGATTAGAAGCTATGGTTTAATTACCCTTAAACCGACCATGTATATCGCCAACGTCAGCGAAGATGGTTTTGAAAACAATCCTTATCTTGATGCGGTACGCAATTATGCAACTGGCGACGATGCTATCGTTATCGCTTTATGTAACCAAATCGAATCTGAAATCGCGCAGTTGGATGAAGACGATAAAAAAGACTTCTTGGCTGAAATGGGCATGGAAGAAGCAGGTCTAGATCAAGTTATTCGCGGTGGTTATGACTTACTGGATATGCAAACTTACTTTACCGCTGGTGTAAAAGAAGTCCGTGCTTGGACGGTTGCTGTGGGCGCAACCGCTCCACAAGCAGCAGGCGTGATTCATACGGATTTCGAGCGCGGTTTTATTCGTGCTGAAGTGATTGCGTATGATGACTTTATTGAAAATAATGGTGAAAAAGGCGCAGCAGCAGCTGGTAAATCACGTTTGGAAGGCAAAACGTATATCGTTCAAGATGGCGATGTGATGCATTTCCGCTTTAACGTGTAAACGCCTTTTGATATGTTTGATATCTTTCTTTACAAGGTCTTAGCATAGCGTAACCAAAAGTCAGCCTTTGTGCTGGCTTTTTTATTATACTGAGTTCATGATTTTATCAAGATAGTCTTATCAAAACACTCTTATCAAGATAAGCTGAATTTAAAATAATAATAAGGAAATTGACAGTATGAGTCATTCGCTGAATACGTCACTTAGCGCCCGTGAACATTGGGCACGCTTATTTAGCGCCCAGCGTTTGGGCAGTAATAAATTACCCCCGACACAGAACAGCGCCCGCAGTGCTTTCCATAAAGACTATGACCGTTTGGTATTTTCCCACTCTTTCCGGCAACTGAATCAAAAAACCCAAGTTCATCCTCTAACCAATCAATTGGGCATTCATACGCGCTTAACCCATTCCTTAGAAGTGTCTTGTATCGGGCGCTCGCTTGGGATGATGGCAGCAGAAAAGCTTGATGCAAAACTGGATAATGGCTTACCCGCAGGGGTAACGCCTGCCGATGTTGGGGTGATTGTGCAAGCGGCTTGCCTTGCTCATGATATTGGCAATCCGCCGTTTGGTCATGCGGGTGAATACGCGATTCGAGATTGGTTTTTACATCCTCAGCGCGAAGCAGTGCTCCAACATTTAAATGCTGAAGAACGCTTGGACATCATCACTTATGAAGGCAATGCGCAAGGGTTTCGGTTATTGGTCAATAACGAACACCATCCTGATGCGGGCGGTATGCGCTTAACCTGTGCGACTCTTGGCGCTTTTATGAAATATCCGTGGTTGGCAACTCATAGCAATGAGGTTCGTCTTGATAGTCAATATAAGCAAATAGTAAATGCGCAAAAATTTGGCTGTTTTTATAGTGAAGCGGCACAATTGCAGCAGTTAGCCAAATGCTTACATTTGCCACGCTCCACGCAGCATGATGGCTACGCCCGTCATCCGCTAGCCTACTTATTAGAAGCGGCAGATGATATCTGTTATGCGCTAATAGATTTAGAAGATGGCGTTCATCTGGGTATGCTCACTTATAATGAAGTCGCGAGTATTCTTTATCAGCTTATTGGTGAGAGTCCTGCTACCATTACCTTACCGTCACATATGTCTGTCAGACAAAGTCTCGCGTCATTGCGCGCGCGCGCCATGATGCGCTTGGTCAATGCGGTCACCGATGCCTTTGTTAATCATGCCGATGCGATGCTTGCAGGGACGCTAACGGGTAGCTTATTTACCCACTGTGAGGCAGCATTGCAAAATGGTATCAATGACGCTAAGCAGTTAGCGCGTGAGAAAATCTTTAATCATCCGAGTAAAGTCAGAATGGAGCTGATGGCAAACCAATGTCTGCACCGGCTGCTGGATGCCTTTATGCCACTGGCGTGGATGGGAATCGCGGAACTACAAAACGCCCCTACGTCATTTGAGCAGCAACGCTTATTAAGCTTACTGCAGCCTCATCTTGACGAAAATCAACGCGTATTAACTAATAACATTTATCATAATATACTCAATATTTTAGATTTTATTACGGGTATGAATGACCATGAAGCCTATCGATTAGCACAAGAATTACAAGGTCATTGGGGTACGATGGTATAAATCTTTAATTCGTCTACGATAACTTTGGATTTCATTCGTATTTTTACGTTGAAATAAGTATCATAAACACCTATCAGATAATTGTGAATATTATGAGCAGTCGCGAACAAAAAAAACTTCAAACTCGGCACGCCTTTTTTAATGCGGTGCTTGATCTTTGTATGACCGGTCAATCATTTAGCTCTATTAGCTTACGCCAAGTCACCCGTGAGGTTGGCGTGGTGCCAACTGCATTTTATCGTCATTTTGATGATATGGAATCTCTCGGGCAAGCTCTGGTGGTTGAGGAATTAGGCAGCACGCTAGCGATATTAAGCAACAGCTTACAAATTGGGCGTAAACGTAGCTTTGAGCGGCAAATTGCGAAAAGTATTCAACTGTTTTTACAAACCGTCAGCACCCAACCGCGCTATTGGCAATTTTTAGTCAGTGAACGCTTTGGCGGTTCAGAAGCAGTACGCAAAGCCATCAATAAATTAATGAAAATGCACGCGCAGATGTTAAGTGAAGATTTGGCATTACAGCCAGCCTTTGCGCACATCAACGCTTATGACCGCCGTTTGCTTTCTGAAGCAGGGGTTAATATGTTCTTTTCTTGGATTATTGATTGGCTAGATTTGACGTATTCTGAGGATCATGATGATGAAGTTGACTTAGCAGAGATTGAAGATAAAAAACAATTGATGCTGCATAATTGTACCCGTCAAGCGCAAATGCTTTTTTATGGCGCATATAATTGGAAATCAAGTGAAGAAACACGTCTCAATGATTAATGTAATACCGCTAAAGCACATTCGCTATAAAAAGATACTAACCACTAAAAACTGGGGCGAAATGCCCATAAGCGCTGTGATATAACTTTAATTACTTTAGTGTTTTGCTCATTATTATTAGTATTATCGGTGCCATTAGCATTATTATTCTCAGTAGCGGGCGCAGCATCAATTTTACTAATTAATACGGTTGCAAATCGTTGCCGCGCTGCGCCCTCATTACGGTTATCCATTGCCGTAATCAGTGCCATAAAAGCTTGGCTATCCACTGCTAATAATGGTACTAACGCGTTGCGCTGCTCCGTATCAAGCACACTCAAAAAGGGTAATTGCCATAAATCATCAACAGACGTCAGTGGCTGCTTATCTCGCAATTCAGTCAGTGCTTGCATCTGTGCAACCGTGCCACCTTCTACCAACGCTGCCAGCACCACAGGATTTGCGGTATTAATATTAATCGGCAGATAATAAGGTACAGCCGTAATATAAGGACGTAAGGTCACCAATACCTCGGCACTTACTCCGCGTACTTCTTGTAATTGCTCAACACTGATAAACGGCTGATTGGGTAGCGCTTTATCAGAGCCATTACCTGATTGCTGAGCATAAACTACACTTTCATCACCGCCATCTTTGTACGTTTCCTTATCCGTATCTTGCCAATCAAGCACAGCAATCGCGATATCAGAGTCTACATTTAATGCCTTTAATAAACGCTGAAACGCTGCCAACGCTGCGGTATCAGTTGCGCCATCATGATAGAGATTATTAATATTAAAACGACTGGCTTCATCACGCATTTCCACAGCAATGGTATGCGTACCTAAACTATAGGGCGGTAACGGCTGCGCCCAAATATCCTGCGTACTGTCCGTGTCATTAAGCTTCGTATCGGCACGCAGCATCGTGATCGCTAACTGCTGACCAACATTGATATCTTGTAGGAGCTGATTTTGATTAAATAACACACCGCTACGACGGATAGCAATTTTTTGACTGGCAAGCATAGCGCCTGCGACGATGGTTATACTGACGACCAACAGTAAAATAGTTAATAATGCTACGCCGCGCTGAGAGTTTGCTGTCATTGCTATAAGCCACTTTTATTATTTAATCTATACTATTATTGACCATTGGGTGTATTTTCAGGATTGTTATTGAGGTCTGCATTGTTTTCACTATTGCTGCCCTCGTTATTGCCTTTATTACTATTATTGTTATCAGGGTTGTTATTATTAGTAGGGTTATTATCTGTTTTATTGACGTTACGTTTGTTAGGAATGGCTTGCGGCGCCATTGCCCATTGCCACGTAATGGGATTATCCTGATAAGTAAAACTGACGCCAACGCCTTTAGGCAGTAAAACAACATCCTCTTTACTAGCAATATTATTATTGCTATTTTGAGTATCTTTATTAGGAAATTTCGCACTCATTTCAGATAAATAAGCCTGCCAGCGACCCTCAGTGACTCCTTCAAGCAGCACGCTATCAAGGCTGATACTATCACTACTTTGCAGGCTATTATATTGGCGACGAATCAAACGCTGATCGCTAAAGATATATTCAACACGCTGTAAACTTGTGCTACTTTGATAACGAGGGTCAGGGTCAGCGAAACGGATAAAACTCACGCGCTCGCTATCTAAACTCATAAACGGCTCAGCGACGGATGCCGTTTTATTATTCGAATTGTCATTACTGTCAGTAGCGTTTTGGGACACGGGAGCTTGATAAGCAATAATTTGCCCCATATCCTGTTGTAATTGCAAATAAGCATATTGTAGTACGGCGAGCTGATCGGCATGATATTGCGCACGCTCACGCGCTCGATTGACACTATCGAATACTTGCCAACCTGCAACGGCAAGCACGGCAAATATCGCCATCGCGACCATCAGCTCAAGCAACGTAAAGCCGCGCTGCCTCACAACTTACCTCCAGAGCGATTCATACGACCCAAGTCTAAACTGCCGATTTCTTGTTCAGGATTCGTTAGCATCATATTAATATCAGTGACTACCGGACGGGCTTGACCATCAATCATAGGGGCGACCGTAATATTCACCTCTTTTAAAGCGGGCGTTAAGGTATCAGAGAGTGTCATGGTTACTTGCCAATCGCGACCTTGAGCATTGACGGTTTGCGTACGATTTTCCGTCAGCCATGTCTCATTCATACGCAAATCAGCTGCGGCATTTTGCGCCACAAAATGAGCAAGCGTTCGTGTTCGTAAGACATCGACTGAATGTAAATAGGCACTACTGGCACGGCTCGCAGCAACCGCCACGACTGCTAAAATGGCTAATGCCACCATGACTTCAATCAGCGTAAATCCACTCTCGCGCCTTGGTAGTCTGGATATTTGGTTTATAGGTTTATGAAGCCCTTTAGCGTTTTTGCACATACGTTATAACCCTTGCCCTAACGTCATACTACCGTCAGGCATAATCGTAATGACTTCCCCAACCAAGCGCGAATTATGACGCACTTCAATCGTCACGGGTGTCGCTTGTCCTGTACCAAACCATAAGACTTGCGGCACTGTTTGTCCACTAAACCAAGGCTGCAATACTGGCATTTTCTCCGCACCATTATTGCCAACAACTTGCGTGCCTTCTAAGCTTTGAATATTTAAACTAACCCCAACGGGTAGCTCAGGCAAGGTCACTTCCGAATCGACCTCCCAGCTTGGTATTGGCGGCTTTTCTGTATTATTAGATAATCCTGATAAGTCTGCTGACAGCTCCATTGAATTTTTAGGCGTACTGTCTATCGCATTTGAGGGTACAACAGGCGTTTGGTAACTCGAATAAGGATTAGACAGGGTAACAATAATGGGCGTCACTTGCCCTTGCTTATTAGCTTGCAAACTTAACCCCATCGGTTGCATACGCTCAGCGGATAGTAAGCGCACATAGCTCAGCGAATCCGTGAGATGCTCATAAAATGCCCGATTTTTTCGCGACTCACTACTGCCGACTGACAAACTCATCATGCCAGCAAAGATAGATAAAATCACCACGACGACAACGATTTCAACCAATGTAAAGCCAGTCTGCGAACGAGATAGCATCGGAAAGTGAACTGTTGGCTGAGAAAAATGTGGGGTTAAAGCTAAAGAAGATGGAGACAAGTTAGGTGCAAAGCTAGACTGACTTTGGACATTGAGCGGCATAATGCACCTATTTTCCATGTATGCAGCCATCCATCTGTGTAGAGATAAAGATAAGAGACGAGAGACGAGCCGCAATTATTCTCGGCTTGTGGGTAATTCAAGAGTGCTCAGCAGTTAATAAGTGGTGTTACGATGCGCCTCAGATTCAGTCTCAATTTGTTCAACCAGCTCTTGCATGTCTTCATCCAGTAGCGGCTCGTTCACATCACAAATAGGATAATGGCTGGGTAAATCAAGCATTTGTATGACTAACGCGTAACGCAAGGTATCACGGCGACCCAAATAACGCTGATAAAAGCTAGAATTAAGCAGACCTGCTCCGCCTTGACCCATTGCCCAAATTGAGGACAAATAATCACGGGTGCTCATACTGCTACGCTCATCTTTTAAATGCGCACTGACAATATCAATCAAGCGCTTCATACGCTGACGGCGTATGTCATACAGCTCACCAAACAAGCGATTAAGACCGGTCACGGATGCGGCAAGTCGCTCTTCAATCTGATTAAGCAGCATCGCTTTTTGTGGATTCAGCAGTTGCTGAAAAATCATCCGTGCTACACCTGCAGACGCACCATCATCAATACGATTAATCGCAAATAACTGTTCTTCATAACGAATAATAATACGCAAATATAGCTCATCTTTACTAGAAAAATGCTTATATAACGTACCTTTTGCCAAATCAAGCTGGTCGGCAAGACTGTCCAAAGTAATGTCACCATTGCCCGATTCTAGCAACAGTTGCTCAGCCATCGCTAAGATATTTTCTTCTCGTACTTTGAACTGGTGTTGACGACTCATAACCTCTCCTAAAATCCGTTAGGACTTGACCACAACTGGCAGTTTAACGACTATATTCGGTAAATGACTGACTGGTCATAGCATAACGATTTTAGAGATACTGTGCTAGTAAATTCTCAAAGTTTTTTGCCGTCAACGCCCCAACTTCTTCAACGTCTATACCGTACATATCCGCCAAACAACTTGCCACATAAGGCACATAAGCCGGCTCATTAGGGCGACCACGTTTAGGTACTGGCGCGAGATAAGGGCTATCGGTTTCAATCAACAAGCGATCTTTTGGCATTTTTTGCGCGGCATCTTTGATGATTAATGCGGTTTTAAAACTGACAATGCCTGAGAACGAGATATAAAAGCCTAAATCAAGGGCTTTTTTTGCCGTTTCCCAATCTTCGGTAAAGCAATGAATGATGCCATGTTCCGCACCTTCTGCTTTTAAAATATCAATAGTATCGTCTTTGGCATCACGCATATGCACGACCAACGGTTTTTTAAGTTGTTGGCTGGCATGGATATGACGCGCAAGGCTCGCTTGCTGTTCGATTTTATTATCTGTTGACCAATAATAATCCAATCCCGTCTCGCCGATTGCCCATATATGGTCGTGGCTTGCCATTACAATCAAACGCTCCACGGTTGCTGACTTAAGCACATCTATATCTTCGCACGGATGAATGCCCACGCTCATACCCAAATTTAACGTCTCATCGCTATAAGTTCGTACAATTTCTGCAATCTCATCATATTCAGCAAAGTCACACATAATTGCCATCGCTCGGGTGACATTCGCTTCTCTCATCGCAGCAATTGCGCCCGCTAATTGACCATCATGGCGCGTTAAATCTAAACGGTTTAAATGACAATGGGTATCGGTAAACATAAGTAAATTATTCTTTATTAAAAATTTCTTTAATTATATCAAATCTAAACCTATGTGACCGTAACTTAGATGAGCTTCTCAGTGATAGGTTTATTGATAATCGAGTTATTAATTTAACAACCTAAAGATAAGAGAATCAGCCACATGCCATATCACATGACAGAGTTTTATTTGCTTTATCAAAATTTAAATAAGTGTTGCAGCTCATCCCTTCGTTACTATCAATTTCGACCTCGTAGCCTATCGCTGTATTTTTATAGGTTACCTCTATACCTTCATCTCGATAGGTACCATTTTTAGGATTATCAGCTGTGATGGTATATGCTCCTGTTTCACTTCGCGCTACATAATAAAAGCTGGGTCTTAACTTCATAAAAGCAGTATCTGTAAATACCATCGAGAATTTTTTGTACTCAAGGTCAGTATCATGTGTATCTTCTTTTAGCGCCGCTAATGGCAACCCAAAAAAGGTCGAATCTTTTAGATAGTAAGTGGTAGTGATATTATTACCACCAGATTTATCTTTAACCTGCTTCTCGCCTTTTCTAATAATAGATGCCTGATATTTCTTCGGTAATTCACCCATAACATGGAATGCATTACCGCAACTATCCTGCAAACTAGTGAGTTGAGGGGTCCAATCTGTTGCCGCATGGGTAAACTGCATTGCTGACAATACAGCCATTCCGGAAACAAATTTCTTGATCATAATTATTCCAATGATTTGTTAGTATTTTATTAACAAGCAATTGTATATCAATTTTTATAATTATTTCTTATTATTCTGATTGCTAATCTTTCGCTAATAATCACTGCATCGGCACCACGCGCATCACCTCTTCCATTGTTGTCACGCCCTCAGAAATACGTTTTGCACCAGATAATCGCAGCGGCTGTAAGCCTTCACGATAGGCTTGTTGCTTGATAACATCAAGGTTAGCATCGGCAGCGACCAGTTTTTTAAGCTCATTCGATAACGGCATAATCTCATATAGCCCAATGCGTCCTTGATAGCCGGTATGACGACAATGCTCGCAGCCTTGAGCGCTATATACTTGCGCAGGTAATGATGCACGCCACGGTTGTACCAGCTCTTGCCATTGAATGGCAATCTCACTATCCGCAGTGACGGTATGAGCTTGCTTACAATGAGGACAAAGCGTTCGTAACAGGCGCTGCGCCATCACGCCAAGGATAGTCGCTGAGGTCAAAAATGGTTGCACGCCCAAATCATGTAAGCGTGTCAAGGAGCTGGGCGCATCATTGGTATGCAAAGTCGACAGTACCAAATGCCCTGTTAATGACGCTTGTACCGCCATATTAGCCGTCTCACTATCCCGAATTTCACCAACCATAATAATGTCAGGGTCTTGACGCATTAAGGAGCGAATCCCATCAGCAAAGTGCAAATCAATGCCAGTATTAATTTGCATTTGATTAAAAGCAGGCTCAATCATCTCAATCGGGTCTTCGATCGTACAGACATTCACCTGCTCAGTCGCCAATTGCTTCAGCGTACTATAAAGGGTCGTGGTCTTACCAGAACCCGTCGGACCCGTCACCAAAATAATACCATTAGGATGCGCGGTCAGCTCCTGCCACATCGCAAGCTGCTTACCCGATAATCCCAACTGCGCAAAAGAGCGCACCAACACTTCAGGGTCAAAGACACGCATCACCAGCTTTTCCCCAAACGCGGTCGGCAAGGTTGACAGCCGCAATTCTGTTTCTATGCCATTATGGGTGCGCGTTTTTAGACGACCATCTTGCGGCTTACGTTTTTCTGCGACATTGAGCCGTGCTAAGATTTTAATACGAGCGGTCACCGCCACCATAATGGCGATCGGCATCTCATAAACGCTATGCAAGACGCCATCAATGCGAAAGCGTACCTTGCCCGTTTCACGGCGCGGCTCTAAATGAATGTCACTTGCCCGCTGCTCAAAGGCATATTGCAGTAGCCAATCGACCACCTTAACAATATGCTGATCATTAGCATCGGGGTTGGCATTGTCACCCAATTGCAATAACGCCTCAACATTACTCACATCCGCTGCTGCCCGTTTATGAGCATTATTCGCGCCAGCAATCGCGTGCGTTACTTGATAAAACTCCTGTCGATAGCGCTTAATTTGTTCAGGATTAATATAGACCGTACGATAGGTTTTAGATTTAATTATTTTATCAATATTAGAATACCAATCGCTATAAAACGGCTGATCTGTACCAATGACCACATCAGTATCGCTGACTTCAATCGGCAAAATATGCTGCGTGCGCGCATAGTCAAAAGACATAATTTGCGTCACTGCGGGCACATCAATTTTCAAAGGGTCAATACGGACGATTGGCATACTTGCTTTTGCCGCTAACCATTGATTGAGCCATGTTAAGGTTAATTTATGCTCATTGCTCGTCTGCTCACTACTTGTATTCTGACTGTTATTTCCAAGATTGCTGCTGCCAAGACTATTATTCCCAAGATGATGACCATTCGGCAAGCCAAAATCAGCAATCGTGATGAGCGGATGCTGCGCCTTATCACGACGACTGGTGATGACTAAATTATAACCGCGCTGATCAATGACTCTATCTGCCAATAATTCATCTAAACACCAACGCAAATCAACGACTAAGGAAAATTTAGGCACAGACATAGTTATTCTTCTTTTATAATTAAGTGGTAAATGTCGAATGTTGAATTTTTGCAATTAATAAGCAGCTTTAAGAGTGATTAAATTAAAACTAATCTATCTTGGTCACAGTCACTATCTGAAGTTGTCCACTTTTTATCCGCTGAAAGCTCACATCAACGGCCTTATAGCGCATTGTAAATAGTGTATGGAGTTCTTGTTGACGATAGGCAGGGCGCGGATCTTGGGCAATTAATGCCGTGATATTGTCAATATCCGCTGCCATCAATTGCTGTTGGTATTGATAAATAACTTCTGCTACGCTGGCTTTGTTTTCGTTGCCTTTATGATTACTATTGTTAGTATCACTACCCTGTTCCATAGCGATTATTTGCTGAAATTGCTCTCGTGCCTGTTCCGTGATCGTTACCATTAACGGCGCAGGCGCAGTCGACGCAAAGCCACTGTCAGCACTGACAAGCGCATCACTATAAGCGATATATGGCTTAATATCGACAATTGGCGTGCCGTCAATCATATCTGCACCACTAATAATTAATAGTACGCGACCTGCTACCACCTCAACACGTTCAAGCTTAACCACCGACAAGCCTAAACCTGACGGGCGATACATACTGCGACTGGCAAACACGCCTATCTTTTGATTACCGCCCAAACGTGGCGGTCGTACTTGCGCTCGAAACTTATGAGCATCCGCTTCGGCGGCTTGACTCGCCTTGTTAATAAAATTGTGATGAAACTGCCAACTGATCCAAATATGGCTAAAAGCCTCTAAGCCGACAAATGCCGCTGGCGTATCATACGGCGCGAGCATTTCAATAACACTTGTGAGCGCCACTAAGTTTGGTTGTCTGGGCGCGCCAAATTTTTGTGACAAGGGTGCGCGGTGGTAACCAATAATAGGCGCAACGTGGCTTTTTCCGAAATGAGCCGTTTCAATATCACTCTTTTCCATATCACAAGTTTCAACAGCACCAGTTGCAACAGCACAAGACATAAGCCAACTCCATAATGCATTTATAAAGGATAAATTCGCGATGCAAAACCCATATAATGAAGCATACAGAGTTTTTCGCTAACGATATTCCATTTTATCATGCTACGAATGCGCGGCTTGGCGGATTTTTATTTTAAAGTTTGCTATGATAAGCGACCATATTTATTGAGAATGGCTTGCATCCATTGGATATCGGCACTGCATGTGCATTATTGCGCACCTATATGTCCGCTCAGGCAAGTAGGTCATGGATATTTATTCCATGATGATAGGTTGCAAAATGCGGTTTCATAACGGACAAGTCAAGAACAGCTTCATGGTTAAACATGCTTTTTTTTGATGCTTTGACAAAGGCAACATTATGCTTTGCCACTATAATCGCTACGCACTCTAATGTTAAATGTATTTCATTTAAACCAATAACAAGTAATTAACGGGGACTTTATGTCAAAACTTCGCACCGAAACGGTAACAGAGGTTCATCACTGGAATGACGCGCTCTTTAGCATCAAAACCACGCGCGACGACGGCTTACGCTTTCGTAATGGCGAGTTTGCGATGATTGGACTTGTCGTCGATGGCAGACCGCTGTTACGCGCTTACTCCATTGCCAGCCCCAATTATGAAGAACATTTAGAGTTCTTTTCTATTAAAGTTCAAGACGGTCCATTGACCTCACGCCTACAACATATCAAAGTGGGCGATGAACTATTAGTCAGCAAAAAGCCAACAGGCACGCTCGTATTAGACGATTTATTACCCGGTAAACATCTATATATGCTCTCAACCGGCACCGGACTTGCGCCATTTTTGGCATTAGCGCGTGACCCTGAAGTATATGAACGCTTTGACAAAATCATTTTAGTACATGGTGTGCGCAGTATTTCTGATTTAGCATATCGCGATATGTTCGAGAACGAATTGCCTAATGATGAAATCTTTGGCGAATGGTATCGTGAAAAATTTATCTATTACCCTACCGTTACCCGCGAAGAATTCAGAAATCAAGGTCGCATTACCGATTTGATGAAATCAGGCAAATTCTTTGAAGACATCGGTTTACCCCCAATGAATAAAGACGATGACCGCGTCATGTTATGCGGTAGTATGCCGTTTAATGCTGAAGTCTCCGCTATTCTAGATGATTTTGGTTTAACTGTGTCACCACGTATGGGCGTACAAGCGGATTATGCCGTTGAACGTGCCTTTGTTGGTTAGACATTTGGATAGGTAGTTGGTTAATAAAAGGCTATTTAAGCAATTAATTGCGCATTTATCATAAATAATTCTTGACGCCTAAAAATAGGCTGCTATAATACGCAGCCTATACAGTAACTACTGTAGCCCAATTTAATAAAGTTTAGTAACATCAACTTTATGACCTAACACGCCGGTGTGATGGAATTGGTAGACATGACGGATTCAAAATCCGTTGCCTTTAAAAGCGTGTCGGTTCGAGTCCGACCACCGGTACCATATATAACAATGTAGCCTCCTTATTCGGAGGCTTTTTTGTGTCCAGCATTTATCATTTCAAAAAATTTGGATAAATAAAAAGCCTAACCGTGCAGACTAGGCTTTATTTACTAACGCTCATTAATCGATGTTTTTATGAAATCAATTGGCATAAACTCAAAATGAATGCAGCAGAATCTTGACGCTATTTCTCAGTAGCATCTAATAGCTTATTGAGTGCTTCTACCATCTCATCATCCATAATGCTGTCTTCCATATAGTTTACCAACTCATGTATGGTGGTCATATCCATGGCGCGAATACCCAAACCTGCCAGTTGCTCATTGATTGCAGCAAGATTTTCAGTGTTATCCGCAACCTCTTCTTCATAGCTGTCACTAACCAACCAATAGATTTTCTCTAACAGAGTATCCCTTTTTGGTAACGTAGAATAACTGTCACTATGAATAAATAAGTTAAAATGATAAGGCAGCTCCACCTCATTAATAAAAAAAGTACGCTTACAATCTAGTGTATACGCTTGTACCTCTTCCGCCTCACTAACTTCTTGTGGCTCAATACTTTCTGGCTCAATGTCTTCTTTGACCAAATCGCCTAATATTTCATAATTGCCTACTTTGACCTTATGATTATAAATGATGCAAAAATCAGCAATGGCGTCAAAAATAACGGCGCTGATGTCTAAAGTATGGTCATCAATATCATAAAAAGCTTTAAGCGCGGGTAAAAACTCGGTCAACTGTTCTTCAGGTACAACCGTCAAAAACTGTTGCTCGTATATCTTAATCATATCATCAGGATAATAGGTATTGGCGGTCTTGGTCTCATTTCTACCAGTAGGCTGTAGCGGTATAAAATTAAAAGGGTTGTTATTAGTCATGACGGACTGCCTTTTTTAGGTTGAATGTATAAGCGTTCAATGAGTGAAAAAGTAATTGAAAAACGGTCGAATTTTTTGAATACACTTTTATTTTAAGTGTTTCAGTCCATCGAAATTTATGCTGTGTATTATCTCTTATTCAGTTACTTTTAGATATGTTGATAATCCTGAATCTGGCTGATTTTCAGGTAAAATAGAGTCTATGACAATCTCTATTAACCCTATTCCGCGTAAAATTATTCATATTGACATGGATGCCTTTTACGCCAGCGTTGAACAGCGCGATTTTCCTGAACTTCGTGGCAAGCCTTTAGTCGTTGGTGGTGATCCAAGCGGGCGCGGTGTAGTAGCCGCCGCCAGTTATGAGGTGCGGCGGTTTGGGGTGCGCTCCGCGATGTCTTGTTATGAGGCGCGTAAACGTTGTCCAGAAGTTATATTTGTATTGCCACGCTTTGATGTTTACCGCGCGGTTAGTGCTGATATCCGTGCCATTATGCTCAGCTTAACGTCACACGTCGAGCTATTGTCATTAGATGAAGCCTATCTTGACGTGACAGGGTTACAAGTGCATCGTGGCTCAGCAACTTTAATGGCAAACTGGTTACGTGCACAGATTTTAGAGCAAACAGGACTGACGGCATCGGCTGGCGTATCTTTTAATAAGATGCTGGCTAAGATTGCGTCCGATATCAATAAACCGAATGGCACAGCCATTATTACTCCAGATGATGCCAAGGCGTTTATTAGTACGCTACCGATTGAGCGTTTTCACGGTATCGGCAAAGCCACTGCCGCGCGGATGCATGCGATGGGTATTCAAAATGGTGCTGACTTGCGCCAAGTATCAGCCGCCTTACTGGTCAACGAATTTGGCAAGCGTGGACAGTTTTACCATGATATTGCCCATGGTCATGACGAGCGTCCAGTAAAATCGGAACGCCAGCATAAATCGGTGGGTTCTGAAACCACTTTTCGCGAGAATTTAAACAATGACACTGAACTATTAGCTCAGATTTTTGCACAAAATGCGGATGCTTTTCACCAACTGCAGCATAAAAAACTGAGCGCTTATACCATTACGCTGAAGATTAAATATGCTGATTTTACTCAACTTACGCGCTCGCATAGCGTCTCAACGGCATTTATCGATAATACATCGGCACACTACTGGCTTGATAAATTATTTGCCGATATTCCGCGCACCTTACCTATTAGATTGGTCGGTGTCACCTACTCTTCTTTAACTCCTGCGAACCAAAAACTATCACAGTTGAATTTATTTGAATGACATTCAAAATTTATGCTTAGGCTATTTTAAAAATACCTTTCAGTAATTTATGAATAAATAGCGGTAAAACGACTGGGAATTTATCACGCCATAACTCTGTTTCTGCTACAATTACACTAACATAACCCTTCATTTACTGATCTATTATGACGCACTCTCAACACTCAATTGCTAACAATAATACCGATATAAACAACGATGGCTTAGATTATTTAAGCGTTGCTGATTATGATTATGAGCTGCCCGACTCCCTCATTGCGCGCTACCCATTAGCCGAACGCTCAGCGTCTAAATTACTCTACGTGCCAGCCAGTGCTCAGCCAGAAGACCATATCTTTACGGCACTACCCGATCTCCTTAATGCGGGTGATTTGATTGTCTTTAATGATACTAAAGTCATGAAAGCACGATTATTTGGTAAAAAAGATACCGGTGGACGCGTCGAGGTATTGATTGAACGTTTAATAGATAACAATGACGGTACTAATAATGAATCAGAAACTACCCAAAAAAATGTCGCGCTTTGTCATGTAAAAGCCAGTAAAGCGCCAAAGCTAGGACAGCGCCTGATTCTAGCGGATGGAAACATGGGTTGCGTGATGATTGGACGCCAAGATAATTTGTTTATCTTAGACTTTGATGCGCCTATTTTGCCCCATTTAGAAGCTTATGGTGAACTACCGATACCGCCTTATTTTGAGCGTCATGCCGATGCCACCGACAATATTCGCTATCAGACCGTTTTTCATGATCCTGCGAAACTTGCTAGCGTCGCTGCTCCCACTGCTAGTCTGCATTTTGATGACGGTATTCTAGAACGTTTAGCAGCTAAAGGTATTAATACCGCTTTTGTGACTTTACACGTTGGTGCAGGGACGTTTGCGCCGGTTAAGACAGAAAACCTACTCAATCACACCATGCATAGTGAATACGCGCACTTGCCGCAAACGACTGCCGATATGATTAATCAAACCCATGCCAATGGTGGCAAAGTCATTGCGATTGGTACAACCGTGACGCGCGTGCTTGAAACTGCCTATCAAAAAACAGCACTAAACGGACAACCGCTCTCGACATGGTCAGGCGATACCGACATTTTTATTTATCCAGGGTTTAAATTCGGTGTGATTGATCGTTTGTTGACGAATTTTCACTTACCTAAATCCACCTTATTAATGCTGGTATCCGCATTTTCAGGTAAGAGCGCCATTGAGCAAGCCTATCAGCACGCCATCAATAGTGAATATCGCTTTTTCAGTTATGGCGATGCGATGCTTCTGGATAAAGTCGACTTTTAGACCCGCTATTATCTTGTGACGCTAGAATAAAGTAGCAAACTAAATCGTAATTTGTTATAACAGCATAAATATTATAAGTTTTACTCAAATAACTGAGGTTATCGTCAGTTTAGGTATGTCGATAGAATGTAAATAGTATAAGATAGGCTCAGCAACGACTATTGAGCGCTGCTGTCTTATTACTTATTTATATTCTACTTTTGTGCGTCTGCATTTTAATATTTACTAAACATTGTCGTTGCTATTATGAGCATTTCATAAGTCATTATAAAAGGGCTGTGCATGTCTTGGCATTTACCTCGTCGTTTGACTCCCATATACCATGCTGTGTCAATTACACTCCTGTATTCGGTTAGCTCAGCGGTGCTACCCTCTATTGCACAAGCTGTAAATTTTGGTAAAACCACCATTGTCTCTCTACAGGATAAGCCGCTTGTTGCCAGTATCAAGGTTGCAGATATTAACGCCGCTGATTTTTCTGTTGGTTTAGCCAGCGAGTCTGTGTATCAGAAAATGGGACTGAAGCCAACGCCTTCAATGACGGTGCGTTTTGTGGCTAGCTCAGCCAACGCGGGGCAAATCCTTATTAGCACCACGCAGCCCGTTACCCTGCCATTCGCTGATATGGTATTAACTGTCAATAATAAAGTGCAAAGCAACCTTGTGCCGAAGACGTTGCTGTTGCCATTAAGCAATAATGTTTTCATGCAGTCAGCAGACAATTTAATAGACAATTCAGCAGATAGTTTATCAAACAATAGCGTTGATATCGCGCAAGACTCTCATACGCCTATCCTGAATGCGCTCAATACTCAGCCTTTAACGGTCACACGCGGAACGCCACCGCCATTATTTACGGCAGCGGATACGCAAGTGCCGTTGCAAGTCAAAATATTAAAAAACGAATCCAGTCTACCAGCGATGGCAGTTCATACAATGCCGCATACAGTACCGACTGTGCCGACAGACAAAGATACTAATGTTATCAATGCTCTGAATACCGTAAATACTGAGCTACTCACAGCACAAAATAAGCAAATGCAAGCCAGCTTATCGTCAGCCCTCACAACAGATAATCATCTTGATGTGCTCAAGATACAAGTGACGCGACGTATTCAAGCTGCCAATAAAAGCGTGACAAGTGACAATATCAATCAGTTGGGAATACTAGTAGAGGCGACGACAGAGACAAGCCAGCCCTATGAGCTTACAGCGCGTCTGACACAAATACATAATCAATAAAATAAAAAACTAACTGCTCAGCACAAGATGCTGTAGACAGTATTTATAGGCGCAGGAATTTCTATGAATAACATACTATATATCATTGCCGGATTGGTTATCATTTCGATGGTAGGCGTCTGGATACTGCGCAAAAAGAAAGCGCAACAGCCGTCTATTTCACCACGCGCCCGAGCTGGAAGTCGAGATAGTGCTAACGCGACAGCTTTGGTAACAGAGAACAACCCAGCCACGCAACGAGCCGCTAATAGCGTCGCAAGCAGCGCCACTAAATTTGATAACGTAACGATTGCTCAGCGCTTCATCGACCAACAGCGCTATGATAAAGCGATTGAAACCTTAGAGCGTGGGTTAACCGAAAAACCCCATGATGGCGAGTTGTCTCTTAAACTTCTTAACGTCTATGCGCTAACCAAGCAAACCGAAGAATTTAATAGCACTTATGCCACTATTAAAGCGCATTGCGATGTCGCAACGATTGCACAAGCACAGCAGCTCAAAGACTTGCTAGATGCTGAGCAAGTAGGCAATTCTCCAGCATCATTTGATACGTCATCTATTACTGAAAGTAGTATGATTTTAAATGATGAGATGACCCTATCTACTATCAAAGTATCAAACCCAACGACAGATAGCAAAAACGATGATATGTCTTTAGACTTTGACATCTCAACACCAGTTATTAAGCATGAAGAAATAATCACACCCACTGCTAGCACTAATAGCGACCATACATTTGACCTTACTCTAGATGACTTAGAAACATATGTTTTAGAGGAAGGTGTCTTAAAAAATAATAACACTAAAGACACGTTAGAAAATATTTCTGCTGAATCAGAGCAAAAAGTGGCAATAATAAACCTTGATAGTATCAATAAGCTTAACGACACTAATAATATTGATACTATTTTTGTTGATACCAGCTCTGTTGACACTAACTCTACTAATAATAACTATGACTTTACGCTTGATTTTGATTTGGGTGCAGATAGTACATCAACCACGCTTATAGAAGATGATAAAACAAATGAGCCCACACCTATCGACGATGACTTCGTTTTAGATTTTGATGATTTAGTTGAAGAAGTAAAATTCAAAGAAATAGAAGTTGAGAGTGCGCAGCAGCCAGTCGCTACAGTGACGAATCAACAGGCTTTTGATGATGACTTTACGCTATTCCTAGACGCTACAGCATACGATCCTAGTGCTACTAACACCGAGACTACTAGCACAACAGCAAGCATTCATGACAGCAGCCAAGACTTAAACCTAGACAGTGATTCGCTAGAAAGCAGCCTCCACGATACGCTAACGCAGGCTGAGGTTTTACATGTAACTGACGAGCTAACAAATAGTGATGACCTTATTGCATTAGATTTTATTGACGCTGATGTCGATTTAGATACTAATAAGGCAGCAACTTCTAATGCAATAACACCCGCACTAGATGACCAGACGCTGACTTTTGATGATGACACGGGTATTGATGAATTTGACTTTAATACGGATACGACATCGATAACCACGACGTCACCTGTAACCTCTGAAAATAGCCGTATTGATAGTGACAGTGCAATTAAAGATACCTTACCATCAGCTGATGTTGCTGCACAGTTTGCCGCTGATTTTGATTTTGTGAATACTTTAGATAACCATCAAGTTACTTTAGATTTAGCAAATCAATATCTACAATTGGGTGAATACGATAGTGCTAAGCGTTTACTTAATGAAGTGGTTGCTCAAGGTAATCCGGAGCAACAGCAGCAAGCTCAAGAGCTGCTTGCTCGCGCCGCTTAGGTGATGCAGAACATCTAATTTTAACTCTTATTGTTTAAATAAGAATTATCCCTAACAAGCATTCTGTTGTAACAGAGTGCTTGTTTCTATTTTTGTCATTATGATTTATATTCTTCATTCCTTTAATTGTTTTTAACCACGGTACTCTCATGCGCTCACGCTCATCTTCATTACACTCTGATGCTAATGCTATACAGCTGATTTATGCTGGTGGCACATTTGGTAGTTATAGAAAACCTTTAGCGCCGCTAGCAGCCGCAGAATTTTTACCCGCATTGCAAAGGTTACTGGAAGAGAGCGATAATACAGAAAGCCAACCGACTATCTCATGGCTCAATAATACGCTAATCAAGGACAGCAGTCAGCTAAACGCACAAGACTTTGTCCATTTTTATATGCTATTATTAGACGCTTATGGCGCAGGACACCGTCAGTTTGTTTTGATTACTGGCACGGATACGTTAAGTTATTTGGGTGCCTTTTTAGCGGAAGCTTTTGCAAGTACTGATTTGTGCTTGATAGTCACTGGTAGTATGCGACCGTTATTAGACAGTGAAGTGCTCAAGTCCTATAGCGTTGATACGAATAGCGATGCATGGAGTAATCTTAATGACGCTCTACGTCTCGCTGCTGCTGGAGAATCTGGGGTTAAAATAAGCTTTGGCGGCGAGGCATGGTCTGCGCAAACGGTACAGAAAATTCATAGTCATGACTTTATGGCATTTACAGGGCATTCGAGAGCAGCATATCCGGCAAACAGTTACGTCAAAACGCTACCTGGTATGCGCAAACAACATTGGTTGGATGATCAGCGAGCCATTTTAGATAATATCCAAAGCCGTTCTGAGCATACCCGTATTCATGCTCTATATTGTCTACCAAATGATGCTGAAGTGTTGTGTCTACAATTACAAGCCTTATTGTCACAACCGCCATGCGGCATTATATTATTGGGCTTTGGCGCAGGCAATGTCCCCTATGCACCTGAATTAGCAGCGGCATTACAAAATGCTTATGACTGTGGGCACATGGTGGTATGTGCAAGCCAATGCCCCTTTGGTGGGGTTAGCGATAGCTATGCGGCAGGTAGCTGGCAATATGATTATCAGGTAATTTCCGGTGGTCGATTAACTATTCCAGCTATTTATGCACGATTATTATGGTTATTACTCAGCTATGATACGCCTGCACGTCGAAGACAGCGTTGGACGTATACGGTCAACCAAACAGATATTGCAATAAGCAAAAATCGCTAAGTCTGCGCCAACTTTTCCAATCACTATCATCCGTTATCATTGCGAAATATTATGCCCCACTCTACCTTATCTGACTCTAAACTAAATCCAGAGTTACCCACTTATACTTTAGCCATTGCGATTGAATTTTTGGGAACTCATTATCATGGTTGGCAACGACAACGAGAAGTATTGGGCGTTCAAGAAGCGTTAGAAAAGGCGATCAGTAAAGTCGCTAATGAACCGATAGAAGTGATTGCTGCTGGGCGCACGGATGCAAGCGTTCATGCCAGTAATATGATTGCGCATTTTGTCACTCACGCCTATCGCCCCACGCATAATTGGTTGCGCGGGGTTAACAGCCTACTCCCTGATGATATCTCTTTGCGTTGGATTCAGCCAATGCCTAGCGATTTTCATGCGCGTTTTGGTGCCATTGCCCGCCGTTATCGCTATATCACTTTAAATCAAATTCAGCGCCCAGCGATTTTAAATCATCAAGTGACTCATATTCATGAGCCGTTAGATTTAGCCGCCATGCAACAAGCCGCTGCCGATATCGTAGGCACACACGACTTTAGTAGTTATCGCGCTGCTGCTTGCCAGTCTAATCAGCCCGTACGCAATGTTAGTCATGCTAAATTATTCCAGCATGGGCAATTTATTGTCTTTGATATACAAGCCGATGGGTTTTTACATCATATGGTACGCAATTTGATGGGCACACTATATGCGATTGGCAGACATGACTTACAACCAGACGACTTTCTAAAGATTTTATCTAAGAAAAACCGTACTATTGCGCCGCCAACTGCGTCTGGAGATGGTTTATATTTTATTAACGCCTACTACCCTGAGGCTTACCAGCAGCTATTACCCAACGCGCCATTGACTCCTATTTGGCTAAATCTTCCCGACTAGCTTCATATAGGCTGGCATACATAACGATTACACGCTGTCAAGCAAAAATCATATATTTTGTTGCTTTAGCGCGCTAACTTACGTATAATATGGTCTTATTTTTCACTGATTGATATATACATTATGGCCAAAAAAGACGACATTATTGAATTTGAAGGCGAAGTCATTGATACCCTTCCAAATACTTTGTTTAAAGTTCGTTTAGAAAACGGACACGAAATCATTGCGCATATTTCAGGTAAAATGCGTAAACATTATATCCGTATTTTAACCGGTGATAAGGTTAAGGTTGAAATGACCCCTTATGACTTATCTAAAGGTCGTATTACTTATCGCGGTAAAACCTAATTTACTTTATA